>NZ_JAWORD010000003.1:0-266773 GCF_033337665.1 Vibrio sp. Vb2960 | reverse complement strand
CCTCGCCCAAACAGACCACGTTGTATGGCATCAATCCCAAGTGATATAGATAATATAGTTGAAAATATCAATGAAGTTGCAATGCCTCGCCCAAACAGACCACGTTGTATGGCATCAATCCCAAGTGATATAGATAATATAGTTGAAAATATCAATGAAGTCGCGATGCCTCGTCCAAACAGGCCACGTTGTATGGCATCAATCCCAAGTGATATAGACAATATACTTGAGAGTGTCAATGAAGTCGCGATGCCTCGTCCAAACAGACCACGTTGTATGGCTTCAATTCCAAGTGATATTGATAATATAGTTGAGAATATCAATGAAGTCGCAATGCCCCGTCCAAACAGACCGCGTTGTATGGCTGCAATTCCTTCAGATTTAGAATTGATAGTTTCTGAAATTCAAGCAATTGAGAAGAATTACAATTCTGATGAGTAATTAGTGATTAAGCTAATTAATTGACAACTAATAAATCAGGTGTTGCATGTCTAAGCATTGTTAACACCTGGTATATAAACAGAGAAAATAATGAAAACGAAACTTTCCGTAATTGGTCAAGGGATAATCGCTATCCGAGATTTAACTGTTGGTGGGCTTGAGAAAATAAGAAATGCAGATTATGTAATAATAATTGGGTCTTGTAAAGATTTAGATAAACTAATAAGAAGAGAGTCATCTGCAGAAATTTTGGATATTACACAAGAATATTATGACGGTGCTAAAGATGTTGAAAACTACGATAGATTCTATCAAAATATTTTGTGTACACTTAAAAATTATAAACATGTAGTTTTCATCGTTCCTGGTCATCCAAGGATAGGTGTTACGGTAGTTCAATGGCTAGAAGAGAACAAAAGTGAACACGACTTTGATTTAGAAGTGGATAGTGCCATATCAAGCTTTGATACCATGCTCAATGACCTTGCAGTAGACCCATTGGAGAGAGGCTCTGCAATCGTAGATGCCAATAGATTTATTCTTTTTGAGCATACAATAGAACCTAGTATTAATTACTTTATATACCACGTATGTTCTGTTGGAACGTCAAGAACAAACTTTATTGATCCATCAAAAGATAACAGAATAGATGTTCTACAAGAAAAGTTAATGTCTCAATTTCCTTCTAATCATAGGATAGCGTTGTGTGAGTCATCAGATGGAATAAATAAACCCAAGAGAACAGAATGGTTTGAGCTAAATGAATTAACATCGAAAACTAGGAAAATAAATTTTTCGACATCTTTGTTTGTTCCATGTCTACCTCCGAAAAAAGTCGATATCGAATTTCTCAAGCTTCTAAAAGGAGAGTAGTATGCATTTCCCTTTAGATCATCATTTTGAAATGTTAAATGATACTATCAGACTAGAAAAATATCGTTTAGCTATGGAAAGTGTCCTTTCTCCCAATGACCACGTTGTTGATCTTGGCTCGGGTACGGGCATACTATCATTTTTTGCTCACAAAGTTGGAGTAAAAAACATTTCATCAATAGAGTATTTTAAAAATGTTTCTGAATTTTCAGAGTCAATATCTTTTAACCGTTATAAAATTATTAATGCATCTTCTTGGCATACATCTCTAGATCAACCAACAGTAGTAGTTACAGAAACAATTGGCAGCGTGGGGTTAGAAGAGCTCATAGTTGAGATTTGTAGAGATATGAAGGTACGTCACGAATCTATTAAATCATTTATTCCAAGTAGTATCGATATAAAGTGTCGTTTCATAAACTCTAAAGATGTAACAGAAGGTTTTCTTTCTAACTTGAAGGTTTTTAGTTCTGCATTTGACAATGATGAAGATATTAAAGAAGTTCTAAATAAAAGAATTCTTGATGTAATGAGTGGTCAAATCAACGAATTAGATATAAACTTTGTTGATAGTGAAAGTGGAGAATTAGATTTAGCTAGTTTTGTTCTTGGTGAGTCAACATCATCATATTTTTCGAAAAATATTGAAGTTCCATGTGGATATAATGCCCTTGAAATATTTTTTGATGCTAAGTTATCTGATAATATATTGTTAACTAACAGTCATCATGATGATAGTACTCATTGGAAGAATACTTTTGTTATGATACCTGAAGGAGTATCTTCTGTAGAGATAAGGTTTTCTCCTGAAGAAAGGGATTATCAATTTTTTTGGAAGCAATGAAGTAATGGATATTCAATATTTAGACTCAAAAGACTTTCTGCCGTCCAATGTTTTTAATGGAATATCTAATGATGGATGCTATTCTAAAATTATTGATATGGAAGGTTCAGGAATAAGTGATGGCAGGTATATTTTCTATCTGTCTGAAGGGCCTATTGTAAAAAACATTATAAGTTATATCAAGCGACATCTTGAAAATAGTTTTTCAGTTAATTTAGAGTTGTCTAGTGAACAATTACCAACGCTCCGTATCTTAGATAAAGGGCATAAGGGGATTCATATACATACCGACTTTTCCAAAAACGATAAGTATCAAGAGATAATTGCAATTCTTTATTGTAATACTATAAATTCTGGATATTTTGAATTCTGGTTAGATAATGGTGAGTTCTTTGAGTCAGGCTATAAAGCTCAACCTATAGAAAACAGGCTTATAGCATTTAAATCAACTTTGCAGTCACTGCATAGTGTTTCGCCTGTTTATGAAAAAAGAATTAGTTTGAATTTTACCTTTCGGATAAAGTAGAAGTGTATGAACTACGAAAGTAATATCACAATATTAAACTCAAATAATAAGATAAGTTATGATTTATATAGTTTAATCACCGTGAAAGCAATAAATGCAATGGAAAAGATTAGTGGTTTTTTTAACGTTAGTGATATTGATGTTACTATTACATCAGCTTATGGTGAAAAAATACCTACAGGTATTGGTGGTTACTCTTTGAGTCCGTTTAGAGTGGAAATCTTACTTGACTGTGAACGAAAAGACTTGGCATCAATTGTGGAAGAAGAACTAGCATCAGTCTTAGCTCATGAGATTCACCATTGTGCTAGGACTAGAATTTATGGTGTAGAAGAAACACTTGCTGACAACATTATAACAGAAGGGTTGGCTTGTTTTTTCGAAAGGAACTTCAACGGAGGTAATCCACCTTCGTTTTTGAAGGAGATGAATGATAAACGCTGGATGGATATATATAGTGAAATGAATAAGATGCTTAAAGAAGATAGTTTCTGCTTTGAAACTTATTTTCTTGGAAAAGATGAGTCGCAGTATGCTAAGTATTCAGGTTATTTAGTAGGATATAATCTTGTAAAGCTCAAAGCCAATGAGCTTAATTTGAATGACTCACAATTACTTAAACTTTCGGTAGAAGATTTTCTTATTTGAGTGAGTTGCTTGTTTATCGGTAAGGTGGCGCAACTGTTCCCACAACTCTTCAATCAGTGCGTTTGCTTCATTAAGGTCAGAGGCTACGGGTGGTTCCTCTTGAAATTTAGGGGTTTTCTTTCTGCTCATAACAAACAGGATGAAGCACTGGAATGATCACTCAATAGTAAAAAGTGGATCAAGTGCTGAGTGTCACACTTTTTCTGTCAATAGGGGCTTGGTGAACACTTACAAAAAAAAGAATGAAAATAAATCGGCATATATTAAAGACCCAGAGGTAATGTATATTGCGGAAGTAGTTCAGGAGCAAGCGAGAGCTAATAGCTAGGTCGAATTTACCCCCGTGATACAACACGGGGATTCACAACGAACAGCATTAGAAGAATGGATAACTTTTAGTAAGGCAAAAGCACATTAACAGTATGTGAATGAGTATTTACTCTGGCCGATAATGGAGCAAAGGTGTGTTGCAGTTCTTAAATGGGGAAGTGTTTTTCCTCATATTCCTCAACCAATGCAGCTAGCCTTTCAAGTTTACAAATTAGTCTTATATTTGCTCTATCGAAAGGGATTGAGGTGACTTACCTTGGCGAGATTTTTTTAAAGTGCTCAATACCGTGTTGTATGCGACATTCAACACTTGTGCTGTTTCCCTAACTCCAGAGCTATTCATTGACATATCGACAATTTTTTCTTTTACATCTGGCTTGCGGGCTTCGTAAACTTAATCGAGTTGAAAGCCCTTTCGACATTCGATACACCTGAAACGAGGAAAGCCAGAATGCCCTTTTCCATGTTCACGGACGGGCTCTGTTTTATTACAGAAACGACATTGAACTTAGATAGTAGCCATGAGTTAAAAAACATCAGAAACCAGGTGGCTATATTAACATCTATCAACCAATTTGAGTCATGACCAATGAAAGGATAGTTAGGTTTTTATTGCGTAAATTATCGGTAAGAATAGTGCATATAACAGGCAATAAGCCAGGTGTGTAGAATTATTCTATTTTAGGGATTTTGCTCTAAATCTAAATGAATCTTTGCATTTCAATTTCAATAAAGCTTAGTTATTGATCATGTTTCTGAGTATGCGAATTATTATCAATTATGCATATGGTTACTCATTGTCTAGTTTGATTTGTGTAACGTCACTGCAGCACGTATTGAGCGTACTACGCTGATTGTCTGTGTTTTCGTGTTGACAGTTTGGTACTAGGTAAAATCAACAAGACTATGATTTCAAGGAACATTTTATGTTAAAGAAACTACTAAGTTGTTGTATCACCTCCGCGCTCTGTTTTCATTCTTCTCTCGCTTTTTCGCAACCCAATGAGATTGCGGACAGTGCAGAGTTACAACAAGCTCCCGACACATTGCCTGCCACATTAATGCTTGCACCGGACGACATCGCCATTGCAGATCGCTATATAGTGGTATTTCAACAACCGCAAATGATGGCGAGCAACTCAACAGAATTCGAGCAATTCACGCAACAGTCTGTAGACCGCATGTCTGGTTTGTATTCGATACAAGTGGAGTCGGTTTTTGACCACTCGATAAGTGGATTTGTCGCTAACTTGAGCCCTGAGCAACTAAAAGATCTGCGTTCTGATCCTCGTGTGGACTACATTGAGCAAGACAGAATCCTATCGCTTGACCCAATAGTCTCGGCAGACGCAAATCAGACCAATGCCATTTGGGGACTAGACCGAATCGACCAACGTAACTTGCCACTCGATAACAACTACAGTGCCAACTTTGATGGAACTGGTGTAACGGCTTATGTTATCGATACTGGTGTGAACAATGCACACGTTGAGTTTGGTGGGCGCTCGGTTTCTGGGTATGACTTTGTCGATAATGATGCAGATACAAGTGACTGTAATGGACACGGCACACACGTGGCGGGCACCATTGGCGGCAGCTTGTATGGTGTTGCGAAAAACGTCGACCTTGTCGGCGTGAGAGTATTGAGCTGTAGCGGATCGGGGTCTACGTCTGGTGTTATCGCCGGTGTGGATTGGGTGGCTGCGAACGCTTCCGGACCTTCAGTTGCCAATATGAGTTTAGGTGGCGGTCAATCTGTAGCTCTCGATAGCGCGGTGCAAAGTGCGGTTCAGTCAGGTGTCAGCTTTATGCTTGCAGCAGGTAACTCCAATGCCGATGCGTGTAACTACTCTCCAGCGCGCGTTGCTACTGGTGTAACTGTCGGCTCGACCACCAGCACGGATGCACGTTCGAGTTTTTCAAACTGGGGCAGTTGTGTGGATGTGTTTGCGCCAGGCTCACAAATCAAATCTGCGTGGTATGACGGTGGTTACAAAACCATTAGTGGTACATCGATGGCGACGCCACATGTAGCGGGTGTAGCAGCACTGTATCTTCAAGAAAACAGTTCGTTATCTCCAAGCCAAGTAGAGGCCTTGATCGTTAGTCGCGCAACTAGCGGAAAGGTGACGGACACAAGAGGCAGCGTGAACAAGCTACTTTATAGCTTAACGGATGCTGATTGTGGCCAAGACTGTGGTGGCCCAGCTCCAACACCGGATCCAGAAGGTAAGTTAACCTCGGGTGTGCCAGTGAGCGGTTTAAGTGGCTCAACCGGTCAAGTCGCGTATTACTATGTTGATGTAGAAGCTGGGCAGCGCTTAACCGTACAAATGTATGGTGGCAGCGGTGATGCGGACCTGTATCTCCGTTTTGGTGCAAAACCAGCACTGAACGCATGGGACTGCCGACCTTTCAAATACGGTAACAATGAAACATGTACGGTCAGCGCGACACAAAGTGGACGTTATCACGTCATGATTCAAGGTTACTCAAACTATAGCGGTGTCAGCATTCAAGCTAACTACTAGTTATTATTCTCGTTATTAAAAGAGAACAAAGCCCGCTTTTCGGTGGGCTTTGCTTTCGGGAATACTGCGTTTAATAGGTGGCGTTCGATGCTATTCAAACGCACCGGCCTTTTTCTTCAAGAACTCAACTCGAAGCGGCATCGAAGCTTTCTATTATAGTAGTTAGTAGTTAGTAGTTAGTAGTTAGTAGTTAGTAGTACCCGCATAAGTCGGGTTCTCCAAGTCGTGTACATCAAATAGGATGCGAACTTAATCTCCTCGAGCTAACTCTTTCTCCATCAAAAATCTTGGCATGATGGCAAACCCAAGATGATACAAAACAAATTCTTTACTGTGACCGCGGTTCTCACTTGCAATTTTAGGCTGTGAGACAAACGCGTGACCTGACCTTGGCTGTTGGTCATGGTGAACGATATGGTGGCTAATCCGAGAAGATTGTATCCACTCAAAACTCAGACCCTATACTGCACATGTCGATGGGCTGACAACGGTAACACTGGATGAAATGGGCCTTGAACCACGCAAGATCATTATAAATGGGAACTATTAGGCAAAGAGACGAGCAAACCAGCTAAATTGGAATGGGGCAAAGACGTTACAAACCATACAGACACGCCTCTGGATATAAATGCTCTAGTCCTTTTCTATTAAATCATTAATAACTAAGCATATTGTAAAGAGAGTTGTGGTCAGCTAGCTCGAGCTGTAGGCTTGTGCTAGCCAGGGCACCTGACTTTGGGAGCGCACTAAACATGAGCCTTGGATTCTGCTACCGTAAAGCCCATATTTAATTTGAGAGAGATGGATAATGAACGACAGTTGGGCTAACTTCTTTCCGTACTTTGCTGGCGCTTTTAAGCTTATTGTACTAGGTATTGGAGCCTACTTAGCTATTAAATGGCATTTTGATGAAGAGCGAAGAGTAAGGGAGGCCGAAGGCGTGGTATTCGATAAACCAAGCTTCAAGAAAAAGTTCGCAATGATGCTAACCTTCCCATTCCTTCTAGGTCTTCTAGTCCTTCTCGTTATTTATGCAACTAACTGGTTTCTCTGCTGACGGACTTTATTGATACGATCAATGTTTAAGCTCTCAACGGGTCTGGAGCAAAAAAGAGTCAGCCTAACGGTCTGGCTCTTTTGAATGAAAACACATGTTATCGTGGAATAACTAGGGAGGCTGTGGCAGGTTACACTCACTTACTCCTTAGGCAGGTGACCAGTTTCCTTCGCAAGCTTTTGCATCGCCTCAGCAAACGTTGTTGTCCCGCCTTTAGCTTTAACCTGTATTACCTTATATCCCAACTTTTCCAACGCTTGGCACTCTGCCAAAACAGCTTTGTCATCTTGCTGGCTACCTTGAGCTGGCTGATGAATGTAACATCCCTCTAATTTACCATCTTCGACCAATTGGTGGTGTTTCAGTGCATCGATATCAAAATTCATAATAAGTCTTTTCATCAAGAGTGGGCGTTTCTGTAGCTAATTACATGCGCTTCAAAGGCTTCACGACACTATCTAAGCCTTCAATTTTGAGCGCTAAACATAGCTTGAGCAAATCCCCTAGCTCGCCGCTTGGCCAGCCCTTTTTATCAAACCACAGTAAGTATTCTTCAGGCAGGTCGATTAACACTCGCCCTGCATATTTCCCAAATGGCATTTGCATTCTAGCGAGTTTAATGAGGTTTTCTTTTTCTAACATAAGTGACAGAGAGTTAAGGTAACTCGTGCAAGGATAACACTGGTTCTCCCTCCTCACCAGCAAATCGCAGTCACGTTTATTTTGGCGGCCTTGACTCGCTTTGTGCTAGAGTACGCGGCATAAAAAATGAGAACGAGAAAGCAATGAAGTCACCTTGTCGAGCAGCATGTAAAAATAACGCCGGAATATGCTCTGGTTGTCACCGGACGATGGATGAAATCATCCAATGGAAAGACAAAACCGATCTCCAACGAGATGCGATTATCGAACAAATCGCAGGAGAAGATTCAACGCATAGTTGTCCTGAGTGCGGGACTCAAGCCCATTGTGATATCGCCGCAGGCAAAGAGACATGCTGGTGCTTTACTATTGAAACCCGTGATTTACCCAAGCCAAGCGCCAACCAGCTGTGTTTGTGCCGAAAATGTCTAGAAAAAAAGCCAGTCGCGTAATACGACTGGCTTACTGATCATCGTTTTCTGACTGGTGTTTATTTAGCGGTTAAAGCGGACGCTTCAAACTTAATGCCTTCCCACCCTGTCACCATAAAATTACGAATATTCTGGTGATCGCTGTTCTCTGGATGCTGCAATACATCTTCACGATAAAAACGGCCAAAGCAGGCTAGCGTCGCTTCTTTGTCTAGGTTGTTTAGCAAACCGAAAGCGAAGATCTTACACGAACCGTTGTTCTCGCCTGCATTGTTTTGTGTCTCACCATTTACAAAAGCGGTTGGCTCAAACGTATAGTTATCTTCGATCACCGCCATCGTTGCTTCAAATTCGACCTGCTCTGGTGACGCTGCCAATAAATCTAAAAACGATTTTAATTCCATTATTCCTCTATCCCTATTTCATCATATTGATGACACATTAGTTTCATAAAAAGCCAATATAAGAGTCATCAATCATACATATATTCAGAGCCTTACCAAATCAAACGTCATTCAGCGCTCTATCATTCCAGTTGCGGAAATGGACAGCAGCATAAAACCCATGCTGATTGACAACCTATCGGATTGATAAGGAGATATCATGATCACCCCTTTAAAGGCAATCGGTGCACTCGCATTGTCATCACTTGCCATCGCGTGTTCATCACAACCCGAAGATACCGTGGCTTCATTCGCTACACAATGCAAACCTACCACTGCACCCGTTACTGGGGAAACGTCAATTCAAGGTTTAACTTTTATCGGAACATCCGTTGCTGATGCACCATTCGACACATCGGCAGCTGAAATCGTCAGTTATGACGCCTGTACAGATAAGCTCTATGTGGTTAATGCTCAAGCAAAACGTGTCGATGTAATGTCTATGGATGACAACGGCGTACCAACGCAAAGCGCATTCATCGATCTCAACAGCGCTGGCGAAGCAGCAGGCATTGAAATTGGCGCAGCAAACAGTGTCGCTGTATTCAATGGTTTGGTAGCAGTTGCGATTGAAAACAGTAATAAACAAGCGAATGGTATTGTTGGCTTGTACCGCTCCGACGATTTGTCATTAGTCACGACTTTCCCAACAGGCGCATTGCCAGACATGGTTGGCTTCTCAAAAGATGGCCGATACATCGCAACCGCTAATGAAGGAGAACCAAACAGCGATTACAGCATTGACCCTGAAGGTAGTATCACTTTGATCGATCTGAGCCTTGGTGTTACTCAAGCAGAAGTGACACAAATTGGCTTTAACGAATTTGATGGTTCACGAAAAGCAGAGCTCCCAATGAATGTGCGTATTTCGGGGCCAAACGCCACCGTCGCACAAGATCTAGAGCCTGAATACCTCACTTTTGCAGATAACGGTAAAATCTATGTCGCGCTACAAGAAAATAACGCCATGGCAATCGTCAATCCAGAGAGCAAATCGGTAGAAAAAATTGTTGGCTTAGGTGAGAAGTCTTGGTCGGGCGCTAAACTCGATGCATCCAACAAAGACAAAATCATTGGGAACTTGAAAAGCTACCCACAGCTGGTTGGCTTATTTATGCCTGACACTATCGACAGCTACTCAGTGAATGGGAGTACTTACATCGTATCGGCAAATGAAGGCGACGGGCGTGAGTACGAATTCAAAACCACTCAAGAACTGTGCGACAAAGCTGGCTTTATGTGGGATGAAGACGATTACCTCGGTACAGATGAATATACATCTGAGCAAGGAACCTGTTTAAGCCATATTGATGAAGTGCGCGGTAAGAAGCTGAAAGTGGCAGCAGAACACCCATTGGCAGAGGCACTAAAAGACAACAAACAACTCGCGCGTTTAAAAGTGATTAAGCCGGAGCAAACGCTTTCTGCACAAGAGAATGTTCAATCATTTGGCGCGCGTTCATTCTCGATTTGGGATGAAAACGGCAATTTGGTCTTCGATAGTGGTGACGATTTCGCGACTATCGCGCTGCTGAATGAAGGCAAGAACTTCAACAGCACCAACGATAACAATAATAGTGGCGATGACCGAAGTGATGATAAAGGTATTGAGCCAGAGGCGATTGAAGTAGCACAAATTAACGGTCGTCATTACGCGTTTATCGGCTTGGAGCGTCAAGGCGGTATCATGATTTATGACATCACAGACCCGAAACAAGCGCAGTTTATGCATTACGTCAACCGCCGTGATTACAATCAGCCAGTATGTACAGAAGTCGAAGATGGCGAATGCATGAACGACACATACAATCCAAAAGCAGGCGATTTAGGTCCAGAATCCATTAATTACTTTACCCGTAATGGTGGTCATTTTATCGCCGTTGGCAATGAGGTATCGGGCACGACATCCGTCTTCCGAATCAATCTATAAGGTAATGTAAAAGTCATTTAGAACCAAAACGCCCGACGTAAGCCGGGCGTTTTTTTGTATGAGGTAATGTCCTACTCTGCCGATGCTAGCGCGTCACACTTTGATGCGCAGATAAAATCGTTTTTATGCAGACCTTTGATAGAGTGACTCCACCACGTTACGGTAACCTTACCCCATTCCAACAAAATAGAGGGATGGTGGAACTCATCTTCTGCCAGTTCCGCGATTTTGTTACTGAAAGCCCATGCTTGTTTGAAGTTCTTAAATTTATACACCTTTTCTAGTTGAGGTATATCTTCTCTTTCAATGATCTGCCAATCAGACAATTGCAGAAGCAGAGACTGTTGCTCTTCTTTGCTTAGTGCAATGGCATCGATACTACAAGCTTCGCATTTTTGTTCATTCAACATGAGCAGGTTCCTTTGGTTCAAAAAGTGGAGGAAGCAGTCCAGCTTCAATCGCTAGATCGGCTTGTTTCAATAAATTTAACTGACTGATTTTAAAAAGCTGAGAAAAGTCATCAATCACGTAGTACTTCGGTTGCATGATGTCGATACGATAAGGCGTTCTCAGCACAGTTTGTAATTCAAATGGGTCGCGAATTGCTGCATCACTCTCTAATGCGTAGAGGGTTTCGCCAGGAGATGAAAGAATACCACCACCGTAAATTTTGGTTTTGTCCCCTTCTTTCACCAAACCAAACTCTACGGTAAACCAGTAGAGGCGAGCGAGATAGGCTCTTTGTTTTGGGGTAGCGGCTTGCCCTAGTTGACCATAATGTTCGGTAAATGCAGCAAAATCTGGGTTGGTTAACATCGCACAATGACCAAATATTTCGTGGAAGAAATCTGGCTCCTGTAAGTAATCGAACTCATCTGTTGTACGCAAGAATGTGGCGACTGGAAAGCGCTTATTACCGAGTAGATTAAAAAATCGGTCGAAATCAATAAGCGCGGGAACGGGCTCCACTTGCCAACCTGTTGTCTCCATCAAGACACGATTAATTTCTGGTAACTGAGGAACGCGGTCTTGAGGTAAATCAAGCAGCGTCAAACCGTGTAAATAAGCCTCACAAGCTCTGTTTTGGATCACACCCATTTGTCGTGTTACCAAATCTCGCCAAATGGCGTCTTCTTCACGGCTCCATTCAACCCTGCCTTCCTGGTTTACTGGTTTAGAACGATACTGGGTCATGGCTCATCTCCATTAACAAATCCTTTACATTAAGCCTATCTGTAGTCTTAAGAGCTTCCAATCCCTGCACGATTTTCTCAGCATCATCCCGATGTAACATATTGTTTACAACGCATCGTAACTGCATGATTTTTATGACACGATATAATCTCTGGCTTGTTTGACTTTATCGTGTATTCCTCTCAAACTAAAACCTGTTATCACTTTGTTATAGAGGGACCTATGCGCGAGAGCAGCAAAGTATGGCAACCGAGCGAAAGTCGTATCGAAGAAGCCAACATTACACAGTTTATTGAACACATTAATCGACAAGGAAATACCCTTGAAAGCTTCGCTGATCTGCATCAATGGTCACTCGATCATGTAGAAAAATTTTGGCAGGAAGTTTGGCTATTCTGCGACGTCATTGGCACTCAGGGAGAGACCATAAAAGAGCGAGCAGAAAGTCGCTGGCAGCAACCTGTTGAAAATAGGGATATAAAATGGTTCCCAAACGCGCAAATTAACTACGCCGAAAATTTGCTAACCTACGCGTGTCACCAACCCGATGATCTCGCGATTTGGTTTGAAAATGAACGTGAAGAAAAACAGACCTACACCTGGAAACAATTGTGCGAAGAAGTTTCGAGTGTGCAGCAATGGTTGAAAGAATGTGGAATTAAGCAAGGTGATGTCGTCGCTGGGTATTTACCTCACCTACCTCAAACGGTGATAGCTATGCTAGCAACCACCAGTTTAGGGGCGACCTGGACTTCCACCTCACCTGATTTTGGCGTCGAAAGCGTTTTGGAGCGCTTTGGTCAAGTGAAACCCAAAATCCTGTTTACTTGTGATGGCTATACATTCAATGGCAAAACTTTCGATATGTCTGAGAAAAACCAGCATATTGCGGATCATCTTGATGGTCTTAAACAAGTTTGCCAAATTAGCTACCTTAAACCACACATTTTTGAATGCGATGTCTGCACCCAAGATTGGCAAAATGTCCTGAATCAATACACCCCCGAAGCGCTGCCTTTTACTCGTGTGAATTTTAACGATCCGCTATTTGTGCTCTATTCTTCAGGCACAACAGGCAAACCGAAATGCATCGTTCATTCCGTCGGCGGAACGGTGCTTAATCACTTGAAAGAGCATCAACTGCATTGCGATATTCAACCGAACGAACGCGTGTTTTACTACACAACCTGCGGCTGGATGATGTGGAACTGGCACGTTTCTTCACTCGCGAGCGGTGCATGTTTGGTGATTTTTGATGGTAGCCCTGTTTACCCTACTCATAATGTGCTCTGGGACCTCGCAGAACAAGCCGAAGTGACGCTATTTGGAACCTCAGCAAAATACCTAGAGGCGCTGGAAAAAGCATCTTTTTCTCCGCAGAAAAGTGATGCATTTTCAAGTCTGAAAACCATTTGTTCGACTGGCTCTGTTCTGTATCCAGAACAGTTTGATTATGTCTATCAGCACATTAAAGAAGATGTACACCTCGCCTCGATTTCTGGCGGAACAGACATTTGTGGCTGCTTTGTATTAGGCAACCCTATTTCTCCCGTTTATCGGGGAGAGTGCCAATCAGCAGGGTTAGGGGTTGATGTCCGAGTCTTTAACCCACAAGGTAATAGCGTAATGGGAGAGCGCGGTGAGTTGGTTTGTGCCAATCCATTACCCAACTTCCCTACTGGCTTTTGGAACGACACCGGTGAGAGATATCATCGCGCTTATTGGGATAAATTCGACAATATTTGGCACCACGGCGATGATGTTGAACAGACCAGCGTTGGGGGATACGTGTTTTATGGTCGAAGTGATACCACGTTGAATCCCGGTGGCGTAAGAATCGGCACGGCCGAAATCTATCAGCAAGTGAACTGTATAGACGGTATTCTAGATTCGATCGCAGTAGGAAAAGAAGTCGATCGCAACGAACAAATATGGCTGTTTGTCCAATTAGTCAAAGGGGTAGAGCTCAATGACGAGATGATCGCTTCCATCAAAGCACAGCTAAAGTCTGCATGTTCTCCAAGGCATGTACCTAGTGCGATTTACGCAATAAGCGATATACCTAAGACACGCTCAGGAAAGCTGGTCGAGTTAGCCGTTAAGCAAGTTGTTAACAACCGAAACGTCGAAAATTTAGGCGCAATAGCCAACCCTGAAGTGCTGGAGGAGATACGCAGGATAATCGTCTAAAAATTACCTCCGAAGACTTAGTTGTTCGAGTATGTCCTTGCCTGCACCATGACGACTTGTTTAGAGCAAGTGAAGTTACACATACCCTCAGCAGATAAGAAAAAAGCGAGCTTGTTAGCTCGCTTTTGTCAATTTTTGTTCTTTATTCAGCGGTATTAGCGACGACCAAGCCCCATTAATACCGACATTGTTTTACCATCAGATGTAATGTCAAAAACGTGTCGCGATTCAACTTCAGTAAAACCCGCTTCTTTCAGTGCACGCTCAGACTTCGCAAGGGTAAAACCGTCTTGTTCACATTCTGCAATCCAATCAAAATGAACAAAATAGCCGCCGTGGTTAAGTAGAGAATGCGAGATCGTTAATGACGCGTCTAAGTCTTCCACGAACGCTAAAACTGATGATGCAACCACCAAGTCGAACTGTCCACGAAACGCAGGGTGCTGAGCAACCAAGCCGCGAGATAGTGCATCTACCACAGGTTCTACGTTGACGAGCTCTTTTTTATCGAGTTCCTCAATCATGGCTTCCGATGCGTCTAATGCTACGATGTCTTTAACCATCGGTGACAATCGTTGACTTAACTGCCCTGTTCCGCATCCAAAATCTAGTACTTTAATGCCATCAAGCTGAGTTAGCTGTTGTAACTGCTCAAACACCGACTGCGCAAATTGCTCTGTTGCTGGATTTGATTCCCAGTTTTTTGCTAAGCCGTCCCAATCTTGTGCCATCGTGGCCTCCATGTTCACTTTTTGTAACCCACATAGATTACCGCAAAACCGTTAAAAGACCATAGACTTATCTGGCGGATTCGCGTTTTTTTCGATAATCTTTCATGGCTTTGGGAGCGCATCTGCATAATACCCAAATTATTTGAATTCATTTATTGGTTGTGTCAAATCATGAACTTAACTCAAGTAGAAGCCTTCTGCACCATCGCTGAGTGTGGTTCTGTTTCTGAAGCGGCAAGGCAACTCGACTGCAATCGCACCAAACTCAGTATGTCGATTAAGGCATTAGAGAAAGATCTCGACGTTGAATTGTTTAACCGAACTGGCAACCAGCTCACCCTCTCTGAAGCTGGGAAAGCCATTTACAAAGATTGCGAACACCTACTTATCATCGCACAACGGGTCAGAAAGACCTGCGCTCAAATCTCGGAAGGGTTTAACGCGGAAGTTTGGGTAGCACGTGACGACTCCTTACCTGATGATCTCTGGCAAGAATTATCTCATACATTGAATAACCGCTTTCCTTCAACAACCTTCAACTTAATCTTGGCATCCAGTGGCGACTTAGCCAACTTGGTCAGTACCCACCAAGTAGATTTTGCTTTCGGCGTTGATTATGAGCGAGTAGACGATCCCCGTATCGTATATAACCCATTAGGCAAGATACGTATGATGTCAGTATGCAGTGTAGAACACCGCCTAAGTAAGATGCGCCGTGTCTCAGACGAAGATCTACGTAGTCAGATGCAAGCACTAATGGTGTACCTAAATGAGAAAGACAACCCTGAACTGCAACCTTTCTCGACTCGATATATTGGTTTTTCGAGTTTTGACTACATGCTGAACACCATCTTAGAAGAAGACGCTTGGGGCGTGCTTCCAGAACCATTAATCCGCCATTACCTTCGTCAGCAGAAGCTCGCCGTTATCAAACACACATACGGATTGACGCAAGAAGACTACTGTATGTTTTCACCTAACGGCCATACTGAGCATCCAGCAATGACGTGGTTAGCAGATAAATTGAGCGAGTATTTATTTGACTTCTAAACATTTTATCAGTGAGCGTCAATTTTACTGACACCAAAAAATAACAGTAAGCCATTGTTTTATAGGAATATAAATAAAAACGCAATTTTTTAGATTAGTTACTGGTCACTTTGTGGTTGCCTAAATTACCTTATGAGCGAAGAATAGTAAGGTATTAAAATTCAAAGGCATCTTTTATGTGTGACAGGACAAGCAAAAACGAAAACCGTATTCTAACCATTTCAGCCCTTTTGGCATCTGGGTTCGCTGCTGGTGGTATGGTACTTGGCTTGCTTGTAGGATCAATTGTCATCGTGTTTGACGGTGTTTACTCTTTGGTCAGCTTACTGTTAACTTTATTGTCACTGGCCGCTTCTTACTATATTAACAAGCCTTCAAAATCTGTATTCCCATTTGGAAAAGCGGTCTTAGAACCAATCGTTATTGCGATAAAAGCAGCCGTCATTTTAGTGGTTGTAAGCTTCTCTCTCTACTCTGCGATATCAGCATTGATGTCTGGAGGTCGCGAGGTCGATGCTTCTATTGCGACCTTATTCGGCATCGTGAATGTTATCGGTTGTGGTTACGCTTGGTGGTTTATGGCGAAACGCAGCCGCCGCTTCTCATCAGGCTTGATTGAAGCGGAGAAAAAACAGTGGCAAATGGATACTTTGTTGAGTGTGGCGGTGACCGTAGGATTTATCTCGGCTTGGGCTGTTTCACTAACGCCATTCTCTGAGTATGCGGTATATGCCGACCCCATGATGATGGTTTTAATGGGCTTTTACTTCCTCAAAGTACCGTTCGATATGCTAGTAGGTGCCTTACGTGAACTACTAATGATGGCACCAAGCAAAGAGCTGTGTCAGAGCGTTGGCAAAGATGTTCTTGAGATTGAAAAAGTAACTGAGCATCAATTGAAACTGGCTGGCGTAACGAAGGTGGGCCAAGAGCTACGAGTAAATGTGGACGTACATATTGATGACGACACATTGGAGCTTGATACACTAGAGCACACTCGTAAGCAGCTTATCAAGCGACTGTCGAAGCACAGATTCAAGCTTCAACTACACTTGAACGTCGCTTATTAGAGTGCCACCAAAGAGCCGTTAAAACTCAATAAAAAGCTCCCAATCTCGGGAGCTTTTTTAATTTTTTCGATTTAGTTGCTTCGTATTCGAATACAGCTCGCAAGGGAGATCTGTTCGTTGCTCACTTAAATTCTCTGATCTCGTTGGTAACTTACCCAGCCGCTTCGCGCTTCTCTTTGGTGACTAACCAACACATCAGCGAGCCCACCGTTACCATCACAACGCCCTGCCAAAAGCTATGGCTCAGAGTTACGCCAAGAATAATGGAAGAAAATAAAGCGGAAAAAATGGGTGTGAAGTAAGACAAGGTGGCGAGAAAAACCATATTGCCGCCAACGATCGCGATATTCCATAAACCATAACCACCAGCCATTAAAGCCGCAGAGGCCACTAAGTACCCCATCGCTTCCCAACTGAATGTCATTGGTGGCTCATCCGTAAACGCGTATTTGACCCAAAGCGAAACAGCTGTTGCAATAAAAAACAGGGTAATCGCATTATGTTTAGATTGCTGCCTTTGGGTTAAGTTGCAATAAAAAGCCCATATAACCGCGCCAGCGAAAGCCATAAAATACACCAGAGGGTTACTACTAACATTGGACATGATCTGAGTTATGGATAAGCCATTCTCACCGCTCACAGTCCAAGCAACCCCAACAAACGCCAGCGTAACTGCGGGATAAAGCAACCAGTTTGTTTTTTTATTGCTGCCAAGGACCGCAAATAAAACCGTCAGTGCGGGCCAAAGGTAATTGACAATCGACACCTCAATTGCCTGCGCGCGCGAGTTGGAATATCCCAAAGATAGAGCGAGAAATATTTCATAACAGACGAACATCGCACCACCAAGCGCAAGATACTTGGGAGAAAAGTAAGACAACTTTGGAATACCGACCACGATAAGAAGGAAAACAGAGCTAAGAGAGTACAACATGGCTGCCCCGCCTACAGGACCTAAACTCTCCGTAACCAACCTCGCGATGCCAAGCAGACAACTCCAAGAGAGAATCGCGATACAACCATAAAGTGTGAAACGAAATTGCACTGATTTCATGTGACCTACCACTCACGAATGCCAAAGGAAACGTCAGCTTAACTCAAAAATGATCAGGTTCAACGTACTGTTTTATAAAAATCAGTATAAAAATCATTCTATTAAGCCGTTGGAGTCGATATGAAACATTTTCTGCCCTCTAGTGTTATGCTTACACCCTTTGTTGTGCGCTACTATGATGAAGATGACAACGAGAGTGAAAACGTTAAAACACATTCGGAAACGCATGGTCTAGATAGCGAAGAGCAATCTAAGGAACGTTCAGAGTAAAGGAATCCAAACATGAAAAAAGTCGCAGTCATTTTAAGTGGTTCAGGCGTTTACGACGGTTCTGAGATCCACGAAGCAGTGTTGGCGCTCTACGCCATCGAGAAGGCAGGTGCAACTTGGCACTGCTTTGCACCTAACATTGACCAACTCCACGTCATCAATCACCTAACTGGTGACGAAATGGATGAAACACGTAACGTATTGATCGAATCAGCTCGTATTGCACGCGGAAATATTGACGATGTCGCCAAACTTAACGTCGATGAATACGATGCCCTACTGCTTCCAGGTGGGTTTGGTGCCGCGAAAAACTTAACCGACTTCGCCGTTTCAGGTGCAGAGTGCTCCATTAACACACACGTAGCTCAAGCTTGTCGCGCGTTTGCTAATGCGAAAAAACCAGCTGGCTATCTGTGTATTTCTCCTGTCATTATTCCGATGATTTATGAGCAAGGCGTGAAAGGAACGGTAGGCAACGATGAGGCAGTCTCAATAGCATTTAATCAAATGGGCGGTGAACACACCACGTGCCCTGTCGAAGACATCGTTTTTGATGAAAAACACCTCGTACTTTCAACCCCTGCTTACATGTTGGCAGAGAATATCTCTCAAGCGGCTTCAGGTATCGAAAAGTTAGTATCAAAACTGATTAAAATAGCTTAATTATTAGTAGTTAGCTTATAAAACACTTCCCTATCCCCATTGATAATTAAGTTATTAATGGGGATTTTTTATACTTTAGTCGAATTTAGAGATATATCCGCGTCAGAAGTCAATTTCTGCCAATTGTTTGCGTCCATAGTTTCATATTTGTTCTACTTTATATCAGTGTTGCACTTATACGCAGTGCAACAAGATCACTGTCACAGTTTTTCTCTTGCAAGTACCTCTAAGTGGGTAAACTTGCTTTAGATCAACTTCAATCTGGAAACGAATGTGCGACAGTAAATGGCAAATTAAGAAAGATTATTAAAAATAACGACGGAGCTATCCAATATGACAAGTGCATTTTTTATCCCTACGGTAAACCTAATGGGCGCTGGTTGTTTGAAAGACGCAGCAGACAGCATCCAATCTCAAGGCTTTAAAAAAGGTTTGATCGTTACGGATAAGATCCTTAACCAAATCGGTGTAGTCAAACAAGTTCAAGACCTTCTCACTGAGCGCGATGTAGCAACCGTTGTGTTTGATGGCACTCAACCAAATCCAACTATCAGCAACGTTAACGACGGCTTAGCACTTCTTACTGATAACGAATGTGACTTCGTTATCTCTCTAGGCGGCGGTTCACCACACGACTGTGCGAAAGGTATCGCGCTTGTTGCTTCTAACGGCGGCAAAATCTCAGATTACGAAGGCGTAGACCAATCTGCAAAACCAATGATGCCACTTATCGCGATCAACACGACGGCGGGTACTGCATCTGAAATGACGCGTTTCTGCATCATCACTGACGAAGAGCGTCACATTAAGATGGCTATCGTTGATAAGCACACAACACCGCTTATCTCGGTAAACGATCCAGAGCTAATGCTCGCTAAACCTGCTTCGCTAACTGCGGCAACAGGTATGGATGCCCTAACTCACGCGATTGAAGCTTACGTATCTATCGCGGCAACACCAATCACTGATGCAGTAGCAATCAAAGCGATTGAGCTTATCCAAGCTTACCTACGCACAGCAGTGAAAAACGGTGAAGATCTAGAAGCTCGTGAACAAATGGCATACGCACAGTTCATGGCGGGTATGGCGTTCAACAACGCTTCTCTAGGTTACGTACACGCAATGGCACACCAGCTAGGTGGTTTCTACGACCTTCCACACGGTGTTTGTAACGCGATTCTTCTACCTCACGTACAGCGTTACAACGCGCAAGTATGTCCTGAGCGTCTACGTGACGTAGCAAAAGCAATGGGCGTAAACGTAGAAGGCATGTCTGCTGAAGAAGGTGCAGCGGCAGCAATCGACGCTATCGTTACTCTAGCGAAAGATGTGGGTATCCCAGCAGGTATTAAAGAGCTTGGTGCGAAACTAGAAGACATCCCAACACTAGCAGACAACGCACTGAAAGACGCTTGTGGTTTCACTAACCCTAAACAAGCAACTCACGAAGAAATCTCTAAGATCTTCGAAGAAGCGATGTAATCTCGCTACATAAACAATTCTCTAGCCTTAATTCAATCCCCGATCTCGTATCGGGGATTTTTTACATTCATATACAAGTGAATCTCTGCCAAACATAGTCTTTTAGTGTTAGCTTTTAAGTATTAACACGATTCATATTGGAAGGAACCATGAGAACGATTGCTGCTACCCTACTCGCTTGTTTATCCTTTTCTGCCAACACTGCCGAATACCGCGCCAACGAAGTGGCGAGTGGATTTCAGATCCCTTGGGGGATCGAGTTCTTAGATAATCAACGCGTTATCGTCAATCAAAAGAACGGTACGGTTTCGTTGCTGGATATCACCACAGGCAAACCTCAAAAGCTGTTTAACGTCCCCGATGTGAACACCAGTGGACAAGCCGGCTTATTGGATGTTGCGCTCGCACCGAATGCCGATACGCAAAACCCGCAACTCTTCTTTACCTACAGCAAGCGCACAAGTAAAGGCAATACGGTGGCGTTAGCGACGGCGCAATTGCAAAACAATCAACTTGTGGGTTGGAACGATCTCTTTGTTGCTGATGCCATCACCGACACAGGGCGTCACTACGGCAGTCGAATTTCATTTGTTGACGACAAAGTTTACTTCTCAATCGGTGACCGTGGCGAACGTGATAATGGGCAAGACACTCAAACCCATGCTGGCAGTATTCTACGCCTTAATCTTGATGGTTCGGTTCCGCAAGACAACCCATTCAAACCTTCCCAAGCTCTTCCTGAGATATGGAGTTACGGGCACCGCAACCCACAAGGTATGTTTTACGACGAAGCAACAAAACAGCTGTGGTCGATTGAACATGGACCACGCGGTGGCGATGAAATTAATCTAATCAAGAAAGGCGCGAACTACGGCTGGGCAAAAGTCTCTCATGGTAAAGAATATTGGGGACCGTTGGACGTTGGGGAAGCTAAGTCGTTACCGGGAATGGAAGATCCCAAGCTGGTATACGTCCCTTCTATCGCGCCCAGTAATATGATTTTGTACCGTGGTGATAAATACCCAGAATTGGACGGGAAAATCCTCGCAGGCGCATTGAAACTGGCGCACATCAACGTGGTTTCTATTGATAATGGCAACCTTACCGAATCAAAAAGATTAATGGAGAATCTTGGTGAGCGAATAAGAGATATAACCATCAGCCCCGATGGTTATATCTACTTTTCTACCGACAGCGGCAAAATATTTCGTCTTGAGGAAAGGTAATCAAACACTAAAATCGTTAAGACTATTTAATTTGTGACGTACTAGTGATTTATTTTCGTACAATCTAAGCAGAAGAATCTAAACTTAACAATAACCTTTTGTTTTTTAAAACGATAGTTCGGTTAAGTTGTACGAGGTCATTATGATTCCATTCCCTTTACAGCTCGATAAAATTAAAGCCGTGGTGTTTGATTTAGACAACACCTTGGTGAGTTCTGATATGAACTTCGGCGAATTGCGACAACAGCTAGGTTGTCCGCAGAGTGAAGATCTATTGGATTTTGTCGACGCACTTGAGCATCCTCATCATCGAGAGCACGCTCATAACGTGATATTTGATTACGAGATTTCTGATGCTGAGCAGTCTGCTCCAATGATTGGCTGCCATGAATTGCTCGCCCACTTGCATCAAAATGAAATCAAAACCGCTATCGTGACGCGCAACTGCCAAATCGCCACGCAGCGCAAACTAGAACACAACCAAATCTCAGTGGAGCGAGTCATCACTCGTGAATGCTTCCCGCCCAAGCCAGACCCTTTGTCTCTGCAGGTATTAGCGAAAGAGTGGCGTTTGATGCCTGATGAAGTGCTTTATGTCGGCGATTACCTTTACGACTTACAGGCCGCGTATAACGCGCAGATGCCCTCTTGCCTTGTTCACCATGGGAATCAAGAAACCTTCAATGACTCAGCCTCGTTGGCGCTTAATGAACTCAGCGATTTATTGAGCCGTTTCCAATCCTTACCACGCAACTAAAGCACACATATAAAATACGCAAACAAAAAAAGGGGCACCAACGTGCCCCTTATGACTTATTCCCGATTGTTTCATGCGTTCCCAAGGATTACTTGGGTGATGCGCTGCTTAGCCTTGTAGGTAAGCGTTAAGCATCCACATTAATTTTTCTTGCTCACGGATGTAGTCACCCATCAATGCCGCTGTACCTTCGTCATCTGCTTCACCCGCGTTTTGTAGAATCTCACGCTGTTTTAGAAGTAGAACGCTAAAGCCTTGAACCAGACCTTGTACACACTCCTCACCAGAAGTCGCGTTTTGATGTTCTTTAATTTCACTTGCTTCCAAATAGTTGCTGAATGCGTGTGCTGGCGTATGACCCAAAGTTAGAATACGCTCTGCAAGCTCATCGATTTTTGTTTGTAGATCAGTGTAAATCTCTTCAAATTTTACGTGCAGTTCGAAGAATTGCGCACCTTTAATGTTCCAGTGGTAACCGCGAGAGTTCATGTACAACACTTGGTAATGCGCTAGCAGTTGATTTAACTGTTGAGCTAGTTGTGCTGATTGTTCGCTGTCTAGACCAATTAGGCTTACTTGTTTGTTCATAATCTTGCTCCTAGAAGGATGATACCAATCGTAGTAACGAACGATTCTCTTACTGAGATTGGTATAAAGTTTAAAAATTCTTTTGCAGTATTTGCTGCCGATGGAGTCATATTACGACTCCGGCTCGGCGAAGAGAATTTGGTTTTAGCTATGATTTAAATAGCCAAATCCAATGAGCAAGTAGACGAATATCGGCGTATCATCCAACAAAAAGCCCCAACCCTTTTTGTGTAAAAAGGATTGGGGCTTTTTTACTATTTGGTTAACGTTCAAAAGTAGATGAACAGACGTAAACCTTATCTACGCCGTTTTAAAAGTTGCCATCTGTTGATTCAGCTCGGTAACTTGCTCTTTTACCTGCAATGATGTCTCTGATGCACGTTGGCTAGTATTCGAAACCTCATCCACTGATTGAGTAATACCGGACATCAATCCAGTGATCGAGTTGGTCGCATGAGATTGCTGCTCTGCCGCTGCCGCAAGTTCTGCCATTTGTTCATTCAAAGAACCAATTTGCTCGGTCGTGACAAGCAAACGAGTTACCGCTTTTTCAATGTGCTCAGCGCCCTGCTCCGCAAGTGATTGGCTGTGTTCAATCTCCTCTACCACCGAATTGGTCGAGCGTTGAATCGCATTGATGATACCGTTGATTTCTGTCGTCGATTGAGTAGTGCGAGTCGCTAACATACGTACTTCATCCGCCACAACCGCAAAGCCTCGTCCTTGGTCACCCGCACGCGCTGCTTCTATCGCGGCATTCAATGCCAGTAAGTTAGTTTGTTCTGCCAAACCTTCAATTACTTCCGTCACTCGACCAATGGCTTCGCTCTCTTTGCTTAACTGCGTCACTTGCGTACTCGCGGTTTCAATGCTGCCATGCAAGCTTTCCATGGTGACTTTGTTTTGCTCTAAAGCATCACGACCTTGTTCAATCTCGCCTTTTGAATCAGAAAGCTTCTGCACCGATTGATTGGCTTGATCTAGAGTGTTACGCGCGGCTAAAGCGATTTCATCCAATTGGCTTCCCATTTCAACAATGCTGGTTTGTTGCTGTTCTACATTCGATGAGGTGACTTGCGCCGATTCCAACAAAGCCCCCATGCTGGTATCCACCTGGTGCGCTTTTTCACTCACCCCTGCCACGATGCTCGCTAACGATTGGTTCATGCGGTTAATCGAATCGGTAAGGTCTGCCAATTCATCTTTCCCAACAACAGTTAACGGAGGCTGAGAAACATCTCCTGAAGCGATCGTCTTGGCTCGCTCCGATAAGTTTTTCACTCGGCGACCAATGGTATTGCCCATGTATTTTGAAATCGCTACTGCGGCAATCAAAACCAATGCCGCAGCAATCAACATAGTGGTGAGTACGTTCTTGATCGACTGATTAATACCCTGTCCACTTTGATCAGCACGACTTTGCTGAGCCAATACGATCGTTTCTAAGCTTTGGTCTAGTGCATCCGCTGCTGGCAACAGTTCGTTCGCCATCAGCAAGTTTGATTCGTTCCACTCTGGCGACTGACGCAATGCAATTACCTGCTCTGCTAAAGGAAAGTACAGTTGCTGCATTTCTTTAAACAGTGACCACAATGATTGGTCGTTATCAGTCAGTCTGTCGAGTTTACTGTCGATTTCCGCCACAGACTGATTGTGGTACTTAATCAAGTCGTAGTATTTGTCCAGATGATCTTGCTGCCCGTACAACAGGAAATCTCGCAGAGCAGACAGTGCATTGGCGAGCGAGGTATAGCTATCCGCGTAAACTTTAAACAAACGCTTTCTGTCTCCACCAAATGGGTTTCCTGACTCTTCATTGATTAAGCTTTGAAGCTGATCAAGTGCCACTTCTGCAATGGGTGCCGCTTCGTTAATAAAGAGGTTGTGCGCGGGTAAGTTCTCATCACTGTGGCTAAGTTCAATCAGCTTGTTCAAAGAGACTTTTACCGCGTCCCACTGGCTTTGAATCGCTTGAAAATCCTGTTCAGAGATCAGAGCCTGCAACGTTGGAAGCGACTCGTCTGTAGAAGCCATGATATTGCGTACGTCCTCACTCAGACGTGCGCTCGCCTCTTCATCGCCACCTAGCAACATGTAGGCTCGAATAGAAGACAGCGACGCTTGAACGGACTGTTGGATACCGCGACTGGTGTCGACGGTCGGTAAATCGGATTTAAGTAACGAAGAGGCGTATTGCTCTACGGTAGTGACGTTGCGATACGTGAATACCGCTGATGCCATAAAAAGTACGGCTAGCAGCACAAAACTGAGCTGCAACTTCCCTGATATCGTAAGGTTCATCCATAAACTCCTGACAACGATGAGCCTTAAATATAACGATGTTTACAAAAATGTTAAATACTGGTATCAAAAGTTACTAAGAAAACCATGTAAATCACTATTTTAAGCCGATAAATAGGGCTTATTTGAAGTATGGTATGCGCTCACTACGTAAAATCAGATAATTAACGTAAGTCGTTTCTAAGCAGTCTTGATCCCACAACGAAAGAATCCGCTTAGTGGCGAAGTAGTAATCTTTATTACGCAGTAGCACACCCACCGTGCGGCTGAGCTGCTTAAAGCGCTGTTGCTCATTAGCAGAGATGTAATTGTCTTCATTTTGAATGATCGGCGCCAATCCATCGGTAAACCAATTGTTCAGAATTTCACGCATCTCAAGTTCCGACTCTGGTACATCGATACTCGACAACTCGCGATGCAGTGGCGGCGGTACTATGTACTTCGACGCTTTTGGTGAACTAACATAACGGTACATGTCGCTCCTCCTTGTAAATGACTCTTATACCCAAGTGACTTCAAGATGCAGGATTCAGAGCGTTGTCATTGATTCGGGGTCAAGGAAAACAACGCAGCGTAATAGTCAGCTCTTTCCACGTTGTTTGACACAGAAACCGAGTCAATGACACGCTCCCGAAGGGCGAGCTGTCTTGGTTTGTATACTTTGTTGTCGATTCTTGATTTAGACCCACTAGACCTTTAAATCGCCGCCGCGTCTACAAACCAAGCCATTCTCGCTGAACCTAACATCTCGAGGTTACTTGGGTATAAACTAGCTAAGAATACTTTTTTCAATTTCCAAGTTTTTTCTAGAGCTCATAGAAAGAAGACCAACAAAAAAGCCATGCAAAGTAGGCTCTGCATGGCTTTGGTTCGGGAAGCAATGACACTGCCCTCGTCTAGGACTGGTTACATTGAGCTTTGATCGAAATCGTTGCCTTGGTCAGTACCTGTTTGAGTATCCGAGTCGAAGCTGCCAGAGTCATCCGTGAAGTCAACACCTTGATCTTGACCTCCTGCACTTGTCCAGTCGCTGCCGCCAGATTCCATACCCGCCATATCTGGTTGCTGATCTTGAGCAGAACCTTGCATGGTGTATTGATCATCGACTTCAACTTCAACTGTGCCACTCGCACCTTCTACTGCGCTGCCCAATTCGTCGTAACCTTGGAATTGGATTTCGCTCGTACCTTCGTAACCTTCTGGTAGGTCAACCGATACTGGTTGGTTCAGGTTGCCACTTAATGTGAAGCTGCCATCGCCATTATCCAGTGCGTTGCTTACCGATGCGCCATCAGGTAGACCGGACATTTCTGCATAATCCACCGATTCGTTACCGCTGACCTCATCTGGAACCGAGATAGAAATGGTATCGCCTGGTGCTGCAGTCACATCAGCTGCGCTCTCCTCTTCACTGTCTGCACCGTTTGCTGCTTGCTCTTCAGGCTGTTGCGCTTCGCCAACTTGCTGCTCTGCTGATGCTTGAGCAGTTTGGATTTGTGGCTCGTCGCTTTGCGCTGAATCGTCCGCAACTTGGATGCTCAGATTCTGAGTCGATACTTCACCATTGTCGTTGACCTGAACATCCATAGCCAAATTGCCATCGAAGTCATCGTTCGGCCAGTATGTCCACTCTTCACCACCTGATTTCGCAAAGAAACCAGCATCGTTTGCATCGGCGACATCCAACACTTCTGCTGAAGGGCTAATGCCAAGTTCATCAATCAACTGTGCTTCCGTTAGTGTTAGTGAACCATCATCAGCCAGTGCGTAGCCTTCGCTGGTAGTGGTTTCACCTTCACCTTGGATGTCGACATTAAAGAAGCTCTCAATGCGGTTTTCACCGTCAGTTGCAATGAAGCCAACTTGAACATCTCCGGTGTAGCCTTCTGCTGGTGTGAATTGGTAGTTACCTTGGTTATCGGTCTCTATCACACCTTGACCTTCCATTAGGCTCACTGACTCAATGCTCAAGCTGTCGCCTTCTGCATCGCTCAAGGTCGACAGCATGTCATCATTGGTGAACGACAAGGTGCCATCCGCTGCCATTTCTGTGGTAGAAATGCTGTCGATTTCTGGAGAAGCATTCTCTTGTGGTGCGTCTTCTTTCACGACCACACCCGTTTGCTCATCATGAAGCACACCGTCTTTATCAATCACGTAAGCGATATCCGCTTCACCAGTAAAGCCTGGTGCTGGATTGAATGTCCATGTGCCATCACCGTTATCGACAATCTCACCTTGGCTGCGGTCAGCTAGGTGAACAAATTTCACTTCATCACCCGCGTCAGCGTCTACGTTTTCTGCCAATCCGATTAGGTCATCAGCGGTTAGGATAACGGGCTCACCCGCTAGGGTTTCGAAGTCACCTGAATCGATGCCATCTTCGAACTCTTCTGGCTCGTCACCATAATCCACCGTTGTTGCGGTCACGGTTACGAAGAACTCGCCATTAAAGTCAGCCGGAGGCGTCATTTGCAGGTCTGAAATATCCCACTCGTTCAAGTCGATGTATTGACCCGGTTCCGTAATGGTAATGGTGTTCACACCATCCGTAACTTCGAAGCCAACAGGGAAACCAGTCATCACTAGGTTACTCAGTGTTTCTGAATCGTCGATCAGACCAACATTCAAGCCTAGGTGACCCGTTTCGTCCTCACCGAAGACTAACGGACCATCATGGTCGGTTGTGATGACCGCGCCATCCGCAACAGGGCGAACAAACACTGGTACATCAAGTACTGTTTCAAACTCACCGTCACTTACCACAACTTGCAAGTCAGAAACCCCTGCAAAATCGCCAGTCGGTGTGAACGTCCAAGTACCGTCACCGTTGTCTGTTACCTCACCACCATCTTCACCTTCTGCGGTGATAATGCGTGATACGACTAGGTTTTCAGTGTCAATGTCGCCGAACAAGTTCATCAGGTCGCCAGCGTCGAAGGTGAATGCGCCATCCTCGTCGGTTGCCATAAAGGCATTACCCACATTGAATGGAGCATCGTTGACTGGAATGACATCCACATTCAACGAGCCTTCAACCACTTCTTCACCATCCGTCGCGGTGTAGCCCAGTTCCACCAAACCATTGAAGTCTTGAGTGGTTACCAAGTGGTACATACCATCTGGTTGCTGGGTTAATGTCGCGTTTGCAGGCGCACGAACCGTGATGCTTTCTACGCTGATTTCGTCACCATCAAGATCCGTAACTTGATCAGCGATGTAAGCAGGGTCAATCACCATGACCACATCTTCTTCGCCTTGCATCTGGATGGTTGGCGCTTCTGGTGCATCGTTAACCGCTTCGATGTTTAGATTGCCTTCAACCGGCGTCACTAAATCACCATCGCTGACACCGAACGACATTGGCACATCACCATTGAAGTTCTCAGCCGGAGTGAATGACCAAGTGCCATCACTGTTGTCTAGCAAGTCACCGTATTGCTCATCAATCACTAGGTCGACAGCAGACAGTTCGTCGTAGGTGTTGTCGATGTCTGTTGCATTAGCAAGCAACATGTCCTGCGTGATAAGAATGGTGGTATCTTCGGTGCCAGCAATATTCACTGGCGTTGATTGCGGCGCATCGTTAATTGGGTTCACCGTTAGGTCGACGCCCACTTCCACGCTCGCACCATCGTTATCAATCAAGTCGAAGCTTAGGTCGATATCGCCATTGAAGTTCGCATCAGGCGTAATCGTAAAGCTACCATCTTGGTTCTCAACAACGGTTGCATTGGCTACCGCGGTTAAGTTCACTGCTTCTAGATTATCGCTGTCTACGTCACCCGCTTGAGCCAGTAACTGCTCTTGACTCAATGTGATTGAACCGTCTTCATCGACACTGTAAGCCAAGTCGCCAGATACCGGAGCATCGTTGACTGGCAATACATCGATGTTCGCGTTGGTTGTCGCAGTTGCACCGTCTTCATCAGCCACTACTACGTCTAGGCTTACGCCACCATTGAAGTTTTCATTTGGCGCGAAGCTATAAGTGCCATCGTCATTCGCCGTTAGAATGCCATCGCTACCACTGTAAGAGACGCTTTTTAGGCTCACGTCACCTTCCACATCGCTTGATTGCGCTAGCAGTTGCTCTTCCGTGAAGATAATGACTTCGTCTTCATTGACAGAGTAACTTGTCGCACCTGCGATTGGTGGATCGTTCACCTCAAGAACGGTAATACCCGCAGTGGTTGAGTCTGTCGCACCCTCTTCATCGACAACTACAACGTCTAGGCTGACCTCGCCATTGAAGTTCTCGTTTGGAGAGAAGGTGTACGTACCATCGCCATTGTCTTGGAAGACGCCATCGTTGCCACTGTAACTCACGCTATCAACCGAAACATCGCCTTCAATATCTGACGAATTCGCTAGTAATTGCTCATCGCTGATGGTGATTGAGTTGTCTTCGTGTACGGTGTAAGACGTGCTACCTGCCACCGGTGGATCGTTCTCAGGCGTCACGCTTACATCGATATTCGCCGTCACGGTATCTGTGCCATCGGAAACATCGAAGGTAAAGTTTACGTCGCCATTGAAGTTTTCGTTCGGTGCGAAGCTGTATGTGCCATCGCCATTGTCAGTAAGAACACCGTCCGCGCCAGTGTATGTGACACCTTCTACCGATAGGTCATCGCCATCGATATCGGTTGCACCATCCAACAGGTCTTGATCAGTAAAGGTCAACACGCCATCTTCACCAATGGTGAACGCTTGATCTTCTGGCTGCGGTAAGTCATTAACTGGGTTAACCGTTAGGTCAGCCGTTGCAACGATAGTATCGCTGCCATCGTTGATATCGAACGTGATATCAATGTCGCCATTGAAGTTCGCGTCAGGCGTGATAGTAAAGCTACCATCGTCATTAGCCGTAACCGTCGCATCACCATCAACCACTAGGTTGGAAGCGGTTAGTGCATCAGCTTCTACATCCGATGCTTGAGCCAACAATTGTTCTTGGCTTAGCGTGATTGAGTTGTCTTCGTCGACACTGTAAGCCAAATCACCCGATACTGGAGCATCATTGATAGGCAGAACATCAATGTTTGCCGTCGTCGAAGCGGTCGCACCATCTTCGTCCACGACTACAACATCAAGATTCACTTCACCATTGAAGTTTTGATTTGGTGCAAAGCTGAACGTACCATCACCATTGTCGGTAAAGATACCTTCGCTGCCACTGTAGCTCACGCTATCTAGTGCTACCTCACCTTCAATATCGGAAGAGTTTGCCAACAACTGTTCTGCACTGATGGTGATGACTTCATCTTCATCAATGGTGTAACTGGTTGTGCCTGCGATTGGTGGATCGTTCACCTCAAGTACTGTAATACCTGCGGTAGTTGAATCCGTCGCGCCGTCCTCGTCAACCACTACAACATCAAGGCTAACATCGCCTGTAAAGTTTTCGTTTGGTGAGAAGGTGTAAGTACCATCGCCATTAATTTCTAGCACACCGTCGCTACCGCTGTAGCTCACGCTGCTGATCGCAACATCACCCTCGATATCAGACGAATTAGCCAGTAGTTGCTCATCACTAATGGTGATCGAGTTGTCTTCATGCACTGTGTAAGACGTGCTGCCCGCAACTGGTGGATCGTTCTCTGGCGTAACTGTTACATCGATATTTGCCGTCACGGTATCCGCGCCATCGGAAACATCGAAAGTGAAGTTCACATCGCCATTGAAGTTCTCATTCGGTGCGAAGCTGTAAGTGCCGTCACCATTGTCGGTGAGAACACCGTCTGCACCTGTGTAAGTCACGCCTTCAACTGTTAGGTTGTCACCTTCTACATCCGTCGCGCCTGTTAACAAGTCAGCATCGGTGAAGGTAAGAAGACCGTCCTCACCCACAGTGAACGCTTGATCTTGTGGCTCTGGTGCGTCATTGACTGGCGTTACCGTTAAGTCGAGACCAGCCGCAACCACTTCTTCGCCATCCGTGACATCGTAACTAAACTCAATGTCACCGTAGAAGTTCTCGCTCGGAGTAATGGTGAAGCTGCCATCCTCGTTCATTTCAACCGTTGCATTTTCATCATTGGTGCTCAGGTTGATTGCGCTTAGGTCGTCACCATCGATATCAACGGCATGCTCAAGTAACTGCTCTTGAGTTAGCGTAATGCTGTTGTCTTCGGCAGTTACCGCAGTGATATCACCCGTCACTTCTGGTGCATCATTGGTTGGCGAGATATGAATCGTCACATCTTGCGTCGCTGTCGCTGTGGTTCCGGTATCAACATCTGTAGAGGTTGCATTCACGGTTAGCGTCACATCGCCGTTGAAGTCCGCAGAAGGGATAAACTCTAGTCCTTCTAGCTCGCCTGGTTGTAGTGACCAAGTACCATCACCATTATCAACACCCGCTGATAATGCGCTGCCTTCTGGCACATCTTCAATCAAGATAGCGAGGTTTTCTGAGCCATCGGTATCGGTCAATGCTGCATCGATATCAAGCGGCACAGGTGTATCTTCGGTACCAATGATTTGGTAATCCGCATCCGCTACCGTGATTTCGATGTTGTCGATACCGAACGATTCATCCCAAACGTCTTGATTCAAGGTTGAGCCGAAGCCCAGTTGCAATTCACCATCCTCGACAGGAACCGTTAGGTTGATTTGGTGAGCTTGGTCATTCCAACCACTGAAGCCTTCACGTTGAGAGGCTCCGTGGATCACTTCACCCACTTCATTACCATCTGAGTCGTAAAGCGTTGTCGTACCATCTTGAGTACGGAACGCGGAGTTTTCCAAGGTGGTTAGCTGTTCACCGCCCACAAAGATTTGGAACGACTCGCCATCCCAAGAATCGATTTCGTAGAAGCTAAACGATATATTCACTTCATTAACATCACTTGGGATCTCGTAGGTTTTGCTGACCGCTTCATCACCGCCAGTGCCACCAATACGACCCAGCATGTCGCCCGTTTCGAAGCCTTGAGAGCTTTCAGTGTTCGCGTTCCAACCGTTCGAGCCAGACTCGAAGTTATCAGACGCAATCACCAAGTCCGAAGCAATCGAAAGCTCTGGCATATCAACAACAGATTGAACATCAATGTTCGCTTCTGCTGGTACGGTTGCGGTGCCATCGTTGACATCAAACGTTACGTTCACGTTGCCATCGAAGTTTTCATTCGGTGCGAAGGTGTACGTGCCGTCACCGTTATCAACCAAAGTACCGCTGTCAGAAGCAACGTTTTCTACGGTTAGGTTATCACCATCGATATCACCTGCATTTTGCAGCAGTTGCTCTTCGGTAAAGGTGAAGCTGGTGTCTTCTTGCGTGACGAACTGTGGCTGACCAACCGTTGGCAAGTCATTCACTGGGTTCACAGTCAGATCGGCAGTCGCTTGAATGGTTGCATCGCCGTCCGTAATGTCGAAGCTCAGATCAATGTCGCCATTGAAGTCTGCATCCGGTGTGATTGTGAAGCTGCCGTCATCGTTCGCAACAACGGTCGCATTGCCGTCAACAGTGAGGTTCGCCGCGGTTAGGTCATCGCCATCTACGTCGCCTGCTTGTGCAAGAAGCTGCTCTTGGCTGAGAGTGATAGAACCATCTTCATCCACGCTGTAAGCCAAATCACCTGATACTGGAGCATCATTGATTGGCAATACATCGATGCTTGCATTGGTTGACGCAGTTGCACCGTCTTCATCAACAACGACAACATCAAGACTGACGTCACCGTTGAAGTTAGCGTTTGGTGCGAAGCTGAATGTACCGTCGCCGTTGTCAGTAAAGATACCGTCGGAGCCGCTGTAGCTTACGCTATCAATCGCGACGTCACCCTCAACGTCAGAAGCATTCGCCAATAGCTGCTCAGAGCTAATGGTGATGACTTCGTCTTCGTTGACTGAGTAGCTAGTTGCGCCTGCAATTGGTGGATCGTTAACCTCAAGTACCGTGATACCTGCCGTGGTTGAATCCGTAGCACCGTCTTCGTCTACCACAACAACATCTAGGCTGACTTCACCATTGAAGTTCTCGTTTGGCGAGAAGGTGTAAGTGCCGTCACCATTGTCTTGGAACACGCCATCTGCGCCACTGTAGCTCACGCTATCAACCGAAACATCGCCTTCAATATCCGATGAGTTCGCTAGTAATTGCTCATCGCTGATGGTGATTGAGTTGTCTTCATGCACCGTGTAAGACGTGCTGCCTGCCACTGGTGGATCGTTCTCTGGCGTCACGCTTACGTCGATATTTGCGGTCACGGTATCCGTGCCGTCAGAAACATCGAAGGTAAAGTTCACGTCGCCATTGAAGTTCTCGTTTGGCGCGAAGCTGTAAGTGCCATCACCATTGTCGGTTAGGACACCATCTGCACCAGTGTAGCTCACACCTTCTACCGAAAGATTATCGCCATCGATATCCGTTGCACCATCAAGCAGATCTTCATCAGTGAACAGCAAGACGCCATCTTCACCAATGGTGAACGCTTGATCTTCTGGCTGTGGTAGGTCATTAACTGGGTTAACCGTTAGGTCAGCCGTTGCAACAATAGTGTCGGTGCCATCGTTGATGTCGAACGTGATATCAATGTCACCATTGAAGTTCGCATCAGGCGTAATGGTAAAGCTGCCATCATCATTTGCCGTAACCGTTGCATCACCGTCAACCACTAGGTTAGTCGCGGTTAGCGCGTCGCCTTCTACATCCGATGCTTGAGCAAGAAGCTGCTCTTGGCTTAGCGTAATTGAATTGTCTTCATCGACACTGTAAGCCAAGTTGCCCGATACTGGCGCATCGTTGATTGGCAATACATCGATGTTTGCGTTAGTTGCCGCAGTTGCACCGTCTTCATCAACAACCACAACATCTAGGCTCACATCGCCATCAAAGTTGGCGTTTGGTGCGAAGCTGAATGTACCGTCACCGTTATCGGTAAAGATACCGTCGGAGCCGCTGTAGCTTACGCTATCAATCGCGACGTCACCTTCAACGTCAGAAGCATTCGCCAATAGCTGCTCAGAGCTAATGGTGATGACTTCGTCTTCATTAACTGAGTAGCTGGTCGCGCCTGCGATTGGTGGATCGTTCACCTCAAGTACCGTAATACCTGCGGTGGTTGAATCCGTCGCACCGTCTTCATCGACAACCACAACGTCAAGGCTCACTTCACCATTGAAGTTCTCGTTTGGCGAGAAGGTGTAAGTGCCGTCACCATTGTCTTGGAACACGCCATCTGCGCCGCTGTAGCTGACACTATCAATCGCGACTTCGCCTTCGACGTCAGATGAGTTAGCTAATAACTGCTCGTTACTGATGGTGATCGAATTGTCTTCATGCACCGTGTAAGACGTGCTGCCTGCTACCGGTGGATCGTTCTCTGGCGTCACGCTTACGTCGATGTTTGCGGTCACGGTATCCGTGCCATCAGAAACATCGAAGGTAAAGTTCACCTCTCCATTGAAGTTTTCGTTTGGAGCGAAGCTGTATGTGCCATCGCCATTGTCAGTTAGGACACCGTCCGCGCCAGTGTAAGTGACGCCCTCTACCGATAGGTCATCGCCATCGATGTCCGTTGCGCCATCAAGCAGATCTTGGTCAGTGAAGGTCAACACGCCATCTTCACCAATGGCGAACGCTTGATCTTCCGGCTGCGGCAAGTCATTAACTGGGTTAACGGTTAGGTCCGCCGTTGCAACAATAGTATCGCTGCCGTCGTTGATATCGAACGTGATATCAATGTCGCCATTAAAGTTCGCATCTGGCGTGATAGTGAAGCTACCATCGTCGTTTGCCGTAACCGTTGCATCGCCATCAACCACTAGATTAGATGCGGTTAATGCGTCACCTTCTACATCCGATGCTTGAGCAAGTAGCTGCTCTTGGCTCAACGTGATTGAGTTGTCTTCGTCGACGCTGTACGCCAAGTTACCCGATACAGGTGCGTCATTGATTGGTAAGACATCGACTGTGATGTAAGTATCGACCTCTGCGCCGTCTTCATCACGAATGGTCACATCCAACTGCACTTGACCATTGAAGTTTTCATTCGGTGCAAAGCTACAAGTACCATCGCCGTTTACTGAGAAGATACCATCTGGACCGTCGTAGCTGATGCCTACTAGCTCAACATCTCCTTCAACATCCGAAGCATTCAGTAGCACTTGAGATTCACTGAAGGTTAGAACTTGGTCTTCATCGATAGTGTATGCGGTAGGACCTGCGATTGGTGGGTCATTTACCTCAATCACAGTAATGCCTGCAGTGGTCGAGTCCGTTGCACCATCTTCATCGACAACGACAACATCTAGGCTCACCTCGCCGCTGAAATTTTCGTTTGGTGAGAAGGTGTACGTACCATCACCGTTGATTTCCAGCACGCCATCGTTACCGCTGTAGCTCACGCTATCAATCGCCACTTCGCCTTCTATATCAGACGAGTTAGCCAACAGCTGTTCGTTACTAATGGTAATCGAATTGTCTTCATGAACGGTGTAAGCCGTGCTGCCTGCAACCGGTGGATCGTTCTCTGGTGTGACTGTCACATCGATATTCGCGGTCACGGTATCCGTGCCGTCAGAAACATCGAAGGTAAAATTCACGTCACCATTGAAGTTCTCGTTTGGCGCGAAGCTGTAAGTGCCATCGCCATTGTCAGTTAGGACACCATCTGCGCCTGTGTAAGTGACGCCCTCTACCGATAGATCATCGCCATCAATATCCGTTGCGCCATCAAGCAGATCTTGGTCAGCGAAGGTCAACACACCATCTTCACCAATAGTGAACGCTTGATCTTCTGGCTGCGGCAAGTCATTAACTGGGTTAACCGTTAGGTCCGCCGTTGCAACGATAGTATCGCTGCCATCGTTGATATCGAACGTGATATCAATGTCGCCATTGAAATTCGCATCTGGCGTGATAGTGAAGCTACCATCGTCGTTTGCCGTAACCGTTGCATCACCGTCAACCACTAGATTAGATGCGGTTAGCGCGTCGCCTTCTACATCCGATGCTTGAGCAAGAAGCTGCTCTTGGCTAAGCGTAATTGAATTGTCTTCATCGACACTGTAAGCCAAGTTGCCCGATACTGGCGCATCGTTGATTGGCAATACATCAATGTTTGCATTGGTTGCTACCGTTGCACCATCTTCATCGGTCACGACCACATCAAGGCTGACATCACCGTTGAAGTTTTCGTTTGGTGCGAAGCTGAATGTGCCATCGCCGTTATCAGTAAAGATACCGTCGGAGCCACTGTAGCTGACGCTATCAATCGCAACTTCACCTTCAACATCAGAAGCGTTCGCCAATAGCTGCTCAGAGCTAATGGTGATGACTTCGTCTTCGTTCACTGAGTAGCTGGTCGCGCCTGCGATTGGTGGATCGTTCACCTCAAGTACTGTAATACCTGCGGTAGTTGAATCCGTCGCACCGTCTTCATCGACAACGACAACATCTAGGCTCACCTCGCCACTGAAGTTCTCGTTTGGTGAGAAGGTGTACGTACCGTCACCATTGTCTTGGAACACACCATCTGTGCCGCTGTAGCTCACGCTATCAATCGCCACTTCGCCTTCTATATCAGACGAGTTAGCCAACAGCTGTTCGTTACTAATGGTAATCGAATTGTCTTCACGAACGGTGTAAGCCGTGCTGCCTGCCACCGGAGGATCGTTCTCTGGTGTGACTGTCACATCGATATTCGCAGTCACGGTATCCGTGCCATCGGAAACATCGAAAGTGAAGTTCACGTCGCCATTGAAGTTCTCATTCGGTGCGAAGCTATATGTGCCATCGCCATTGTCAGTAAGAACACCGTCTGCGCCTGTGTAAGTGACGCCCTCAACAGATAAGTCATCCCCTTCAATATCGGTAGCGCCTGTTAGGAGATCCGCATCAGTAAAGGTCAGCACACCATCTTCACCAATGGTGAACGCTTGATCTTGTGGTTCAGGCGCATCGTTAACTGGTGACACCAATAACTCAAGGTTGGTTGAGACAACATCATCGCCGTCAGACACATCGAACGTAAAGGTGATGTCACCATTAAAGTCCGCATCTGGCGTTAAGGTGTAAGTACCGTCACCATTGTCTGTGATGGTGATGTTGTCATCATCCGTTGCCAAGTTCAGTGCTGTCAGTTGGTCTCCATCCAAGTCACGCGCATTAGCGAGCAAATCTTCTTGCGTGATTAGGATTGAACCATCTTCTTCAACCACAGCAGAAACAGGCAATGCTTCAGGCGTATGTTCAATGTGAGCACCCGTTGCATTGACGTAGATGGTTTGAGAAACGGTTTCAGAATCATTATTTGATAGCTCTGTCGCCGTTGCCGTTACATTGATTTCTAGCTGTTGGTTAAAGTCTTCTGGCAATTGAATCTGTAGCTCTTGTTCAATTGCTGTGGTTGGAAGCGTTACAGAACCATCTGGACCGACTGTTACTTCACCGCTGTAGATCTGGCTGTTCACTTCACCTACATCAATGGTGAAGTTGAAGTCACTATAATCGGCATCGCCGCCACCGTAGAGATCTTCAAAGCCGTAAACCAGTTCACCGTCTTCGTTCACAGTAGTTCGAGTATGTTCAATGCCATCTTGGTTGAGCTCTGAGCTTGTGCCGCCATGGAAGACTGCATCACCAAATTGGCTTTGAATCACGGTTTCAGAACCATCAGCACCCACAAACACGAGTTGTGGGTCGACCGTATCCATGTTCGCAGGAGAGCCATCTGCCGCACGGAACTCATACTGACCATCTTGCATGGACGCAAAGTCATTGAAGTTATGACCGTTAGGAATCAAGAATAGGTTGAAGCTTTCCCCTTCCGAGATTTGGAAGCTGAACTGATCTTGTCCCGGAATGAGGTCACCGCCTCCGCCAACTTGAGAGGCGTTTTCGTACACCACTTCAACGCCCGTGATATTGCCGTCTTCATCAACTTTGTAATAGCCAGCTGCGTTTTGGTAACCCGCGGTTTCACCTTCAAAGGTAACCGTGATTTCAGTATCGTTAAAACTGGTGATACCGTTGTCTTGATCGTTAAGTACCCCTTCGTTGTCGTAGCTGATCACCGAACCTTCTGGGACACCATCCACGGTCACAGTCAGCGTTTCTGACAAGTCTTGGTCAACCAATGCAGCGGCGATGTTCACTTCAACAATACCGCCTGGCTCAACCAAGATTGCTTGATCATCCACGTTTCGACCATCGCCATCAGTGATGACTAGGTCTGGCGCATCTGCCACGGCTTCGATATGGACATTAATGTCTTGCTCAACTTCATCAGTGCCGTCAGAAACCGTAAAGCTGAACTGCAAGTCACCACTGAAGTGCTCTTCTGGTACGAAGCTAAATGTACCGTCACCGTTGTCCGTTACAGTACCTTCATCACCCGAGTAGTTAATGCTGGTAACGGTGAGGTCATCACCGTCAATATCAATCGCGCCACTTAGAAGATCTTCTTGCGTGAACAGGATGCTGCCATCCTCTTCAATGTGGTACATGCCAGGCGCAACAATTGGAATGTCATTGACTGGGTTCACCGTCAATGTCATTTCATTGGCAACACTCAATTCGCCGTCGCTTACTTCATAAGTAAACTCTATGTCTCCATTGAAGTGCTGTGAAGGCGTAACGGTAAAGGTGCCGTCGCCGTTATCCACGATAGAGGCATTCGGATCATTGGTTTCTAGCGCCGTTGCGTATAGGTCATCACCATCTTGATCGCTGGCGTTTTCAAGTAGCATTTCTTGTGTCACGAGGATAGATCCATCCTCGTCCACGTCTGCCACGATTGGTGCTGCTTCTGGTGCGTCGTTGACGAACTCAACTTTCAAGTCGATGTTTGCCGCCACCACATCGGTGCCATCACTCACATCAAACGTGAGGTCAACATTACCAAAGAAGCCCTGCTCTGGCGTTAACGTGTAAGTGCCATCGCCATTGTCTGTCACTTGAACCGTGTCGCTTAAGCTCGTCACGTTCACAACAGATAAGTCATCGCCTTCGATGTCCGTTGCTTGAGCCAGCAACTCTGCTTCAGTAATCGTGATAGCTTCGCCGTCTTCTGTGGTGAAGGACAAATCAGGCACATCTGGCAGGTCGTTCACTGGGTTAACGGTGAGGTTTAGATCCGCGGCGACGGTTTCGATCGCGTCAGTTACGTCATAAGTAAATTCGATTTCACCAAAGAAGTTTTCGCTCGGTGTAATCGTGAAGCTACCATCAGCGTTCTCAACGATGGTTGCATTAGGATCGTTGGTCGACAGGTTCACCGCTTCAAGGTTGTCACCATCCACGTCCGTCGCGTTCGCTAACAAGTCTTCTTGAGTGATGGTAATTGAGCCATCTTCATCGACGACCGCATCAACCGGGCCGCTGACCTCTGGACCTTCGTTGACGATCTCAACATCGATCTTCGCAGTGCTTGGGGCACTTGCTTGACCATCGCTGATGTCGAAGGTCAAGTTCACTTCACCGTAGAAGTTCGAAGTTGGCTCGAAGGTAAAGGTGTTGTCGCCGTTATCTGTCAACGTACCTTGTGACTGGTCAACAAGCAGCAGATTCTCGATATGCAGAATGTCGCCATCCACATCAGTCGCACCTGATAACAGGTCTTTTGCTTCGATGATGATGGTGCCGTTTTCTAGCATTTGAGTATGCAGCGGTGCACCAGGAACTGGCACATCGTTGACAGGAATAACGGTCAGATCTAGATGGGTATCGACTTCATCGGTGCCATCGAAGACTTTGTAGTCAATGTCGACTTCACCATTGAAGTTTTCATTCGGCATAAAGGTGTAAGTGCCGTCGCCATTGTCGACAAGCTCACCGTTATCACCGCTGTAAGAGATATCAGAGATAGACAGCGCATCGCCTTCTACATCACTTGCATTCGCAAGCAGGTCGTCCGCGCTAAACGTAATGCCCACATCCTCATCAGTCGACAATACAATCGGACCAGAAACGATTGGCGCATCGTTTACTGCTTCGAAGTTGATGTTGATGATGTTGTCGTCAGTGAGTTCACCATCCGTAACTTGGTAGCCAAGCTCAATCTCACCGTAGAAGTTCTCATCTGGTGTGACTGTCCACGTACCATCGCCGTTGTCGGTTAACGTAGCGTGCTCCGCGTTATCCCCCACCAGCTCTAGGTTTTGAATATCAAGAACGTCACTATCGATATCACTCGCTTGTGCAAGAAGCTGCTCTTCTGTGATTACCACAGAGGCAAACTGCGTAGAACCTTCGGTATCGATGGTCACATTTGGTAGATCAGCGGTCAGTTCGATTTCACTGTCACCTTCACGGATATTCAGCTCTACCGTTTCCGTAATTTCCGTGCCGTCCACGCCAATAGATGTGAACACCGCTTCATCATGACAAGTTTGCGATACCGTCATGTTTTGAACCACGTAAGTACCGTTACCTTGAATCGTACCTAGCTCAAAGTAAGATACCGGCTCGTTCACCGTTAGGGTGTAATCCGTCTCATAGCTACCACGATCTTCTTTGTGGTAAGTCATCGAGTCGATCAAGTCACCATCAGAGTTGAATGCGCGAATTTCGACTTCGGTAAAGTGGCGAGACTCTTCCATAAACCAGCCGCCTAGACCATCTAGGTGGAAGCTGATTTCGTTGATGTCTTGACCTTCAACGGTCACAGTCAGTTTTTCATCACCACTCAAGCCTTGACGGTCAGTATCACCAATACCGTGACCGATGTGTGTTTTACCATTCCACGCACCGAGTGGGTCATCATTACTTTGAACAGTAACTTTCAAATCGCCATCAACAAACTCACGTGTGTAAGGGTCAACAGCAGTACCCCAATCATCGAGGCTAGCGTTGTCGTCAAAGGTACCAATTTGACTCGTATGCGTACCGTTCGCCAATGCATCATCATTTGGAATGAAGCGCACTTCCGTGTCTGCAGGAACCTCCTGCCCGACTTCTAGCTGTACCCATTCGTCATTTAGATTTGCTTCAATGATGCCGTTTTCAGGGGCTTGGTCGAGACGTAACGCAGGCTCTTCACGCAGAGAAACACCCACTGTTTGGTCTTCTTCTGCTTGAATAAAGATCTCGTCGCCCGCTTCTGGCGCATCGTTGACAGGATTAACGGTCAGATCCAACGTGGTCAGAACATCATTTTCGCCATCGCTGATGTTGTAAGTGAAGTCCAACTCACCATTGAAGTTTTCCGTATGCGTAATCGTGAATGAACCATCATCGTTGGCTACGATCGTCGCATCTGGGTCATTGGTTTGTAGATTGCTGGCAACAAGGTCATCACCTTCAATGTCTGTCGCATTCGCAAGCAATTGTTCTTGCGTGATGGTGATGGCGTTATCTTCATCCACTTCAGCTTGAATGCCTGATGTTTCAGGTGCGTCGTTCACCGCGATAACATCGATGCCTGCGGTTGTCGTATCCGTTGCACCATCTTGGTCGATGACCGTAACGTCGAGCGAAATATTACCGTCAAAGTTCTCATTTGGCGTAAAGGTATATGTGCCATCGCCGTTGTCCACGAAGCTACCGTCGTTACCAGAGTAGCTAACATTCGCCAAGGCTACATCGCCTTCCACATCAGAAGAGTTGGCTAACAACTGCTCGTCACTAATGGTGATTTGACCGTCTTCTTGAACCGTGTAAGACGTAGAACCTGCCACCGGCGGATCGTTCACTGGAGTCACGCTGACATCAATGAATGCAGGTGTTGAACCTGTGCCGTCAGACACATCGAATGTGAACTGAACATCACCGTTGAAGTTCTCATTCGGCGCGAAGCTGTAAGTGCCATCACCATTATCGGTAAGCACGCCGTCCGCACCTGTGTAGAGAACATTTTCGATAGACAGATCATCGCCGTCAATATCCGATGCGCCTTCCAATAGGTCTGCATCCGTGAAAAGCAAGGTGCCGTCTTCTTCTACCGTGAACTGTTGATCTTGCGCTTGTGGCAAGTCATTCACAGGATTAACCGTAATATCCAGACCAACTTGTACCGAGCCGCCATCGTTATCAATGAGATCGAAGGTCAGATCTAGGTCACCGTTGTAGTTTTCATCCGGTGTGATGGTGTAGCTGCCATCATCGTTGTATTGAATCGTCGCGTTGTCATCTGTCGATAGATTGATGGCTTCAAGGTTCTCGCTATCAATATCGCCCGCTTTGGCAAGCAGCTGCTCTTGGCTTAGCGTGATTGAGCTGTCTTCGTTGATGGTGTAAGCCAAATCACCCGATACTGGTGGATCGTTGATTGGCAATACGTCGACATTGATGTGCGTATCAACGGTTGCCCCATTTTCATCTTGAATGGTCACATCCAACTGAACTTGACCATTGAAGTTCTCGTTTGGTGCAAAGCTGCAAGTACCATCACCATTGACGGTAAAGATACCATCCGAGCCTTCATAGCTGATGCCAACAAGCTCTACATCGCCCTCAATATCAGATGCGTTGGCAAGAATTTGTGACTCACTGAATGTCAGTACTGAATCTTCATCAATCGTGTAAGACGTTGGACCGGCAACTGGAGGATCATTCACTTCAATGACGGTAATGCCTGCAGTCGTTTCGTCAATCGCACCTTGCTCATCCGCCACAATCACATCAAGGCTGATATCACCGCTGAAGTTCTCATTCGGCATGAAGGTGTAAGTGCCGTCACCGTTGTCTTGGAATACGCCATCGGTGCCTGAATAGGTCACGCTATCGATGGACACTGCGCCTTCCACATCCGAAGAGTTAGCCAGAAGCTGCTCGTCGGAAATGGTAATCGCGTTGTCTTCATCAACCATGTAAGACGTTGCACCCGCAACCGGAGGATCGTTGACTGGAGTGACGCTCACGTCCACATTTGCTGGTACGGTCTCAGTGCCGTCAGAAATACCAAAGCTAAAGCTGACATCACCGTTGAAGTTTTCGTTTGGTGCAAAGGTGTAAGTACCATCACCGTGGTCAGTCAGCACACCATCGCTGCCTGTGTAGCTAATGCCATCAACCGTTAAGTTATCGCCATCGATGTCGGTCGCGCCAGCAAGCAAGTCTGCGTCAGTAAACTGAAGCGTGCCGTCTTCTTCAACACTAAACTGCTGGTCTTGAGGAACAGGAAGATCGTTAACCGGATTAACCGTTAGATCCGCCGTTGCTTGGATAGTGTCTGTGCCGTCCGTAATGTTGAATTGGATATCAATGTCACCATTAAAGTCCGCATCTGGCGTAATCGTGAAGCTGCCATCGTCGTTCGCTGTGACGGTTGCGTTTCCATCTACAGTCAAATCGCTAGCAGTCAGACCATCTCCCTCAATATCAGACGCTTGAGAAAGAAGCTGTTCTTGGCTGAGTGTAATCGCACCGTCTTCATTAACGCTGTAAGCCAAACCACCCGATACTGGCGCATCATTGATTGGCAATACATTCACATTAATGACGGTATCAACTTCTGCTCCATCTTCATCTCGAATGGTCACATCAAGTTGAACTTGCCCGTTAAAGTTCTCGTTTGGCGCGAAGCTGCACGTGCCATCATCGTTAACGGTGAAAATGCCATCCGGACCATCGTAACTAATGCCAACAAGCTCTACATCGCCTTCCACATCAGAGGCATTCAGCAGCACTTGCGATTCACTGAAGGTCAGAACTGAATCTTCATCAATGGTGTAAGAAGTTGGTCCTGCGACTGGTGGATCGTTCACTTCCAGCACCGTAATGCCAGCAGTGGTGGCATCCGTTGCGCCTTCTTCATCAGCGACGACAACATCAAGCGTCACTTCACCATTAAAGTTTTCATTTGGAGAGAAGTTGTACGTACCGTCACCATTGATTTGCAACACACCATCGCTGCCAGAGTAGCTCACGCTATCTATCGAGACATCCCCTTCTAAATCCGAAGAGTTTGCCAACAGCTGCGCGTCAGAAATGGTAATAGAGTTGTCTTCGTGAACCGTGTAAGACGTTGAGCCTGCCACCGGAGGATCATTCACCGGCGTGACGCTCACATCTACATTCGCTGAAACCGTATCTGTGCCATCAGATACGTCGAAACTGAAGTTTACATCGCCATTGAAGTTCTCATTTGGCGCAAAGCTATACGTGCCATCGCCATTGTCAGTTAGAACGCCATCGGTGCCTTCATAGCTGATTCCCGTTACAGAAAGGTCATCGCCTTCAATGTCGGTCGCACCAGCAAGCAGATCCGCATCAGTAAATTGCAGCGTGCCGTCCTCTTCCACACTGAATTGTTGGTCTTGAGGAACCGGCAGATCGTTGATTGGATTAACGGTTAGATCAGCGGTTGCTTGAACGGTGTTCGTGCCATCGGAAATATCGAAGCTGATGTCGATATCACCATTGAAATCTGCATCTGGCGTGATAGTGAAGCTGCCATCGTCGTTTTGAGTCACCGTCGCATTGCCATCTACCGAAAGGTTAGAAGCCGTCAGTGCATCGCCTTCCACGTCAGAAGCTTGCGACAACAACTGCTCTTGGCTTAAACGAATCGAGCCATCTTCGTCCACCGAGTAAGCAAGATTGCCAGACACTGGCGCATCATCGACTGGTGTGACGCTTACATCAATGTTGGCAGAAACCGTATCTGTGCCATCGGATACATCAAAGCTGAAGTTCACATCACCATTGAAATTTTCATTTGGCGCAAAAGTGTAAGTCCCATTGCCGTTGTCGGTCAGGATGCCATCGCTACCGTCGTAGCTCACACCTTCAACGGTTAGGTTATCGCCTTCAATATCCGTTGCGCCAGTAAGCAGGTCTGCGTCCGTAAAGATCAGCGTGCCATCTTCTTCCACGCTGAACTGCTGGTCTTGAGGAACCGGCAAATCGTTTATTGGGTTAACGGTTAGATCAGCGGTTGCTTGAACGGTGTTCGTGCCATCGGAAATATCGAAGCTGATGTCGATATCACCGTTGAAATCTGCGTCCGGCGTGATAGTGAAGCTACCATCGTCGTTTTGAGTCACCGTCGCGTTGCCATCTACCGAAAGATTAGATGCCGTCAGTGCATCGCCTTCCACATCGGAAGCTTGCGACAACAACTGCTCTTGGCTCAAACGAATCGAGCCATCTTCATCCACCGAGTATGCAAGATTGCCAGATACTGGTGCATCGTCGACTGGCGTAACGCTTACATCAATGTTGGCAGAAACCGTATCCGTGCCGTCGGACACATCAAAGCTAAAGTTCACATCGCCATTGAAGTTTTCATTTGGCGCAAAAGTGTAAGTCCCATTACCGTTGTCGGTCAGGATGCCGTCGCCACCGTCGTAGCTTACGCCCTCAACTGTTAGGTTATCGCCTTCAATATCCGTTGCACCAGCAAGCAGGTCAGCATCGGTGAAGATCAGCGTGCCGTCTTCTTCCACCTCAAAGGTTTTATCTTCCGGCACTGGTGCGTCATTGATTGGACGAACAGTTAAATCAATCGAGCTAGAAATGGTTTCTTGACCATCACTGATATCAAACGTTAAGCCGAGTTCACCATTAAAATCAGTATCAGGTGTGACGGTATAAGTGCCATCACCATTATCCACAACCGATGCATTAGCACCCACTTGCACGTTGAATGCGGCAAGATCATCGCCATCAACATCACTCGCGTACCCGAGAAGTTGTTCTTGAGTGAAGGTAATAGTGCCATCTTCATCCATGATGTATGCCAGATCTTGCCCTACTTCTGGCGCGTCATTTTCACCTTCGACTTTAATTTGGAACGTCTCGCTCGTAGTTTCGGAGTCGAAATCGTCTTCTACTTGCGTCGTGGTTTCTTCGCTGGTGTCTTGTACATCCACCGCGAAGCTCTCTTCAGTGGTTTCTGAATCTAGCTCGTCACCACCTTGAGAACCTTCAGAGTCTGAAGAAGCACTTGGCGCAGATGAAGTTTGTACCGCTTGTCCTTGCGCTTCATTGCCTTCTGCGTCCGAACCACCTTCAGAGCCAGAGGCATCACCACCACCGACCGCTTGGGCACCCGCCCCAGAATCCGAACCACCGCTGCCCAGAGCCTCGTCACCTGATTCTCCGCTAGAAGCTACACTATCAACAACATTGGATTGTGCAGCGTCAGAGTCGCTGCTACTTTCAGTATCCTCTTCTTGAACTGCGCCACCCGAGCTCACTGCTTCTTCTTCCGTACCCGCGCCACTAGGATTTTCTTCCATCGCACGATTGGCTTCATCAACAGCATCTGCACTTTCAGCACCGGTCGCTACAGTCGAAGAGACGGTCGACTGCTGTTTTTCTTCTTTTGTCCCCGTATCCTTCGTTTCTGTTTGCTCTACCGCATCGTTAAGCTTTTCATTGTCTTTTTCTTGATTAGTGTCGCCTGCCATTACAGCCTCCGTTGCTTTTAGCTAACTGATCGTATTTAGAGGCAGTAAAGGACACCATTTTTAGAAACCAACTTTTTTATACAACTTTTTTCATACCTTTCGAGTTCTATAAAAACAAAAAAATTTGAAAACCCAGTATAAAGATCCTTACTTGTTGTCATTAAAGCAATTAGTGCGGTGGGATAATGATAAATATGACAAATCTGTTGCGCTCAGTCGACAACAGCCATAAAGGGCTGCAATTGCTATTAGGCGATTTTTACCAAGATTTCAGTGACGCAGGGATTGATATTGAGATGCTGCATAAACAAAACCGTTTTGAAGCACTCAGATGTTATTCAAAAAGACTAAAGACCATTCTCGTCTTGTTATGTGATGACGACTTACCACCAAAATTGGCAAAGCTTGAACACTTAAACAAACACCATTTCCCTGCTCCTAATGAATTGATCGAGGACGTTAAAACCGAGCTTAACAACGTAAACAAACAAATTAGCCAGCTGTTAAAAATCGAAAATTCAATCGATAGCCGCACAGGTAGTGAATCGTAGGGGTGGCTCATGAGTAATAAGCAAATAGAACATCACCTCAAAAAGGCGCTCGTTTCGAACAACGAAGCTTCGAAGGTAACAACAGACGATACAATCGTGCTAGCCAGTGCAATGACCAGCGTACACAAAACCTTGCTGGTTATCTTTTTGCTTTCCATGGTGGCTATCGCCGTGGCATCTCAGGCTCGTATCGACATTGTGGTGTCGGTGCGCGGTGAGCTATTGCTCGAATCTGACATCGAAAAAGTGCAACACCTTGAAGGCGGTATTCTAGAAGAAATGCTAGTGCGCAAAGGCGAAGTAGTTTACGAAGGTCAGCCTATTGCACGCCTTCGCTCTCTGGATAGAAACACTCAACTCGATACGGTAAACACAGAGATCATTCAGCTAGAGCTAGACAAGATTCGTTACGAAAGCCTGCGCGATATGGTGGAACCCGATTTTTCTGCCTACATCGAAAACTACCCAGAATTAGTGCAAGTCAACATGAATACCTGGCAGCAAGAATTTTCTAAAAACCGTTCCAATGAAGAGTTGATCACTCACGATATCCAACATAAGAATTCGCTTATTGATTCAATGCTCAAGCGCCGTAAAAGCTCCGAGAACCAGCTCTCCTTGATACGCAAGCAGCTCAATATTAAGAACACCTTGTACAAAGAGGAAATGGCGTCTTACGTCGATGTTCTGAATATGCAGGTTCAAGAGTCAAACATGGTGCGTGAGATAGAAAACCTTGATGAGTCGGTCATGAATGAGCGCTTCCAACTCGACAAACTAGAGAAGCAGTACCGAGACTTGGTGGAGAATCGTAATGCCGAGTATCAAGCACAAATCATTCAAGCAAACAAGGACTTAAAGTTGAAACGTATATTACGTCCTCAACACTCAGATAAAGTGGATCGCCTCGTGGTTTACGCCCCTATTGACGGTGTAGTAGATAAAGTGCACTTCAACTTCCGCTCCGCTGTGATACCGCCAGGTGAAAGCATCGCGGACATTGCACCGATCAATAACGCCCTTCACGGAGAGGCGAAGATCCCGCGTAAAGACATGGGTTTTGTAGAAATCGGACAAGCGGTCAAAGTGAAGATGGATACCTACAACTTTGCCAAATACGGATTTTTGGAAGGTCGAATTGCATCGATCAGCCGTTCTTCTTATGAAGAAGAAGACGCAGAATTCTATCTCGCGGAAATCCAAATCAGTCAAAACTATCTAGAGCGCGGAGGCACACAATACAAGCTGTCCCCTTATATGGAGTTTACCGCAGACGTGAAAACAGGTTCACGCCGGGTGATCGAATACGCAGCGAAGCCGGTTATGTCGGCTATCGAAGACGCATTCGATGAGAGGTGATGGATGAGTAGCAAACCTTCTTACAATATTTCCGTTCCTGTTATGCGCCTAAGCATCGCTTTCAGCTTGATGCTGGCTGCCCTCGCCTTTTATTTGTATATCTCTTGGGAAAAAGTGGATTCAGTCGAGAAAGTGCAAAACGCGCCTCTGTTGGTTCAAGCTCAACAGCTCAACCAAACTATCGAGTTTGATATTCAAACGCTTCAACGCTGTTTAAGCGCACGTTATTGCAGTACAACAGAGCTTGATTTTGAGGTTCTGAAAGACGAAATTGACCAATTTAAGTCGCTCGCGTCACTCAACAAAACCGAGTTTAGCTTGGTGGGCGCGACCGAATACACGCAGCTTGAACTGGCAATCAATCGCTTCTCAGACAGCCAAAAAACACGCGACGATGTGTTGGCACTGTACCTCTCGCTCACCAATAACTACCTACAAATGGACGACAACTACCGGACCATATTTAACAACCATGCGAGCGACCTAATGATGGAGAAAAACGAGTTCTTCATTTGGTTGTTTGTGGTCGTTGTCGTACTGGTTGGTATCGCAGTGCTATCGAACTTGGTGGCAATCCTTAAACTGAAAAAATCCAGCTCGAATGAGCGTGACATTGACCAAGAATTCGATGAGCTTTATCAAGAACTCAAACTACTGGATTTACAAAGGTTGGAAGAGTTGCTGAATGAAGTGAGCATCAATCCTAAGCAGCGTCAGATCTACTCACACCTAAAACTGATTTTCAGCAAACTCGAAGAGCAAAAACGCAATAACGATCTCTACAAGCAGCTCTATGCTCTGATTGGTTACGAGATTCGTGGCATCACCAACACCATTAACGGCGGCGTGCAATATCTCGTTCAAGAGACCGATGAGAGCGGAGTGTTGATGGCGCAAGATATAACCTCGGCTGCCAATACCCTGTCTGAATTGGCAGAGAACTACAACCGACTCATTTCACAAGGGACCGAGAGCAAATCGAAAGAGTTTTCACTGCTGAATGTACTGTCTGAATTGATGATTCACATCAGTTCAAAAGTGCAGCGAAATGAAGGTGAGCTAGACTGCTTTATCTCAGATAACTTACCAAACCGTGTTGAAGGACAATCCACCAGCTTATTCTGGGTGTTGTTCCTTCAGCTATCAAATGCCATCCAACTCAAAGCCGACAAGAAACTGTTTGTCACCATTGAATCAGGTGCGGCGTCAGACATTGAAAATACCCGCCTGACCATCAATCTAAACTTCTTAACCACGCTGGATGTGCCGCTTGCCAAGCTCAATACCCTACACTGGAGCGACCATAAGCAGCACACTGCAACCAAAGACGATTTGGCGAAAAGCGTACTGAAAGATTATGGCTATTACGAGAGCCATTGGTATCAATCGGGCAATCAGGAACGTTTTCAAATTCAGCTCGATTTGAAAGCCAAAAGCTTCCACACCGAGAAAACTCGCTTCGACAATAAGCGTTTGTTGCTGTGTGCCAACTCTCAGCTGCGCATTGATGTAATGAACAAAATGTTAGTCAACTTGGGCTTGGAGATCACGCCAATTCGAACGCCGAACGAACTCTTCTCTGCGGCAAAAACCTTTGGCGAATACGATGCCATCATGCTGACCGACACGTTCGAGCCAAACAAGCTGCCCTCACTGAGCAAAACGGTGAAATCGCAACTGCGCAATCACCCGAACACCAAGTTGTTGCTTTCAGTCACTAGCACTCAGCAAGCACAAGAGAGCCATACCTTTGTCGACAAGATTCTGAACTCCCCTGCGATTCCGTATGAGTTCATCCCTAACCTATTAGCAATCATGGAAGCGGAAGCCTCTGAAGAACAGATGGAGAACAGCTCATTCCTGATTGTGGAGGATGACCGTGTTCAACAGATTCTACTCAAACGTATTTTGAGCAAGCAAGAATACGAAGCCGACACCGTTGGCGATGGCGCAGACGCCGTTCAGCATTTCATGAATCAGCGCTCAGACATCATTTTTATGGACTGCATCATGCCGGGCATGGGCGGCATTGAAGCGACCAAACGCATTCGACAATACGAACAAGAGAGCGGACAGAACCCTTGCACCATTATAGGTGCGACAGCATTGACCAGCAGTAATGAACACCAAGCTTGTATCGAAGCTGGAATGGATTACGTGATCAGCAAACCTTATAAAAACGACGAAATCATCAAGGTGATCAACAAGTATGTGGCGGTACAGAAACTTAACTAGCTGTATATTGGCAGCGCTTACATTGAGCAACGCTCCTTCGGCAATGGCGACCACCTTGCTTGAGGCGGTCAAACTCGGCTTGGAAAACAATTTATCTCTGCGCGCTAGTGACAAAGGCGTGGAAGAAAACGAATACAACATCGACATTAGCCGTTCTAAGTTTCTACCCTCTTTAAACGGTGCTGCTGATACCACATGGAATGAAAACGAAACCATATTAACGGGAACACCGGATACACGTTCTAGCTACAACTCAAATAGCTACAGCGTGTCTTTATCGCAATCGGTGTTTAACCTTGGCGACATCTTCAAATACGGCACCGCGAAGCTGGATTTCAACATTGAGGAAATCAAACACGAGAACAAAATCCAGAGCACCATTTCTGAAATCGCGACGCAATATTTCGAATACCTCAAAAACAACGCGCAAATCAAAGCCACCCAAGTAGAACTTAAATCGTCTGAAACACGTGAGCGCCAAATGCGTCGCAACGTGGAACTTGGCAACACTGCGGCGAGCGAGTTGTATGAGGTAATTGCCCAGAAAGAAGGCATTGCCAATCGCTTAAGAACCTTAGAGAAAGACCGGCGCGTAATTTTGAACGGTTTAGAGATTCAAGTTCAATACCCAGTCACCCCATCACAAGACATCTACGAAAGTGTTCCCTTGGAGGAAATCAGCGAATCCGAACAACGTGAGATTCTTGAACAAGCTTTGAAGCTCAATAACGACTTATTGGTTGCGAAGAAAACCGTCGAGCGCAGCCGAAGAGGCTTGAAAGAAAGCGGTTCAAACTTTGTGCCGACCGTATCGCTCTCTGCCAGTTACCGTTACGACGATGCGAACAACTATGACCGAACCGACCCAACCGCAACAGGGGACAGTAACTCGACCAGCGTCGGGTTGAACTTGAATGTGCCAATTTTCTCCGGCGGTTCGGATTACTACGGTTATCAAAAATCGTCGACTGCCATCGAGCGAACCGAGCTGCTGTACCAAGATTCATTGTTCGCGACGCGCAATAGCGTTAACACCTCAGTACTCAACATTAACGACTTCTCCCGCGCCATCAGCAGTTACGAGAACATCATCCGTGCCAACTACGCTTCCTACAAAGGCATTCAACGCGCCTATCAGCTTGGTACGCGAACCATTACCGACTTACTGGCAGCGGAAAGTAAACTGTTCAGCGCGCTACGTGATTACGAGAGCGCGCGCTATGACTACATCATTGAATCGATCAATCTTGAGCAAATCAAAGGCATGCTATCGGTTCAATCTATCGAAAGCATCATGCAGTTGATGAGCGATATCGAAGGCAGAAGCAATCAAGACTTAGTTCCAAAACACCTTCTCTCTAAACCATCGATTAAGAAAGGAGGTCGCAATGCAAACTGAGCACTTTTCCCAAAAGATTAACTTTGCTGACAAGTGTTATCTGACTTTCTCAACGGTCATCTCAACACTGTTTGGTTTAGTGCTGCCCTTTTCGATTCTTATTATCTTTGACCGTGTTTTACCTAACCAAGCCAAAGACACGCTGTTTCTTCTGTTTGCCATTATCTTGATCACCATCTTCCTCGACTATCACTTAAAGAATCAGGAAGAGAAGATTTCGTCGGTGATCATGAAGCAATTCGAAACCAACTTAACCAACAAGGTGTTTCAATCAATCTGTTTGGCTGAGATATCGAAGTTTCGTCGTCTAGAACCCGGTGAATACCTAGAGCGTATTGCGACCATTCCAGAGATTAAATCCTTCTTTGGCGGAGAATCTGTACGGGCATTGATCAACCTTGCCGTCAGCATACTGACCATTCTGATTATCGGTGTGATCAACATTTGGGCGGGAGTGACCATCTTGCTCGCCTCCATCATTTTGGCGGTGTTCGCACTGAGCCTATCTAAGCAGAAAATCAACAGCTTAGAAAACAAATCCGACATCGAAGGCTTAACTACTTCTAAAATCATCGAGATCATCTCTAGCCCACTCGATATCAAAGCGCGCAATATGGAATATCGCGTTGAGAGCCTCATGACACAAATGGTGGAAGAGCGTGAAGTCGAGAACATCAAATACGAGCAAATTGAATCGAACTTCAGCCTTATCTTGTCGCTCATACAACAGCTCTCCATTGCTTGTGTGGTGGTAGTTTTGGCAACGGCAGTTATCAACATGCAATCTAGCCAAGGCATCATGGCTGCCATCATCATGCTTACCAACCGCTACTTCGCGCCATACCAGCAAGTAATGCGCACGGTGAGTCGATGGGAGTTGAACAAGCTTCATATTCAACGTATCGCCGAGCTGCTTGAGCTTGCTGCATCTATAGAACAACAAAACGACACGACGGAAGTCGAGCGCATCTCGGTGAAGTATTCGGAAAAACAACGCATTGAGTTTGAACGCGGTCAGGCTTACTTGCTGACGGGGAAAAGCGGCGCAGGTAAAACCCACCTCGCCAATTGCATTACGCGGCAAAACACCGACAGCAAGCTCGATATCCAAATCAACGAGACACCGCTCGATGACGTCAACTACAACGTCTGGCGTAATAGCGTGCTCATGGTCGACAAAACCAGTTCGTTCGTCGAAGGCACCATCATCGACAACTTGACTTGTTTCCGCCCGAGCTTAAATAACACGGCATTTGCGCTTTGCGAAACCATGAACATCAAGGCACAAATCGATGCCCTTCCCGCTGGTTTTTACACCGAGCTTAAAGGACATTTACGCAACCCATTCTCGCGCCAAGTCGCTTATGCCTTGTTGTTAGTGCGTGCCTTACTCGCGAACAAACGTGTGTTGATCTTCGACGACATCGACTGTGTTTATGATGACGACTTTGCTCGATTGGTTTTGACCAGCACCGCCTATCGCGCCAACGACAAAATCCTCATCATCGTCAGCAACAAGATGGACAAACTCAATCATCGCCTCAAACGCGTCAAACTTACCGGAGGTGACCAATGAGTATTTTGGTTGATTTTAATAATGTCCCTCAGCGCTTGTTGGACTTTGAGGCTCGCAGTTATGACGAGCGATACAATGAGTCACCTTTGATTCGTGGTTTAGCTTACACCCTCATAGCGCTTGAATGGGAAGGCACACCTTCTATCCTCAGTGACGCTTTTATCCCTAAACCAAAAGACAGCGACAGTTTTATTGCCACCATTGAACGTCTTGGTTACCGTTGTGACGTCACCAAATTAAAAACGTTGGAGCACATCGAGGGGCACCCTCATCCTTGTTTTATTGAGATAGAAAACCTCACTGCGATTTTCTTGGGCACCAAAGACGGCAAACTGATCCTGTTTGATTACACCAATAACAACACCATTGAATACCCGCTCTGCAAGAAGCCGTGCTTGTTGGTGTCGATCAGCGAATACTCCCGCTTATTCCGAGAGCCGCCACCTGAATCTCAAGACCGCAGTAACTGGATTAAATACGCGTTTTATCGCTACAACAATGAACTCAAAAGCCTGATTATTCTCAGCTTCGTGGTCAGCATTCTCGGCGCACTCCAGCCCTTTTTTATTATGAGTGTGTACAACTTCGCCTTAACCTCTAGCTCGCAAGCCACGCTTTATTGGCTCACGTTATTTGCTGTGATTGTTGGGTTCTCGGAATACTTTTTCAAGAAAATGCGGGTCAACATCATCGCCACATCAGGAAAGGATTTGGCGGTGCATATTTCTCAAAACGTAATATCCAAACTGTTGTGGCTTCCTTATTCGATGACATCTACCGCTGGTGTCTCTTCTCAGTTAGCACGATTGAAGGACATCGACACTTTCCGCCGTTTGGTAACCGCAGAGTCAACATTAAGCTACTTCGACATGCCGTTTGTTATCGTATTCATTATTGCCATTGCTCTTATGTCTGGTACCGCAGCGCTAGTCGTTATGGCGGGGTTGATTCTAATGTTGGTGTTCTGTGTTTATTCTCGTTACATCTACTCGCAAGCCACGTCCAAGAGCTCTCGCGCCAACGCCATGGTTTCTTACCAATGGAATGAGATTCTTCGTGGTATAAAAACCATCCAAGGCTTGCCATTATTGCGTGTTATCCAGTCCCGCTTTAGCGCATCGCATTTACAAAGCACCAACGATGCAGAACATGTTTCAGTGACTAATAGCAGGGTTCAGGCAGCAGGCGGGAGTTTGATTCAGGTTATTGGTACCGCAAGTATCGTCGCGGCCGTTATCGGCGTGATGGACGGCACCTCCGATGCAGGTGCAATGCTTGCTACCGTAATTTTAGTCTGGAAGGCGTTGGGGCCTATTATGGGCATCTACAACTCTATTTCTAAGTTCCAATCCATTAAGGCGTCTTCTGCGCAAATCAACAACCTTATGGCGATGAATGACGATAAGCTAACGTTAGAGAAAAGCCCCCCTATTCGCCTCTTTCAAGGTAGTATCGTCGGCTCTGGTGTGAGCCATCGTTATAGTGGTGCGGCAACAGGCTTAACTAATCTTGGTTTTAAAATTCCACCGGGCGCAAAAGTTGTGATTTGTGGACCAACAGGTTGCGGTAAAACGACGCTCATTTCTATTATCGCTGGGCTAGAGGAACGCTATCAAGGCTCAGTTTCGGTGGACGGTTATAACATCAAACAATTCAACAGTTACCGCTATCGAACCTCGATTAACTACATCCCGTTTAACCTGCATATTTTTGAAGGCTCCTTGGAGACTAACTTCATCTTGCATAATGGGTTAATCCCAACAGAAAAAATGCGTGAAATGGTGAGTTTCTTTGAGCTCGATACATGGTTGCCACAAGGCCTGGACACTCAATTGAGCGTTGATATCTGTAAAAGTTTACCAAATGGTATTCAACAAAGACTGCGGCTCGCATTAGGGCTAGGCAACTGCGAACAATCTTTGATTATCATTGACGAGCCATTTAATGGTGCAGAGCAAGAAAATTCCCACTACTTCAAGCGGTTATTTAGCGACAAACTACTCAATAAGACCGTTATTTTCTCAACGAATGATCCGGGCATGATCTCTACATCCAATATGAGCTTAGTCTTGGAGCCAGATGGCAACCTGAAGTATTTCGGGTTAACCGATAAGTACTTAAAAAGTCTAAGTTAAGTTCGGAATGTGGTGTGGTTCATCATTCATACTTGAGCACGGTCATTGACAAAAATGTAAACGATGAGACTATTTACTCTGTAAGCGCGTACACTAAGGAATCCGATGTATACATTTGTTGCAGACAAATTGGATGTGGTTTATTTATCAACGATACCAGAAAACTACCAGTTACAAGACTTCGACGTGCCTGAAGAAGAACTCGAAATTCGTGAAATTGTAGAGGTATGGTATGAGTGTGCGTTTCTTCCTGACTTTAACCTTCAACACATCGACATCGAAAACAAAACTGCTTTGGTCGAGACACAAGCGCAAGTCGTAAACAACTACACAAGTACGCTCGCTTTTTTACTCAAAAGTCGTACTTATCGCGCAGCACTTAACCGATTATTGAGTGTATGGAGATTGGAGGCAGCAGCTAAAGCACAGCTTGAGCTGCTGTTACTTACGGAAGAACAGAGTAGCAAGCCAGTAAATTAATCAGCTAGGATAAGGGGCTAAAAATCTTAAACCCAACCATCGAATCGGAGACGTTTCTGCACGCGTTCAACCGCCTCTATCTGCATCTGACGAACACGCTCGTTAGATACGTTTAATAACAGGCCTATTTCCGACAAGGTTTTCACTCTCTGGTCAAATAATCCGAATCGATGGATCAAGACTTTCTGCAACTTAATTGGCAAAGTTTTAATAATATTTTCAATAGCTTGAGTAAAGCACTGGTTTTCACAGTCTTGTTGTGGATCTGGCGTATACTCACTTTCACACAGTTCAAGAACAAATGGAACACGATGTAGGTCCGCAGTGGTCGATACATCAATAAAACCACTTAGAGCAACAAGTTCATCTATACGTTCTGCTTTCACCCCTGAGCAGCGTGAGAGTTCAGAAATAGACAACTCCTTGCTCTCACTTTTTGACGCATCGAGCTTTTTTAAAGCCAGGCTATTTATCTCTTTGCACACATGAGCAGGTAAACGTACCGTGCGGCCATTGTTCATTAATGCCGCTTCTATATTCTCGCGAATCCACCATACCGCATAAGTAGAAAAACGGTAGCCTGGCTCAGGATCGAACTTATCGACCGCTTTTATCAAACCAATGTTACCTTCTTCTATTAAATCAAGCAGAGTAAAGTTATTGCCTGGCCGTTTGAGGTAACCTTTTGCGATTTTCACAACAAGTCGAAGATTAGACTCAATCAACATTTCGCGCGCTTCTTCATCACCAGCTCGATTAAGTTTGGCGTAATGCAACTCCTCTTCACGAGACAACAAATCAATCCCCACAATATCTTTGAGATAGTGAGCATAAGGGTCTTTCCCAACTGACAACGATTCTTTCATTGACAGTTCATCCGTGACAGCTCGGAACCTAGCAAAGCATTCGTTGTTCATTCCCCGTCCTTCTCAAGCCAACTTATTTCTTATCTTCTTTAATTGTTTTTGTACAACACTGTATGCATCATGCTTTATATGCATTACTTTACACTGAGTGTAGACAGGGGTTCTGATCTTTACCAAGAAATCACTTATCACTTTAAAACAATTACTGCTTCTATGATAAAAACGTGAGCAGGTGGGGGGTTATATATATGAAAGTGCAAGTATTTGTACGCAAATTGGCCTCAAAGAAAACAACGCAACGTGATCGTTAACGCTTACCACGTTACTCTGACTAAAACTTTGAGGCTTGAGGATGGTTTGAAGTATCAGTTGAATTAGCGAGATCTAATTCACTTGACGAAGCGCAGGTTGAAGCTGACAGTCTGTTATAACTTGGAAAACTGCACGATTCTTTCCTTCAGACTTACCTTGATACATCAACTCGTCAGCATCTTGCAAGCTCACGATGTGGGTAAACTCAGGATAGTAAGCACAGCCCAAACTGATACTCAAATGAATTGCTTGTCCGCCCAGTATAACAGGCTGATCGTAAACTGCTTTACAGAGCATATTGGCAAAATTGAGTGCTTCTCGCTCTGACAGAGAAGACGTAACGAGTGCGAACTCTTCTCCTCCAATTCTCGCCAATGTCATTCGGTCATCAGTCATCGACTTAGCGGCTTCTGCGATGGCAACTATTGCTCGGTCTCCAGCAAGGTGGCCATATCGATCATTGATTGATTTAAAATCATCAATATCAAACACCATCACCGTTAAGTTTCGCTTCAAATGATTCAGTAGCGCCAATTGCTCAATAAGGTGTCTACGGTTGTATAGCTTTGTGAGAGAATCCGTCAACGTCATCTCCAGCAATTGCTGATTGGCAATCGTTAATTGCCTTGTCCGAAGAGCAACCATACGTTTGAGGGCAAAAATATGATAAAGCGTTGCAATCGCCATAATGAAAATAGCAATAGGGAAAAGATAAAGTGGATAAACCGTTTTCACCACACTCCAACGGGTGAGGATCCGCTCACGATCCGTATCGATGACTTTTTCAAACGCTCTTGATACCTCTAAAATGGAAGTTGCACTGTGCATTCCTGCTGCAATCCGAAGATCTTTACTATATAAGCTAATTGTCGGGACAAACATACCCGCTCCCGGCGTGGTTGCCATATAAAAGTTAGCAACTTGCAGGTCTGCAACAAAGTACAGCACCTTTTTATCGACGGCGGCTTGTATCATCGAATCATTGTTAATGTATTCTGCGATAGGTGCATTCGGATAATTCGTCTGAACAAACTCAGACTCGTAACTTCCTTTAACAACGCCAATTGGCAGCGTCATTTCGCCAGTTAAAACACTCCTGATATCAACCGAAAGTACATCTTTATTTACGTACAATTTGGTTTGGATGGGCATTATGACGGCGCCAAAGTCCATATACTTCGCTCTTTCGGGCGAGTAGACAAGTCCTCCGTGAAAGTCAGCCTTACCCTCTTTTACGGCTTGTAACGAAGCATCCCAATCCAAAAGGAGAAACTGAACGTCAATTTGGTTGTTCGCCGCGTACTCTTTCCAAAAGTCGATTAAAATACCTTTAGGTTCACCATCTGGGCTAAGGTAAGAGAACGGCTTCCACGCTTTGGAGTTAGCAACAATTAAAGAATGAGACTCTGACTTGTGTGCATGCGCCATCGGACAAATGGACAGCCACAGTAGTAATAAAGAAGCACACGCTTTTTTACATTTGCAACCATAAGTACCATAACTCGTCGATGACATACCTACTTCTCACCAGTCTTTTTAAACCATAATCTCGGCTGTTTGATTAGACTAAAGATATAGTAGAGTTGCATAATACAGGAAGTGACGCTTATTGATATGAATCTAACTTAGTAAGTTTTAGTACTTAATTGGTACTTTCAACGCTTGGTTCGCTGAAGCAGTTGAAGCAGTTGAAGCAGTTGAAGCAGTTGAAGCAGTTGAAGCAGTTGAAGCAGTTGAAGCAGTTGAAGCAGTACATGATAAATTAGGAAAACTTATCTGGTACTAAAAAATTGAATATCATCAGTTTTGCAAACACCTAGTACCAATAAAAAAGCCCTATTCAAAATCCACCTTGGGGAGAACTTTGAATAGGGCTCTTTGCCTCTATGCTTCATTTTACGGCTGAAGCTACCTTTACCTTTTTTCGCTTTAACGACTCGTGTTTGGAACAGCTGACTGGTAACAACCGCTTTTAACGCGTTGTCTTTGATTTCACCTCTGCCGAAGTCGGTCTCATGTTGTGAGCCACTCGGTTGAGGACTGATTTTACCCTTTGCCATAAATCCTCCTTAATGGTCGAACCAGATTGGACAATAATTATATAAATAAGTCAAATTTATAGATTTAGTTGAATTTTATGCTAAAAAACTTCACATCACCGTCATTTATTTGAAATTTAATCAAAAACATGCTGGTTAAATAGTGACTAAATACAAATATTTGTCCATAAAGCACTAATATATGTTGACTCTTCGTGGAATTAACCTAGACTCAAACACGGCTAGAAAGAAAGTTCTTTGTTTTCACATTTCGTTGGATTACTTGTAACCCGTCGTCCTGTGGTACGCAATAGCAATTTATTTTTCCACGCTATAAGCGCCGTTGAGGCGAAAGATTACATTATTTAGATATTTAGGAAATAGACATGTCTAACACAGCTACTGGCACAGTTAAGTGGTTCAACGAAACTAAAGGCTTCGGTTTCATTCAACAAGAAAACGGTCCTGACGTATTTGCTCACTTCTCTGCAATCACTGGTGACGGCTTCCGTACTCTAGTTGAAGGCCAGAAAGTAGAATTTGTTATCTCTCAAGGTCAAAAAGGCCCTCAAGCAGAGCAAATCAAAGTACTTTAATTCTTAAAGAATTTGATACGATAGCCAGCTTTTAAAGCTGGCTATTTTTTTGCCTAAAACTTATTTTGCCAACAAAACGATATAAATCTATGGCTCTTAAACCAACCATTTACAAATTTCGTATCGCCATTTCCGATATGAATAATGACTATTACGATTCTAAAAATCTAACTATCGCCCTTCACCCTTCTGAAAAGCCGCAACGAATGTTGGCTCGCATTCTAGCTTACTGTTTAAATGCTCAAAGCAATCTGGAGTTTACAAAAGGACTCTCTACGATTGAAGAGCCTGATTTATGGCATGTTGGCGATGATCAAAGCATTACTCACTGGATTGAAATTGGCGAACCAGAACCAGACAGAATTAAGAAAGCTTCTCGCCTAGCAAAGCATGTAAAAGTTTACACTTATAACACCAAAGCGGCTGTCTGGTGGGACAAAATGTCAGGAAAGTTCTCAATGCTTCCCGTCAACGTAGAGAGCTTTGACTATGACGCTATCGACTTGATTTGTCAGCACCTTGACCGAGGTACTAGCCTTTCTGTTATGATTACTGGCAGCTCAATTTTTGTTGATATCAATGATCAACATATCGAAGTAACGGTGAAGGAACTAAAAAACCATGACGTCTCTTAGTGAACTGAGTCAAGAGATGGGATTTGAAGAAATCCCCTTTGTTAAAGAACATAAAGCAGCAAAGCGACGTTGGTTAAAAGAACAGTCACAACTATTTACAAAAGTTTGTGAGAACAAACCCACAACAGCACCTACTCTTCACCTGCTTGGCCTTTTGACCAAATCACATATTGAAGCAAGTGCTAACTACGAGCAAAATGCTCACTCTACCCAGCGTATGCAGCAAGTTCTGACTGACTCCTTGGGTAATGAGCACGCGGATAAGTTTACTAACCAATCTGCTGAAGACCTAATCTTAGTCACCCACCTTTGGTTATACACGCAAGGCTATTTAAATATGGATTTCAGCTTGGCGCACGATCATGCCGAGCAGACTCAAAATACATTGCAGCACGAGCTTGTCATAAAACGCATGGACGTTGATGCATTCAGAACCGAACTCATGCAAAGTTTTTATCAAGGTAAAGAAGCCCGTCCGGCTTCAGCAAGTGGCTTTTGGGGTTGGTTTAAACGTCTATTTTCCGCATAAAATACATGGTTTTATCCATTTCAAACAACTGATAGACTTCACGCTCAGTGCAACAAGCATCATGATTGCATTCTTAAAGGACAATTACCCAATGAACATCAAGGGATCATTATGAAGTTTATCCGTTGGATTTTAGGCAAGGTTATCTTATTGCTGAACGCGGTGTTCTCACCTCGTGGTACTAAGCGCACCGCAGAAGAACAGCAACGTATTGATGAAAAAGCGAAACAATACGCACTTTACCAATTTGAAGCCTGCCCTTTTTGCGTAAAGGTCCGCCGTGCAATGAAGCGTCAATCGGTGAACATTGAGCTACGTGATGCAAAAAATAACCCGACTCATCGAGCTGAACTAGAGCAAGGTGGTGGGCGAGTTAAAGTCCCTTGCCTTCGTATCGAAAAAGATGGCGAAACACAGTGGTTATACGAGTCATCGGACATCGTCGCTTACGTTGAAAAAGAATTTGCCTAAGTTCCCCCTATGAACATTGGCGGATGTAAAAGAGGCACCTAACGGTGCCTCTTTTCTATTTTTTCTAGCTAAATGTTGCCGTGCGAGCTTTCCTTATTCAGTCTTCTTGCTCAACTCCGAACTTAAACTCCACTAAGCAAATAACGGGTATGCAAGAACAACACAACGAAGATTACCACCCAACGTCTGCGTTATTCATCCACGATCAATGTTAGCTCTACGCGCCGATTGCAAGCTTTACCACTCGCTGTCGCATTGCTGCACTTCGGTACATACTCCCCGAAGCCTCTAGAAAACACTCGTTGACGTGGAATACTCGTCGCCAATAGTTGTTTTTCTACTTCACGAGCTCGCTTTTCAGATAGCGTGTCATTGAAGCTTTCAGCTCCCGTGCTATCCGCATGACCATCAATCACGACATCAACATCAGTTCTTCCAGCCAGATAGTGACCAATGTTTCGAATCCAGTCTTGAGATTGAGCAGATAACCGTGCAGAACCCGTTTGAAAATGCACTTGCTCTTTCAAACGTATCATCAGGTGACCACCACTGAGCGTCTCGTGAGGAATGTTATGCCTGCTCAGGAACATTTCCAGAGAGGTCACGTTTTGCGACTTTTTTACTGACGCCCTCGCCGTTTGATATGAACGAGGGGAAGAAGCCACATTGGATGCGCTCGGGTATCCCCACTCTGGGTGTCTCAGCTCAGTGTTTGATTTAGGAGCTGTATCTAAAATGTTCCCACCAGGGACCATATCTTGATCGAGGCTGCTGCACCCGGCCAGAATGCCACAAACAATTAAAAACCAATGCTTCATACCATTACCAACGTAGAAAAACTCTTGTTCATTGTGTCGACAAAACACACCGAATCTTTAGCGCTTTTGTCCACCGATTGGTTTGTCTATGCAGCGTTCATGCCACTGGAGTCAATGCAAAATCATCTCTCAAATAAAACGCAACACTAAAATACCCTACCCTTACAGTCCATACGTCAGGCAAAGTCTGTTACCAATGGTCTCACTTTATTGTTATTTAATGGTTTTAGTCACTATCGTTAACCGATAAACTAACGCAAATTTCTCATTTAGAGCACTACTATGTTAAAAACCATATCGAAAGGCTTTGCTGTTGTTGTTGCCGTAATGGCTTTGTCGGCATGCGATAGCGGCAAGAGTCAGCCTCAGCAAGGCAAACAATACGAAGTTTTGCCAGTATCCCTTGAAGAGTATGATTTAGCTCCCCTGACTGAAGCATTCTCTTTAACTTGTGGCCACTGCCGCTCAATGGAAGAGTTTGTCCCTCAAATTGAATCATTGACCGATCAAAGCGTTGAAAAAATGCATGTAACGTTCAATGAAAGTGCACAAGTGAGCGCCATCATCTTCTATACTGCCGTAATGCAGCTTGAATCAACACCAGATAAAGCGTTTATGGCGGATCTTTTTACTGCTGTGCAAATGGGTGCCGATGCAACGGCTGAGGAACGCCAAATCGCCGTAGAGAAAGCCTTTGAGTCTCGCAACCTTATCAGCCCTTACCATTTAGATGAAGCACAGCAAAAAGCGCTGTTTGAGTACATCACTAAGGCAGAAGCGATCACGACTCGCGGCCAAATTAACTCCGTTCCAGCCTTTATCGTAAACGGAAAATATCAAGTGATTACTGGTGGTCATGACAGCGTTGAAACCATGGCAGAAACCATCAACTTTTTGCTAAAACAACCTAAATAGACAAGGAGATTACGTGTCTAAATTTTTGTTTCCTCTTATTATTTTTATTTTGGCGGGCTTTTTCATTTACCGTACTTGGACAAACCATAAAGTAGCAGATGAAAACTTTGCCAAAGGCCAAGCATTCTTACTAGAAAATGCGAAAAAAGAAGGCGTCATCACAACAGAAAGTGGCCTTCAATACATGGTTCTTGAAAAAGGCGAAGGTGAGGTTCACCCAACGGCAACAAGTAAAGTAAAAGTACACTACCACGGCACCTTGATTGATGGCACGGTATTCGATAGCTCTGTTAATCGTGGTGAGCCTATTTCATTTGGTCTTAACCAAGTCATTAAAGGCTGGCAAGAAGGTCTACAATACATGGTAGAAGGTGAGAAAATCCGCCTTTTCGTACCAAGCACGCTTGGCTATGGTAAGAGTGGCTCTGGCCCAATTCCACCAGCAAGTGTTTTGATCTTTGATGTTGAACTGCTAGAAATTCAATAAATCTAGAAAGCTTTGTCTTAAAGCCAAAGTATCAAAACCAAAAACGCCGCGAACCACGCGGCGTTTTCTGTTTTAAGAAAGGTTAAAAACCAATATAGTGATCCGAAAGCAATGCAATGAACAACGCCAAAAGATGATAGATAGAGAATTTAAACGTCTCCATCGCGGTATTTGGCTCTGGTGCATATTTTAGCTTCCATGCATGGTACATAAAGCCAGCATTGAGTAGTAGGGAGGCAAAAAGATACACCACGCCGACCATGCCAACCAAAACCGGTAGAACACAAACCAAAGTCAATAGCACCGTATACAACAGAATAGAAGTTTTGGTGTACTCAATGCCGTGTGTCACTGGCAGCATGGGAATATCTACCTTGCGGTAATCCTCGACACGATGAATAGCGAGAGCCCAAAAATGTGGTGGCGTCCAGATAAAAATGATCATCACGAGCAGCCAAGCATTCGCATGTAATTGCCCTGTTACAGCAGTCCAACCGAGAAGAGGCGGCATCGCACCGGCAATCCCTGCAATGACGATATTTTGGGGCGTAGCACGTTTGAGGTACATTGTGTATACCATCGCATAGCCGAGCAAACTCATCAAAGTCAACCATGCCGTCAGCGGGTTGACCATCGCATAGAGAAGTACAAACCCTAAGACACCTAAAACTGTAGCGAAGGCTATCACCGATGATGGCTTAGTCTCACCCGATGGCAATGGTCGTTTGTGTGTGCGTGCCATTCTCGCATCAATTCGGCGGTCAATTAGATGATTAAACGCTGCCGCAGACCCTGCCATCAGACCAATCCCCGTTAGGCCAACTACCGCATGAAACCAGGGGAAATCATCAACTGGGGCTAAGCTCATCCCTACTACTGCCGTCACCAACATTAACGCCACCACTTTAGGTTTCGTTAACTTCAAATAAACGGAACTTAGTCGCTTTCGCCCATTTAACGACAGCGCGATTTCTTTACTCATAGCGAACTCCTTTCGCGGTGTAATTCCAAGCCGTTTTACCCTGCCACAAGTAAAACTGGCTAACACAAACGAGACTCAACATAACAGCGGCACCAAGGTTGTGCGCCACCGCGACATAAATAGGAAGTTGAAATACTACGTTGCTTACACCCAGCATAATTTGGCACACCAGCGTGAATAACAACCACCCTCCGATTCTCTGTGAATGATGAGAATCTTGCCTCATAAGCCCAATACTATAAGCCAATACCACGGTGGCGGTAACAATAGCACCTATACGATGAGTGACGTGTATAGTCATTCTTGCCGGATACTCCAAGACACCAAATTCATAATTCTCGAATCCAGTTTGCCAGAAAGAAAACGCTTCTTTCCATGAGAGATGGCTCATCCAGTCTCCCTCACAAATCGGCAGTGTGGTACACATCAGCGCAGCATAATTTGACGAAGTCCATCCTCCAAGGAGCACTTGCACCAATACAACCAGAAAAACCAACAATGAAAAGCCTCTCAGAGAGCTAGAAGATGGAGAGAAATAGAGATTGTTTTGCGCTTTTAATTGGCAGTAAAAAATCGCCTGTAACGCCAATAAAACAAAACCACCGAGCAAGTGAAGCATCACGATGACGGGCATTAATTTAAGAGTAACTGTCCACATTCCCAAAAGTGCCTGCCCAATCACCAATACGCTTAGCAACATCGGAATGATTGAATTTACACGCTCAGACCTTACTGATATTGCAGCCATCGCAAAAATGACTAAACCTAACGTTCCTGCAAAATAGCGATGAATCATCTCAAGCCATGCTTTCTCATGCTCTACTGCCCGCTCGGGGAAGTTCAGGTTAGCACGTATGACGTCTTCTTCTTGATGCGGCACAGAAAAGTGCCCATAACAACCAGGCCAGTCCGGGCAACCTAACCCTGCATCTGAAAGGCGAGTATATGCCCCTAACATGATCACCACGAGAGTTAGCAGCAAACTGAATCTAACCAACTGAATTAATTTCATATGCACTTCCTCTAACCGACTCGTGACAGTTTTAAGAGCTTGCGTAAGTCCGCCAACATACCTTTATTCAATAGGACTAAGTCCTCATTTGGTTTCGGCGAGTAAGACATCACCAGCTGCCCAAGAGGATCAACGATCAACATTTGCCCAGGTTTCACTTTTGCGGTAACCAATTCATTCATTTGCATCGCTAACATCGATACTTCTATGGGATCTGAATGCTCAGTCTGCCAAACGACTGGCACTACTCGCTCTTGATACTTACCTAAAGCAACATGGCTTTGCTGAATCAGGTAAAGCTGCTGTTTACACTCTTCAGTGCATTCGTTAGGCAATACATAAGCGAGTTGCCAACCATGGTCTTTGAGAGGTGACTCTTGACCAAGTTGCTCTAACGTCGTGTATGGTTCGACTAACTCGCCTCTATTGGTCACTCCGCTTTGATACCACCCTTGTGTGAGAATGACTTTTGCAATGACAGCGGGAAGCGCGAACGTACAAACCAGCGCAATCAACATTAGTCGTCCTTTGGTTACTTTAGATGTCATGCTTCACCTCCATGTGACGCAACTTTTTTTGCCAACGAACAAAAACAATTAAAGTCAGTATTAAGAAAACACCTGCCATCGAAAACCATTGAATCGAATAGCCAAAATGTTTGGCACTATTGAGTGGTAATGGATTCCAAGGAAAGTCATAGGGCCAACGAGTTAAATTGTCTGGCTGCAAGACTGCGGGCATAAGTTCAATATTCAGTAGCTGATTCAATTGCGCGATGTTTAGGTTTTGCACGCGAATAACATCGCCAACTTCCGGCATTAACTCTGAGCTCAGTGGATTAGTAGATTTTCGGTACAGGCGTCCTGTGATGAAAATCGAATTATCGAGTTTGGTGACCGTTGGTAACATTGAGCGATCTGCTCTTCCCTCGACAAAACCAAGCTCCAATAACGCATAGGTACTAGGCTCATCGCTCGTCAATACAATCTGAAATGCTAAATATCCCACACTGCCTTGATGCGTTTGGTTGTCTAACAAAATTACGGGAAACGCCTGAGGAACAACATTAACTTCCACTTTTTTCCCGAGGATACTTTCCTCTCGCCAGTCGTTGTCTTCAAGAACGACGCTTAGTGCTTGGTACGCACTATCCGCACGCGCGAGAATGGCTTGTTCCAATGCTTGTTTTTCTTGCCCTCTCTCAAACTGCCAAAAACCCAGTTTGACCAAAAGAGAAAACACAACCACAGTTAAACCAACTGCAACCCAAAACCGTTTCGATAGCCATAATTGTCTTGATAACAACAATGATGAAACCGGAGGTGCCATGTCCACCGTATTTCTATTCAAACTGACGCTTGTCCTTTTGCTGCTTTTCATTATCTTCAACCTCGCAAAAGCGCTTATCGAAATGGTTCGTGAAGACCCAGATAATCCTGAAAAAAGAGACAAACCCATGAGTCATTACTTAGGCCGTCGAGTCATGTTCTCCGCTTTGGTGGTCGTCCTTCTGCTTATTGCGCTCAGCTCGGGTTGGCTAGCGCCAAACCCTCGCCCTTATTAGTCGAACCAAGAGTTCACACTGAGCCTAAAGTACGTAAACAAACACAAACAGACATAACCAAACCACATCCACGAAATGCCAATACCAGCTGCCCGCTTGAAAGGCAAAATGGTTCTTTGGCGAAAAGTGATCTTTAGCGATTCTGAACAGCAGCACGATCAAAAAGATAGTCCCAAGACAAACGTGTAAACCGTGGAACCCCGTCAACATGAAGAACGTGTTACCGTAAATACCGGACTGCAACGTGAGCCCTATATCTTGATAAGCATGAACATACTCAACCGCTTGGTAATATAGGAAAAAGCCAGCAAGTACGATGGTTATCTCTAACCAAACAATCAGTGCCGTTCTTTTGTCTTGTTCAAGGCTTATATGCGCCATATGTAGCGTAATAGACGACAATAGCAGCAAGATAGTATTGGTAAGGGGTATGCCCTGCCACGGCATAGCTTGTGTTGTTTCTCCTCCCGGTGTCAGTGTGAGTGGCCACATCGCTTCGAAGGTTGGCCACAGGACTTCGTTAGTCATGAAGTTATTATCTGCCCCACCTAACCAAGGCACAGAAATCATTCTGGCGTAGAACAAGGCACCAAAAAAGGCACCAAAAAACATCACTTCAGAAAAGATAAACCAGCTCATTCCTTGGCGAAAAGAACGAGTAATTTGCGAGCTGTATTTTCCACTCAGTGATTCAGTAATCACATTACTAAACCAACCAGCCAACATGTAAAGCAAGAACAAGAAGCCCACCGCTAGCACAATGCCACCAATGGTTCCCACTGCACCGTCACTTTGTGTCCCCTGGACGGTCATGCCCGCGCCAACAGCAACCAAAAACAGAGCAAATGCACCGATGATCGGCCAGCTACTTTGAGCGGGAACATAATATGTTCCTGGCTTGTTACTCATAATTTTTCTCCTTACTGACCAACCTTGGTCTGTATCTCTCTCCCTGAGTGGCTAAGAGCCTGTAGGAGGGGGAAGTTTATAGAGTGTGTAAGACAGCGTTAACGTGTGTATAGACTCCGGCAAGTCCGGTTCGATATAAAAAATCAACGGCATTTGAGCTTGCTGTTTACCATCCAGAGGCTGCTGGTTAAAACAAAAACACTCAATCTTATTGAAGTAAGCAGCTCCAGTCCCGGGAGAAACAGAAGGAACGGCTTGCCCCACCAACTTCTGCCCGCTTTCATTAAATGCAAGGTATTCGGTTTGCACGACTTCACCTGGGTGAACATCCATCGAAATCACTTTGGGTCTAAACTCCCAAGGCATATCTGGGCTTACATGCGCCATAAACTCCACGCGAACAGTTCGGCTCATGTCCGGTTGCATACCTGTCGGTTGAATGGCGGCTACTTCACTTGTCTTTCCATTGATTCCCAGTGCATCGCACATCACGTCATAAAGTGGGACTAGTGCATAGCCGAAGCCAAACATTAACAGGGTCGCCAAAAGCAACTTCACTGTGAGCTTCTTGTTTGATGGATTCGGTTTCATGTCACTCACCCCACTCTTTGCTAGTCAATCTTAGGCGGTGTAGTAAACGTATGATGTGGCGCAGGGCTTGGCACTGTCCACTCTAAGCCTTCCGCACGTTCCCACGGTTTTGCAGAAGCCTTCTCCCCGCCACGAATACACTTGATCACCAACCATAAGAAGATCAGTTGTGACAACCCAAATGCAAACCCACCAATTGATACTATTTGATTAACATCAGCAAACTGAATGGCGTAATCCGGTATGCGCCTTGGCATGCCTGCTAAGCCTAGGAAGTGCATTGGGAAAAACAGGACATTGACGGAAATAATTGAGCACCAGAAATGCCATAAACTCAGCTTGTGGTCGTACATATTGCCCGTCCACTTAGGTAGCCAGTAGTATGCCGCTGCCATGATCGAGAATACCGCACCAGATACCAACACATAATGGAAATGGGCAACTACGAAGTAAGTGTCATGATATTGGAAGTCCGCCGGCACAATCGCCAACATTAGTCCCGAGAAGCCACCAATGGTAAAAAGCACAATAAAGGCAATGGCAAACAACATTGGCGTTTCAAATGTCAGAGCTCCACGCCACATGGTGGCAACCCAGTTAAAGACTTTCACCCCCGTTGGTACCGCAATCAGCATAGTGCAATACATGAAGAAGAGCTCAGCAAAAACTGGCATCCCCGTGGTAAACATGTGGTGCGCCCACACAAGGAAAGATAACAATGCAATGCTGCACGTCGCGTAAACCATCGAATGATAACCAAACAGCTTCTTACCACTGAAAGCAGGCAGAATGGCGGAAATGATTCCAAACGACGGTAAAATCATGATGTACACTTCTGGGTGACCAAAGAACCAAAAGATGTGTTGGAACATTACCGGGTCACCACCACCAGCTGCGTCAAAGAAGCTAGTCCCGAAATATTTGTCAGTAAGAACCATGGTCACTGCACCCGCTAGTACCGGCATAACCGCGATCAACAAGAAAGCGGTAATTAACCAAGTCCAAACAAACATTGGTAACTTGAACCAAGTCATTCCCGGAGCTCGCATATTTACGATCGTCACGATAACGTTGATCGCGCCCATAATGGAGCTGATACCCATGATATGCACAGAGAATACAAACAGCGCAGTGCTATCTGGTCCATAAGTCGTGGACAGCGGAGCATAAAAAGTCCAACCAAAATCAGGACCGCCGCCAGGTAAAAACAACGAGCTCAACAAAATAAGAAATGCAAAAGGTAAGATCCAAAAGCTCAAGTTGTTCATGCGCGGCAGCGCCATATCAGGAGCGCCGATCATCATCGGGATCATCCAGTTAGCAAGACCCGTAAATGCTGGCATCACCGCACCAAATACCATCACTAAACCGTGTACCGTGGTCATTTGATTAAAAAACTGCGGATCGACTAGCTGTAGCCCTGGCTGGAACAGTTCGGCACGAATGATCATAGCCATCGCACCACCTGTTAGAAACATCGCAAAGCTAAACCAAAGGTAGAGGGTGCCTATGTCTTTATGGCTTGTAGAATACAACCAACGAGTGATGCCCTGGGGTGCATGATGCTCGTGACCATCATCAATCGCAATGGTACTGTTCGCACTGGCTTCTGCTGGCGCAGACTTCACTGCCTTATCTATTGGCTTACTCATATTTCCTCCTTAGCACTGCCTTGTGCCTTAAAGGCATTCACATCGGATGCTTGCACTGTATCGCCAGTATCGTTGCCCCATGCATTTCGTTGATATGTGATAACCGCGCCAATTTCTTTGTCACTTAACTGATTAGAAAAAGCCTGCATTGCGGTGCCCGGGCGACCGTTGACAATAATATCTATGTGCTCAGTAACATCTCCGGTTACAATAGGACTGCCTTTAATCGCGGGAAATGCACCCGGAATCCCCTCACCATTTGCCTGATGACACACAGCGCAACGCGCCGTGTATATCGATTCGCCTTGCGACATCAATTCATCCATAGATAAGTCTTGAGAGAGCGCTTCTTGTGCCGCCGCTTTTTGAAGTGCGAGTTCTTCCTTCTTACTCGCTAGCCATTCATCGAACTTTTCTTCTTCCATCGCATGCACCACCACTGGCATAAATCCATGTGCACGACCACATAGCTCCGCACACTGACCGCGATATACGCCTGGCTCATCAATTCTTGTCCATGCTTCATTAATAAAACCTGGAATGGTGTCTTTCTTGACGGCAAAGTCCGGTACCCACCAAGAGTGAATGACATCATCAGAAGTCATCAAAAAACGCACTTTGCGATTCACAGGCAACACCAAAGGGTTATCTACTTCCAGTAAGTAATGTGCGCCTTTAGCTTCGATTCCATCAATTTGTTTTTGGCTGGTGGCAAGCAAACTAAAAAACTCAACATCTTCGCCAAAATAGCTGTAATGCCATTTCCATTGCGAGCCTGTGATCTTGACCGTGATATCCGATTGGCTTGTGTCTTCCATTGCTACTAGAGTTTTTGTTGCGGGAATCGCCATAGCGACAAGAATGATGATGGGTATGACCGTCCAAATAATTTCCACTTTTGTACTTTCATGGAAATGTGCGGCAACTGCTCCTTTTGACTTGCGATGACGGAAGATGGAATAGAACATCACACCAAAAACAATCAAAGCAATTACACAGCAGATATAGAAAATCAGCATATGTAATTCATACACTTGCCCACTTATCTCTGTGACCCCTTTTGTCATGTTGTAGTCATTTTCCTTTGACCAACCAAAAGAGGAAAATGTGATTAAAATCACATTCAGTGATAAGGCTAGAGTAGTCGTTAATCTTTTCAAAAGATCTCTCCTCTGCTCAGCCGCTACGCCTACGCGAGCTTCCTTGCGTCCCGATGCAAATATCGAACAACTTTACGAAAAATCACAAAAACTACGATTTCGACACGGTTTGTTATATTTATGTTAAAAGGCTAGTTATAGTTCCAAGGTTCTTCAAGAAATTAAATATGATTAAATTTTGTTCGGATAAGAAAAATTAATTCGGTTTATCGATTGCCCTCTTTGAAATGTAATTGAGAACCATTTACATTGATTTAAAAGAAAACATTGAGATACTTACCAAACGAAGTGTCCAAGAAAGTAGGCTCCCCCTACTAAGGAATGACTGATATGACAGCACTAATTACGCAATGGCTAGAACGAGACCCTGATCCTAAGACTCGTGAAGAGCTACAACACCTCGTCGATACGAACAATGAACAAGAACTTACTGATCGCTTTGGCTCACGCCTTGCCTTTGGTACTGCAGGCTTACGTGGCAAAGTGGGCGCAGGTCCAAACCGAATGAACCGCTTGGTGATTCAAGAGACCGCCACTGGTTTAGGGAACTATTTGCTTGAGCAAGTCAAAGATGCCGCGAGTCGTGGTGTCGTTATTGGCTACGACGGTCGTCCCGATTCAAAACAATTCGCGCATGATACCGCATCCGTACTGACGGCCCTTGGTATCAAGGTTTACCTAACGTATGACGTTGCAGCAACCCCAATTGTCGCGTTTGGTGTCCGTACATTGAATGCAGCGGCCGCTGTTGTTGTTACTGCCAGTCACAATCCACCAGAATACAATGGCTTTAAAGTATATTGGGAGAATGGCGCACAGATTATTCCTCCACACGACTCTGGAATCGCAGCGAAAATTGATGACGCAACAACGAAGCCATTACCTTTAATGTCTCTCGATGATGCAAAACAGCACGGTTTGTTAGTTTGGTTGGAAGACGACTACTACCAAACTTACCGTAAGACAATGAATGAAAACGCGCTGCTTACTCCTGACAACAATACCGATATATCTATTGCTTACACCGCAATGCATGGCGTTGGCGCGAATATGGCGGAAACGCTACTTGCCGACGCAGGCTTCCAAAAAGTGGCAAGTGTTAAGGAACAACGCGAACCTGATGGAAGCTTCCCAACCGTCAACTTCCCAAACCCTGAAGAAGCCGGTGCAATGGATATGGTGATGGCATTAGGTAAGTCCGTAGATGCCGATATCGCTTGCGCGAACGACCCAGATGCGGACCGTTTTGCCGTGGCAGTTAAACGCCCAGATGGCGAGTATCAAATGCTAACGGGTGATCAGGTGGGCTCACTGTTTGGCGATTACTTGTTGGAACAGCAACCTAACGCTTTGGTTGGCAACACCATCGTATCCTCAAGAATGCTGAGCAGCATCGCTAAGGCGCATGGCGCACAATACTATCAAACATTAACTGGCTTTAAATGGCTTACTAACGTTGCCATGGAACAAGAGACAGAAACCAACCCATTCTTGTTTGCTTATGAGGAAGCGCTCGGTTATACCGTGGGTAACAAGGTGTGGGATAAAGATGGTTTATCTGCAATCGTCGCGTTTTCACAGCTAACAGGCAAGCTTAAAGCGCAAGGTAAAACACTGTGGGATAAACTGGAAGAGCTGTACCGCGAGCACGGTTTCTACTTCAACGCGCAACGCAGCATTGCTCTCGACCCGAACTCTCCACCAATCGGCGACAAACTCCGAGCAAATCCACCAACAGAGATTGCTGGTAAAAAAGTTGCAGTAACCGAAGATCTAAAAACATCGGTTCGCATGTTTGACGACGGCTCTGAAGAATCCATTGACTTACCGGCAAGTGACGTATTGATTTATCACCTAGAAGATCAATCACGCGTGATTGTTCGTCCTTCTGGTACTGAGCCAAAACTAAAATGTTACTACGAAGTCATCAACCTCTTCCCTGCGGATATGAGCTATGAACAAGCACAGCAAGCAGCAGAAGCGAAGATGAACGAACTTATCGACGCGCACCAGCAAAGTTTGTAAGTCAAAGAGAAACATAGATATTTGATACAACAAGAGGCGCAAATTCGCGCCTCTTTTTTTGATTTTAACGAGAACAAGTCAAGCTAACCCGTGCTTTCCCTAGCCTACAATTTCCTTTTGTAGAAAGTACTTGTGGATCCCCTCTGCAGGATAGCCTGAGTACTGCCCCACTTTCTCAAAACCCAATTTGAGATAGAACTCAAGAGCTTGAAAGCTGTAGGTATCCAAATAAACATGGGTAACCCCATGAGGCTTTACTTTTTGTTCTAGCATCGACATTAATTGGCTACCGAGACCAGAGGTTCGACTTTCAGCGTCTACCCACAAAAACTCAACAAATACCGTATTTTTAAACATTTCGCCAGTCAAGCCACCCATGATCTTGCCATTCTCATCTTTTGCGAAACAGCCTACAGCATGCACTTCCCCTTCAGGTAAATGCAGTCGGTTATAAGATCGAATACCTTCACGAACAAAATCAAGGTCTGTTTGATCTGGATTTAAACAAAATTCAAGCTTCATATACCCTCTCCTTAGGAAACACCAATATCCTAAAACAAAAAGCCAGCAATTGCTGGCTTTCTGATGGAATATGATAACTTTACAAGGCGAAACTACTCAGCATCCACAACGCCAGAATAACAAACACTAACCCCATTAGTTTATGTTGATACGTGCGGAGTTTTTCGTTCTCGAGCAGCCCTTTGCCCAATGTGCCTGCTAACCCAACAAGTAATAAATTGAATGACAAGCCAAGAACGTTCAACAATAACCCTAGCGCTAGCATCTGCTCACCAGAAGATGCCGTGATATTGCTTGAGACAAACTGCGGCAAAAACATCACAAAAAAGACTAAGGCTTTAGGGTTGAGCAAATTACTCATCAAAGCACGTTGATAATAAGTTGATGCCATTTTGTTTTGACCATCAAGCTCTGGAGCCGAAGATGCCTCAGCTCGTAAGCAGTCCCAACCCATTTTTAGCAAGTAAGCGCCACCTAATAGATGAAGGACTTTAAGGGCTATTGGGCTCATGGCAATCAGGGTAGATACGCCCATTGCAGCAAGCAAAGTAAGAATAACACCAGACGTCGCATTGCCTAAGCTAGCAAAAAAACCGACCTTCTTACCGTAACTCATACTAGAGCTCGCTATCAGCAACATATCGGGCCCTGGTAACAGCAACAAAGCCACTACTGCGGTGAGATAAACAGGAAGTACAGATAAATCAATCATGATGAAACCGCTTTTCTACAACAAGGCGGCGAATGTTATACCAACAAAATAACATCATCCAGCCCAAAATAGCCAAGATAAATCAAAAAATAAAAATCATAGTTTGCCCAGTTGAAAAATAGCAATCAATTCGCCTGTTTATCAAAATCGAATAGCAATTTTGTACAAAAATAAGCACGATGGATCCGTTACACTTCTAAAATGATTTTCTTGAGCAGACCGGATAAAGATGAAAGAAAAGAATAAGGAAATCGCTACCTTCAAGATAGCTCAAGAGCTCGGCGGTTTAGAACTTCTCGATGCAAAGTATGAGAAGCAGAATTTTTCACGCCATAGCCACGAAGGTTACACTATTGGTGTCATCGAAAAAGGGGCACAACAATTTTTTAGGACGGGCGGGAATCATATCGCGCCACAGGACAGCATCATCCTTGTTAATGCAGATGAAGTACACAACGGACATTCAGCCTCGGAAGGCGGCTGGGAATACAAAGCAATGTACCCCGTACCTCAGCAGTTTCAAACTTTAGGACAAGAGCTTGGTTCACCAAATGTAGCTCTGCCCTACTTCCCTCAACCTGTGGTTTACGATCCTGAGCTGGCTAGTCAGTTACGATTGGTATTTGAAACACTAGAAAAATCAGACAACCGTTTGTTGAGAGAAACTTTGGTTTACGGCACGTTGATTAAGCTAGCCAGTAAACACAGCACTCATCGGGCACCACTGAAAGAATCAACCAGAGCTCAGCGACAAGTGCAGCTAGTCAGAGAATTTTTGGAAGACTTTCCACAAACGGACGTCTCACTAGAAGAACTCGCCAAACTGTCTGGATTAAGCCCTTTTCATCTGCTGAGAGAGTTTCAAAAGCAATTTGGCTTTCCGCCTCATGCCTATCAAATTCAGCAACGTTTACGTATGGCGAAGAAGCTACTAAAAATGGGACAAAAAATTTCAGACGTGGCACAAGAATGCGGCTTCCATGATCAAAGCCATCTGCATCGACACTTTAAAAAAGCCATGGGCGTCACTCCCGGCCAATACGTCCGTCACAGCTAAAGCAGCAATATTGTACAAGGCGTTATGCGACTACCGAGCTATCTTGGTAATCTGATTTAGGAATAAATAAGAAGAAACTATGGACCACACTTTGCCGTTACAAAAAGAATCAAAAGCCACGCTATTTTGGCAAGGTACACTTGCGATGATGCCTCTGAGTATCGCAGTGCTCCCTTGGGGCTTACTCGCAGGCTCATTCGCAATTGATACTGGGCTTCACCCTTTGGAAGGACAAGCACTATCCGCCATTCTGTTCGCAGGTTCTGCACAGCTCGTCGCGATGGGAATGATTAAAACGGGAGCAGGTCTAGTGACCATGTTACTGACAACGCTTTTTATCACCTCTCGACACTTCCTCTACAGTGTATCGATGCGCAGTAAAATTGCACCGCTCCCTCTAAAATGGCGATTATCACTCGGCTTCTTACTTACTGACGAGCTATTTGCGATTGTAGGCCACCATTCCGATAAACAGTTTAATCGCTGGTATGCACTTGGGGCTGGTCTGAGTTTTTACCTGTTTTGGAATGTCGCGACATTGACGGGCATTATTGCGGGAAGTCTAATCCCTGAACTGAACGAAATGGGTTTGGAATTTGCTGTAGCCGCAACTTTTATCGCGATAGTAGTACCCACCATTAAAAATGCAGCAGTGCTCGCGAGTGTTATTGTGGCTTTGGTGAGCTCAGTTGCCCTAACCTATTATCAAATTGAGGGAAGTTTGATGATTTCAAGCATTTTAGCCATGCTTACTGGTTACTTTGTGGAACAAGTAAAGGAGAAACGCTAATGATCATGTTGGCTATTTTGCTGATGACGGTACTTGTTTTCACCAGCCGCTACTTGTTTTTAGAACCCAAGCTACCATTGCGATTAGGGACGCGCACTCAAAAAGTACTCAATTACGCTAGCCCCGCAGTACTGACTGCGATCTGGGCACCTATCGTTTTCATTCCCGATGGGGAGCTCAGCGTCAATGTGCAAAACCCATTTTTACTGGCTGCCGTACTGGCTGCTTTAATCGCGTATTTTACTAAAAATGTTCTTTTAACGACGGTTATCAGTATGGTGGTATTTCTCGTTCTACGAATTTGGCTTTAATCCGCCAACCACTCAATCTCCAACAAGGTGACATCGCCACACTTTAATCGACCAAGGAAGATGTCACCTTCATGTACCTCACCAACGCCCTTTGGTGTACCAGTCATCACTACATCGCCATCTTGAAGTGTTGTGTAACTGGTTAATTCATCCAGGATAGTTAGCGGCGGGTAGAGCATTTGGTTAACGTGACCTTTTTGTACACGAACACAGTTAATTAAGAGCTCAAGGTTAAGATCATTGATATCAATGTTATCCAAAGAGACAAACCGACTAAACACAGCAGAGCCATCAAATGCCTTAGCACGCTCCCACGGCAACCCCTGATTTTTAAGCGAGGATTGCAAACCACGCTTGGTCAGATCCAATCCCAAACCAACCGCTGAATAACGTCCATCCTTGATCAAAAAGCAGATTTCAGCCTCATAATGAAGGGGCTCTTGATGGAATGAACGCAGAGTTGTTGATACGGAAGTTGCGGGTTTATTAAATACCACCATTTGCTCAGGCATTGCATTATTAAGCTCATGAATATGTTCAACGTAATTTCGTCCAACACAAAGCACTTTACCCACTTCTACTTTCTTTTCTTCAACTTGAATAACACTCATCATTCTTCCCTGCAAAACAAAAATCCCATCATAATCTAACCTATTGACTTAACGACACTAAATAGCAACCTCTAGTGTAAAAAATAAGACATTCACCCCGTTTTGAGTTTTGTATCATCTAATTGAAACAGCAAAGTATTTGTAAAACAAATAGACAAAAAAGCCAGCACGAGGCTGGCTTTAGATCAATGAGCTGAATAATAGTTCTCGCTAAATCCTATTATAGGTAGTAACGAGCACCTAACGCCCATTTGTCATCAGTTTCACGACCATTGTCGTCATTTAGGTCAAACTGGTAACCCGCGTAACCAACAAATTTAGGCGTGAAGTTGTATTCTGCTTGTAGTGCCATTTCTTCACGAGCAGTTTCTGTTTTAGAGCTCTTAAACTCTTTACCTTCCACCATCTCATAGTTAACACTCAAGTTTAGGCTGTTTGCTAGAGCGTATGCGATGATCGCTTCGTATGCATCACTTTCTTCTAAACGGTCGCCTTTTGCACTGAAGTTCATGTTTTCGTTTGAACCATAAACCGCAGCAAGGAATAGGCCTTGGCCGTACGCACCGTAAGATGCTGATACAACGTGTGATTCCGCCGTGTGCTTACCTGCATATGCAGGGTGCTGGAAATCGCCGCCATTGTAAGAGTAACCGATTTTAGCGCCCATGATTGAGTAAGAAAGCGCAGCTTGCACACGGTCATCGTATTTAGCACCGCCAGTTATAACTCCAGCATCGTTGCGCGTGTAATCATCGTTTGCACCCTGCCAACCAAGACCAAAGTTGATCACACCCGCTTCACCCAGCTCGATGGCATTACGGTAAGAAAGCATTTTATCCGCACGGCCAGTGCCAAGGTTTCCATGATCGTCATAGATGAAGTCGTTGGCAAACGCGATTGGCATATCTGCAATACCTGCGACATCGTAGTAAGGTGACCATTGCGTACCACCTACTGCACGACCATAAACCTCATGCGTTATACCTAAGTAACCTAGACGAGTTTTAAACGACTCTTCACCACCGTCTAAGTAGTTTAGCGCCCATTCACCACGTGCGTCTGCGGTGAAGCCATTACCCAAATCCTGTGTCGCAGAGATATTGATACGAGGAGAGTTAGTACCCACATCCGTGTCACCTTGCTCTGATCCATTTAAATTAACAGAAACGTGGCCGCCCATCGAAAATGTTGTGCCATCGTTATTATATAGTTCCACTGCAACTGCTTGAGTACCGAAGGTTGCTGCCGCGATTGCCGCTGCTAATAATTTTTTATTCATTTCTAAATCCATTACTTATTAGTTGGTTAGTCAGTTTTAGACCCGGCTTTGGTTCACTTTCGTAAAAACGAAATGATGAACAAAGAGAGGAATACAAAGGCTATCCGAGGCATCGTTTCCACCAGATTAGTTTTACCTTTGTGTAACAACTGCCGACACTTTATTTGATTAGTTCCTGACAACCGAGTGAAAAGATCTCAGACAAAACCTAAAAAGCAATCGTTTACTTAGCCTTCAAGAAATCGAGAAATAAAAACCTTACAATAAGAAATGCTTTAGAGAGAGTTAGCTCACAAATAGCTGATGATTCGCTATTTTTAGGCCAAACTTCCCTGCCAAATTGAAATGTTTACTTACATTTAGGGTCAAGAAACAATTCAGGAACTTTTTGAAAAAAACACAGTCTTCAACGGAGAGGAAAAAACCTCAAAAAAGATAAACCTTTCTTTTTATAAGTGGTATGAGAAGGGGCACTTATTCTCGCCAGCAATAAAAGTGCAATCAAATCATAACTTAACAGAAATCTATCTTTCATTTTCAGCCTTTACCTTAGCGTCATCAACACATCGGGCAAGAAAGCCCATCGATTACAACTAGGGTAATAAGAAAATGAAAAAGGCAGCACTAACTACTGCAATTCTTACAGCATTGGTATCAGCACCATCATTCGCAGCAACTGTATACAAAAACGACGGTACTGAATTAAAAGTTGGCGGCCGCGTTGAGTTTCGTGGTGACTTCATCGGTTCAGACGGTGCTGAAGTTGAAGGTTCCATGGAAGATAAAAGCCGTGCTCGTCTTAACCTAAAAGGTAAAACAGACATCGGCAACGGCCTTTCTGCTTTCGGTGTTTACGAAGCCGAACAAAAAACGGGCAAGAGTGAATTCAAAAACCGCTACATGTATGCAGGCATCGACTCTGATATCGGTGCTTTCTCTGTAGGTCGTCAAGACATGGCTGCAGTCATCATCTCTGACATGACGGATATCACAGAATTCTCTGGTGTTCAGCAAGTTATTGATTCGTCTTCTGATAAGCAAGACAGCGTTTTCGCATACCGTGGTGCGTTTGATGCACTACAACTTCAAGCAACCTACCAAGCAAACTCTAGCGATAACGAAGATAAATACGGCATCTCTGGAATGTACTCACTACCAATGGGCCTCGACTTTGGTCTTGCATACTCTGGTGGCGATGTAGATAAAGATAACTCTGAAGATCAAATTCTAGGTGGTATCGCTTACTCGATGGACAACCTTTACCTAGCAGGTACTTATTCTCAAGGTTCCCTGACTGACTCTGAAGACTTTACGGCTTACGAGCTAGTCGCAAGCTACAAAGTAGCAAGCAAAGTGACACTTGCAGCTCTATACACAGCTCAAGAGAATGATCCAGACAACGGTTCAAAGTACGACACAGTTGAAGGTATCGAGCTTGTTGGTTACTACAAACTAAACAGCAACTTCCGTACTTACCTGTCTTACTACATCAACCAACTTGATGAAGCAAAAGATGCAACAACAGGTCTAGTAACAGAAGGCGAAGATACACTGCGCCTAGGCGTACGTTACGATTTCTAATTCACTCTTGTCCTAAGAGCGAGTCCACTTGGCCAGCACCTTTGCTGGCCATTTTTTATGTAACCCAACACAACTCGATAAGTTTTCACACTATCCAAGCATCGCTCAGCAATGAAAAACGAGCGTAACGACGCCTACTTCTGCCCTCTTTTAATGCGATTGATCACTAAGTTAGTGCATTTCATCTAATCGACAACATAGAAAAACCAAAAAACCATTTAAAATCAAATATATAAAAGTTGGCACGTGTTCTGCAATGTTATTTATGCAAATGCATGGCAGCGTTTGTGCTTCTCGTTCTTTGTACCTGTTATAACAGGCACGTCCTTTGAATTGGTAATGTCGCCTCCCTCTGGGAGGCATTTTTTTATTGGCGCGAAAAACAATAGGACGTATGATCCCGCCACCTCTATCAAACTGGAATTTTTCAATTGAATCATCATCCTGTTCAAGGTGCGTCCTGGATGCTAACAGCTGGCTTGGCATTCGCCATAGTGAACAGCTTCGCCCAAATTGCTAGCATCAACTTTGGTGTCTCCTCCACCACATTTGCGTTATTCCAATATGCAATCGCCTTATTTGTTATTCTGCCCTACCTACGTACACTTGGGATTAGACGTTCTTTAAGAACCCAACACTTTGGCTGGCATGCATTCCGCATTTTTCTCTCTGTTATCGGGATTCAACTTTGGTTATGGGCTCTCGCTTACCCAGTTCCAATTTGGCAAGGTATTGCACTTCTCATGACCTCCCCGTTATTTGCCACAGTTGGTTCTGGCTTGTTACTCAAAGAGAAAGTAGGTACTGCACGCTGGTTAGCGACATTGACGGGGTTTGTTGGTGCCATGATCATTCTTGAGCCTTGGGCAGACTCATTTACATGGGCGACCCTGCTCCCTGTTGGCGCCGCATTTTTCTGGGCAGCGTATTCATTAATGGTTAAAAAAATGTCGGTAAACGATCCGCCTTCAACCATGGTCGTCTATTTATTACTGCTGATAACGCCATTTAATATCTTGTTAGCGATACCGACGTTTACTATGCCAGATACGTGGACGATATGGGGTGTGCTTTTAGCCGCAGGTGCACTTACAGCACTCGCTCAATGGGCTATCGTTAAAGCATATGCAGTAGCAGACGCCTCATTTGTGCAACCATTTGATCACGCCAAACTGCCTTTGAATGTTGTTGCTGGTTGGTTGGTGTTTGGTTGGGTGCCTCCTGGTCGTTTATGGTTAGGTGCTGCGATTATTATTGCATCTATTGCGTTTATTACGCATTGGGAAGCGAAAAAGACAAAGTTAGTTGAAAGAAAAATCTAATTTAAAAGTTCTATATTTTCAGGAAAGGAAATGAGGAACCCATATGAGTCAACCAATCAAAATTACACTGTATCGCTGGGCTGGTAGTTGGGGCCCATTCAAAGTCAATATTCCTTGTGGTGAATGTACATTAACCAAAGATATTTTAAAGGATACTTTTGAAAACGAACTAGCCGATGTGCCCGTTGAACTTGAAGTAAAAGATTGGTTATCGCACTGGTGGGAACCATTAAAAGCTGGTGCTTGGCATGCACCCATTCTTCTTGTCGAAGGGAAAGTTATCAGCCAAGGAGAAGCATTGAATCGGGGTGTGCTTGTACAGTCTGTTATTGCTGAGTGGGTAAAACGCGATGAGCTAAAAGGCAACATTGTTTATGGTAAAGCAACTTGCCCTTACTGTGTCAAAGCCAAACAATTACTTGACGAGGCTGGCGTTCAGTATGAGTACCATGATGTAGTTAAAGACAGCGCCGCCTTATACCGCATGATTCCTGAAGTAAAAGCCATCATTGGCGAAAAAACACCGGTAACAGTGCCGCAAATTTGGTTAGATGGAAAATATGTTGGAGGCGCTGACGATTTAGAAAAGTGGTTATCAGCAAAGGGGCTAGATAAAGTGCCTAACAATGTTGTGGAGATACCAAGCCAATCCGCGTAATTCTAGATTTAAATGTCATCAATCTTTGAGTAGCGTTTTGCCAATGTTGTGCAATATGTTGGCTACTTACTAACAACAAAACAGAGAAAAGCAAAAAGCCCTGATTTTTCAATCAGGGCTTTTTAAATTATTTCGCCAGTTTTTTAATAACACGAGCAAAAACAGAAGCTTTTTTCTTCTTCGCTTTACCGTAAAGCGCTTTGTGCATCGCGTCTTTTGCAATCATCTGGCCAATATAAGCACCACCAAGTTCGTTACCCATGACCTTCTCCTGAATGTATTGACTTAACTATGTTGTAATTTTACACCACAATTAGATAAAAACAAGACTCCAGTCACATTTATTTTGTAATTAACTTTCAGTTTGATTTTCGTGGATTTCTTGAAATGAGCGTCTATCGCTTAGGTTGTTGGTATGTTTTACCCGCTGCGACGTACGTATCTTTCTGTTTGATTTCAAAGAATGTTTCAAAGAACCACGCAGCAAACTTGATCAAGTGATCGCCTTCATTCATGACGTGCTCTACGTATTCTTGCTCTTCTCCGGACTCATCTTCTTGAGTGGTAATATGGTAAATACGTTTCTCACCATCAACTTCTGCAAGGCCAAACTGACCCGTTAGGGATTGCGCCGCTTGTGCAACTTCTTCTTCCTCACACGCCTTCAAGATTTCAAGTGCCTTTGGCATGCTTTCTTGCTGAGTAATTTCTTTTACCAGTGTTTCAAATTCGTTTTGTTGCATTCTTTCACCTAACGATTAGAGATCGGATAGCCATTGGGCAGAAATGTATTCCAAGCTTGAGAGAAGTATCAAGGTTCGCCCTCTTCCTTTCAAACCAAGTCATTCAGTATACACAACAAGCCAGACTTAATTTAGCTGCGCATTTTAGAAAGCCGACCTTCTGGTTGCAAGTATATTCAGATGGAAGTTTCTGCTTGAACCGTCCCTTCTGGCACTTTACGAAATTGGCTTAGTACAAGAACAAAGCAAGAAAGTAACGCAATAAACAAATAAAACACCCCAAGCTGCTGCTGATTCGTAACCCATGAGTCTACTAAGTACCCACCAAACAAACCTGCTAAACACATTTGAATAGAGCCAGATAACGCAGAAACCGCGCCTGCCTGTTGCTTATGTGGCGAGAGTAGCAAACTAATCGATACTGGGAATGACATGCCTTGGGCAAAACTTAAACACGTGAATGCCGTCAGCAATGAAAATACACTGAAGGGGGTAACCAACAACATGAAGCCAGCAACAGCAACAATCGCGAAACTCATCAGCAAGATTTGCTGAGCTTTGTAACGAGCATTGATCAAATTCAGCACTAAGCTACCCGTCAGCAAACCAACTGACGGTATGATCATCAAAGAGCCGTAATCTGCCGCCGTTAATCCTAACTCTTGTTGCATTAAAAATGGATACAAGGAGAGCGTAACCAGAGCCGATAAATAACTAAGCCAGTTGTAGCTCGCACTACCAATCACTTGTGTATTCGTTAACAGACGCAAATAGTTCGCGCTTACTTCGCCTACTTTAAATTTTCTCTTCGGATAAGGCAGCGTTTCTGGCAGCACCAATAAACCAAGTGTAAAAATTGCCATTAAGTAAATCAGTACAAACACGAAGACAGCATGCCAACTCAGGTGAAAAGCAATCCAGCCACCAAACAGCGGAGCAATAATTGGCATCACTGAAGCAGTGACTGAAATATAAGATAGCGCTTTGGTTAATTGCATACCGTCATAACTATCACGCAGTACTGACCGACCAAGTACCGAAGCGCTGCCCGCTCCTAGGCCTTGCAGTAACCGTCCCGCTTCAAGGGCAACAATGTTGTCCGAAAACGCGATGCAAATAACCGTACCAACTAGATATACACTTTGCCCCAGAATAAACACTGGCCGACGACCAATCGCATCAGACAATGGGCCGTAAAAAAGCTGAGAGATACCGAAGCCAACGAGAAATAGCGTGACGAGATTCTGAATCGAATGTTGCGGCAAATTCAAGTCATGACCAATCAATGGCAAAGAAGGAAGATAAATACTAACGCCAACTTGGCCTGTGGCAATGATCATCATCGCTAATAACAATGGTGTTTTACGCAAACGTTCCTCCTACTTTGTGACAGATTGATGGCAAACAGTGTATATTTGATACTCAAAGATGATAATCAGCTAAGTTGGAAAGGAATTAATTCCCAAGGAGATACAATGGACTGGATTCAAAGCGTGAAGAGTTATATTCGTGTGGTCGAAGAAGGTAGCTTTAATGCAGCAGCGCGGAAACTCAATACCACCAGCTCAGCTATCAGTAAGCGAGTTCAATGGCTAGAAGATAAAATTGGCGTTCAACTACTCAAACGTACGACCCGCTCAATTAGCCAAACTGAAGCTGGTGCGCTGTTTTATCAACGAGCAAAAAGTCAGCTTGATTCATGGCAATCGGTATTAGATGAAACTCGCTCAGTCAACCAATCACCAGCGGGGCTATTAAAAATTGGCGCGACACTGGCCGTTGGTTCCAAGTTTCTAGTTCATTATCTCGATGATTTTCTTGAGAAATATCCAGACATCACACTTCAATTAACAACAACGCTACCAGGCCAATTGCCAGAGCTAAGCTTAGACCTGTTTATTAGCCGGGAATTAGAGCAACTGAACTCTCTGAGTTTCAAAGCCACTGCGCTTTTCGAACATAAAGCCCAGTTTTACGCTGCGCCTAGTTACCTAAAAAAATATGGAACACCGCAATGCGTTGAGGATCTGACAGAGCATAATGTCCTGATTTGGGGAGAAAAACCCTCACGAGAAATCAAAACAAATCGAGGTAAGCGTATCAGCTTGTCCGGTAACTTTGCCACGACCAACCCAGAAGCGCTGTTTCATGGTGCCAAAAGAGGCATGGGTATTTTGATGACGAACAACGTCATGATCAAAGATGATCTCAAATCCGGCGCGTTAGTCCCTATCCTGCCCGATATCACAGCGGATAAAGCCACTGTATATGCCTACTATCCAAAGCTGGATTATCAGCATACCCGGACTAAGCTATTCCTCGATTATCTCAAATCACGATTAGAAGAGGAGAAGCGCGCCTAGCTTAGCGTTTTTATCGCTATACCTTTAAAAGGTTCAAGCATAAAAACATGAAAATAATGATTTGTTCGTTCACAAAATTTGAAAAATCTGCCTTAGTAACCGATAGTTTATTTGATGCATATCAAATAATAATTCGTCGTGTCTTACACGATATGTTAATAACAACGCTAGGTGAAATGCTCGATGGGTCAGGTACAAATCAGTTTCCACAAAATTGATGAGATATTGAAGCTAAACGGCACGGCTCAGCTAAACCGAGTCACGTTAGATATTCATCAACACTTGCAGAGCCATTGCACTTGCGTTGTAGAAGTTGCGCATCTTCAGCATTCGGCTCATACCATTTCCTTCGCCAGCAATGGAAAAATTACAGACAACCTAAGCTACCACCTTTCAGGCACCCCCTGTGAAAAAGTGGCGAAAGACATTGGCGAACATATTTTCTATCAAGACCAGGTATACAAGCGTTTTCCTGAAGATCAGATGTTTCAAGAAGATGGCATTCAAGCTTACATTGGCCTGCCATTGAAGACACAAAATGGCGAAGTTCTGGGAATTTTACTGTCTACCTTTACCCGAAGCATCCACGCGAAAGAAGCGCAAGATATCCTCGACTTCCACCGATTTTATGCCAATGTCATTATTCATAGCTTACGTGAAAAGTGGGTCAGTGAACGTTCAGATAAGCTTCTTAATCAGCTTAGCTATGAGGTATCGCATGATAACCTAACTGGACTGCTCAACCGTAGCTGTTTAGCTGATACCTTGGAGACATTAACGCAGCAAGCGACTCGTCCATTCAGTTTGGCGTATCTTGATATCGATAATTTCAAATCGATCAATGATATCAACGGAAACTATATCGGCGACCAAATCATTAAGTTCACAGCTAACGCCATTCAACAGAGCTTGTCGTCGCCAAACAATGCGTTCCGTGTTGCAGGAGATGAATTCGCCTTCATCACGTACGACGAAGATCCTGTCGCCGTGTGTCAGGAAGTACTCGACAAAATTGAAAGCGGCTACAGCGACAAATCTAACCGGATTTCTTTCACCGTTAGTATTGGTATTGCACGTGCCCCAGTACATATGTTGAACAGCGATGAGCTGATTTTGAATGCCAGTCTCGCTCTCAAAGATTGTAAAAAACACCGCGATACACGGATTCAGCATTACGACACACACCTTAGTGCGTTATACCACCGTAGGACGCAGCTTATTGAGGCAATGCGAATCCAGCTAAGTACTGATATACAAGACAGCGATGAGTTGTATGTAGTGGTTCAACCGATCGTCGATATCACGAGCGACCGCTGGAATTACTTTGAAATTTTGACTCGTTGGAATAGCAATATCTATGGAAATATCTCTCCAGCGGAGTTCATTGAAGCTGCCGAACAATCAGGCCTGATTATCGAGTTAGGTGAACGGATTATTGAACTCGCGTGTATCGCAAAGCAAGAACTCGAAGCGAACCTAGGCTATAAAGTCAAACTCTCCATCAATTGCTCAGCGTATGAGCTGGTTGATTCCAACCGTTATATTAATCACTTAACCAACATGGTTGAAAAGTATCAGCACGAAGCAAAAGACTTTGTTATAGAGCTCACCGAGACCGTCTTACTCTCACAAAGTGGCCGTGAACAGATGGTACTTAACTCGTTGCGATACTTGGGTTTTAAAGTCGCACTGGATGATTTTGGTACGGGATACTCAAGCTTGAACTATATACACAATTATCCGATTGATAGCATCAAAATCGATGCTACCTTTGTGCAGAACATGCTCTCAAATACAACCTCTGAACAAGTAGTGTTTTTGATAGCGCAATTGGCAGAGCTGCTCGATGTGGATTTGATTGCCGAAGGAGTAGAAGACGATAGAGCACTACAAAAGTTAATTGAAATGGGCTGCCACTACATCCAAGGTTATTTTTACTCTCGTCCACACAGTGTTGAAGAAATCGTACACCTGATAAATGAACGTGAAGTGCGGAGTGCCTAACGTACTGAACAGACTGCTGTCATAGAATTCAAATCTAGTTAATGCACAAAGTAAAAGAGACCAAGCTATGCTTAGTCTCTTTTTGTTTTTTGAGCGAAGTACTTTATTACAGCACTGCTTTCTCTTTATCGCGTAATAGTCTATCCATTTCATCTCTGTTCGCGACAAAAGTAGCCATCTCTTTCTTAGGAACAGAACTCGCCATTGGGATATTTGCTCGCATAGCGTTAACTGGACGGCCGTATTCAATCAACTCATAGTGAAGGTGTGGCCCAGTCACTCGACCTGTTTTACCAGAAAGACCGATACGCTGGCCTCGAGAAACCTTTTGCCCTTTCTTCACCAAAATCTTACTTAGGTGTAAGTAACGGGTTTTGTATTTGCTGCCGTGCTCAACAACCACGTAGTTACCCGCATAAGGGTGTTTACGAGTCATGATCACTGTACCATCACCAGTAGAAACGACTGGTGTACCGGTTGGTACAGCAAAGTCAGTGCCGTTGTGCGGCGCAACACGCCCCGTTACTGGATGTAAACGATTAGGGTTGAAGCCAGAACTGATACGCCAACGGCTACTTACAGGGTAACGCTGGAATGCGCGCTGTAAGCTTTCACCTTTGGCATTGTAGAATTGACCATCAGTATGAAGGTAAGCGGTGATCTCGCGGCCGCGATTATAAATCTTAATCGCCTCAATTTCGTTCTTACCTGTTGGTACACCATTGATGCTTTGTGAGCGGCGAACAACTTCAAATCGATCACCTGCACGAAGATCACGTCCAAAGTTAAGTTGTTCTTTGAGTAAGCTTACGACTTGACTCACTTCCGCCGACGTTAAACCTAAACGACTCGCAGAAGAAGAAAAACTGCCTTGAATAACGCCAACTAAAGGTTCTTGGCTCCACACGCCAGGAATGGAAATATCAGTAAAGTCATAGCTACCATCACTATTCAGCTTGTAGACCACTTTATCTGCAATAGAAAATTGCAGTTCCATTTTCGCTAACTCGCCTGTCGCATCATCACGCCAGAAACGGAGCGTATTGCCCGGCTTAAGTGTATCAAGTGCCAAGTAGTTCAAATCCGTTTCCATTACTTTCATTAACGAGCTGTAACCGAAACCGAGCTGACTAAAAATAGTGCTTAGGTTGTCACCTGCTTGGATTTGATATTCGAAGTTCGGGGGAGTGACAACTTCGGCAGTTGTCGCATCAAGAATTTTTTCAACGACCTGAGATTCAGGTAGGTTCAATGCGATGGTTTTGGTTAAAGATGACTCTTTGAGAGAGTGAGAAACACCAATCGCAACTAAAACTGGCAAGGAGTATAACAGCAGCGCTCTACGACTTGTCAGATTCGGCAACCGTCTTGTAATTTCATTTGTAGACACGGGAATTACTATCTCCTTTCAAACAAGGCTCATAGCTTATGCATTCCCGAATAAGAAATCACTAGGAAATTTCGAGATCTAGCGCAGAAAATACTGAATTTTTACAGAACTCAAAAAAAATTCATCACTGTTGCATATGTAAGTTATTCCCTACACGCTGTAATGTGGATGAATTGAATTGATTTGGCGTGTCTGCCATTGCTTGATCGTCACCGTGCGCTAAATATGAAAGAGTGATAGTTGTATCACTTTTCCATTCGAGCTGAGTAAATTTCACGCGGTCACCAACAAAAATACTGTCTAAAAGGACAACTCGGCTCGGCACGGGGTCAAACTTGAACAAGCCAACATAGTTAAACGAACCGCTACCTTGTGTCGTTACAATCATCGGTGCAACAACCCATGAAACACCTTCAATCTCACGCTGACTAATCGACGCAGTTGGAACAAGTACCTGACCTTTTGTCGCACCTGCATCATAGTCACCGATCAAATAGCCGTTTTCTTTATCCCACTCATCAAGAAAAGTGACCGCACCCTGCTCGGGTACTTGGATCGTCCAAGGGTTACGTGCAGTGATGCCAAGCGTCTCTTGCACAATAACGTTCGTTTCTACTTCTGTTTGAGGAAACTTAGCCATGATCTCGTCATCAGACAAACTAAAACGATAAACACCTGCGATCACAACCACAACCAATAAAACGATTGGAATAAGTAGAATAAGTGGTATCGGCAGGATTTTTTTGTGAGTCATGAAGAGTTCCTTGTTTCAAGGTATAAACGAAAAGCGAGTATACCATTGTATACCCAAATGATTTCACCTCTTCAAGTGTTTCAAAATTAAACTAAACTGATTGTATCCAAATAGTTTCAAGTCCAGAGCTCATAACGAGCTAGTGACACAAGCTCTGTGCTCTAGGTCTATTGGTGTATTGGGACAAATAGGTAATCACGATGACAAAAACCATTCATACATGCGAGTGCGCCTGCGGTTTAGTTGAGATCCGTTGTAAGGGAGAGCCCACCCACACGTCTGTCTGCCATTGCTTCGAATGCCAAAAACGAACTGGCAGTGTTTTTGGGGTACAAGCTCGCTTTGAAAAAGAGCACGTCACTTTAAACGGTGAAGTCACTAGCTATACCCGAATTGGCGATGATGGCAGTGAGGTTCAGTATGACTTTTGTCCATCCTGCGGCACGACAATGAGGTTGTTCGTTTCTGCATACCCGGAAATCATGATCATTCCCGTCGGTCTATTTACCGATAAAGAGTTCCACCAACCTACCGTTTCAGTCTATGAACAAATGAAACACGGGTGGGTGAGTTTCGAATGCACAACGGAACACATCTGCTAGCGAGCAATCCGCGTTCACGTATTTACTTTGGCTCGGACAAACGACCTATAAGTGAGATTTTTTTGAGAATGATCAATCGAGTTTTACTGTAAAGGGTTTCGTAACTCGGTGTGAGCGTTATAATCGGCTCCTAATATTTGGTTGGGGTTTATTGTGATTTCCAGACTTCCTCGTTGGGTGGAATATGGCGCGTTTCTACTAGCTCTTCTCGCGGGCTGCGTCAACGCCGTTGGTCTTCTCGGCTTTCAACACCAAGCGATAACTCATCTTTCGGGAACCGTAACTCAGCTAGGGAACAGCTTGCTAACAGGTGTGGATAGCTCCATTCACCTGCTCTTCATCGTATTTAGCTTTTTGATTGGCGCTGCCTTTAGCGGCTTTTTTATTGAAAGCAGTGCGTTAAAACTAGGGCGAAGATATGGTGTTGCACTGTGCATAGAAGGGAGCTTGCTCTTACTCAGCTTGGGCTTTTTGGTGCAAGGGGATTTGTACGGCCAATATCTAGCATCAGCAGCATGTGGATTACAAAACGCAATGATCACCACGTTTAGCGGCGCAGTAGTCAGAACCACACATATGACCGGAATCATCACCGATCTAGGGATTATGATTGGAGAGAGCTTGAGAGGTCGTCAATTTGACCGACGTAAAGCAAAATTATTCCTATTCATTTTCTTTGGCTTTTTGTTTGGCGGCGTCGCGGGAGCGGCTCTATTTACGGTATATGGTTTATATACGCTGGTTTTCCCAGCAATATTGGCTTTTTCTACAGCTCTGATTTACTGGAGTTACCTATACATACTTAGCCGTCAACAAAAAGCATAAAATTTCGGTCCGATTGAAGCGACATGCTTCAATCGGATTTGGCTCAATAGGTTCACACTGCAACGGTACAAGAAACGCTGAACGGTATTTTGACACCACTAAAAACCTTAAAATAGATAAGGCTAACTGAATTTCTGGCAAAGAAGTTAGTTAGATCAAAATCACATTTGTTTACCATTTTATTATTCCAGTCACAATGCGCCCCATAATTCACTGCGCAATTCACCTCTCGTGCTACAATTTTCTAACACAAGCAACATATTCGCATACACTTAGACGTTATTTGACCAATTACCCGACAAATCGGCTGAATAACTAGATGTATTTAATGAATAGTATTGCAATGGATGCAGTTTGCGGGTACCCTCCGCAAAACTGTGATTAAATACGGATGTTTAGTGAATATTTATGTCATGGAAATGGCAAGTATTGACTAGTAGTAACACGAGACAACTATGCATAACACCACTAATGCTACTGAAGCTCCTAAGGGCAACTTTTGGATGTTTTTCATCCCTTCCCTAATTGGTCTTCTACTCTTTATGGCTCCGATCTCTTACGATGGTGGCCTAACCATTCCCGTTGCCGTGATGGCAAAAGTCATCCCAGCGGTGTTAGGCGATACCTTGATTGCTATCGTCACCAGTATCATCGCTTTCATGGCCGTTGCTTCTGTTCTTTGCAAAATTTTTAAGCCAGCTGCAATTTTACGTAATGGTTTTTTAAACGGTCTCTTCAACCCATCTCCACTTTGGCTCGTTGTTCGTTTAATCGGCGGCGCTGCCGTGTTAATGACGTTCTTCCAAGTGGGTCCAAAAGCAATTTGGGAAGAGAACACTGGCGGGCTTGTTCTTACTGGTCTTCTACCTACTCTGTTTGCCGTTTTCATTTTCGCGGGTTTACTGCTTCCGCTTCTTTTGAACTTCGGTCTTCTGGAGCTATTTGGTGCGTTACTCAGTAAAATAATGCGTCCGGTATTCAACCTACCTGGCCGCAGTGCAATTGACTGTATGGCATCTTGGTTAGGCGACGGAAGTGTTGGTATCTTGCTAACCAGCAAGCAATACGAAAATAAGTTTTATACTCAGCGTGAAGCGGCTGTTGTCGGGACCACTTTCTCAGCAGTATCGATCACGTTTAGCTTAGTTGTTATCGCTCAGGTAAAACTAGAGCACTTATTTTTGCCTTTCTACGGCGCTATCTGTCTAGCTGGTATCGTAGCTGCGATTATCATTCCTCGCCTGCCTCCGCTTAGTCTGAAGAAAGATCGCTACATTGACGGCAGCAACCCAGATAAAGACGCAGATGCAGTGCCAGAAGGCCACACCACATTCTCTTGGGGTATGGATCTAGCTCTTAAGCGTGCTGGTCAAGTCACATCAGTTCAGTCTGTATTTAAAGAAGGCGTACACAACGCAGTCGACATGGTATTTGGCGTACTACCTGTAGTTATGGGTCTTGGTACCGTTGCATTGGTGATTGCAGAATACACGCCTGTATTTGCAATTCTGGGTCAACCGTTTATCCCATACCTAGAGCTACTGCAAGTCCCTGAAGCTGTTGCAGCATCACAGACAATCGTTGTTGGCTTTGCAGATATGTTTATTCCAGCAATTTTAGCGGCCTCAATCGATAACGAAATGACACGTTTTGTTATTGCAGCAATGTCAGTAACTCAGCTTATCTACATGTCGGAAGTAGGTGCCCTACTGTTAGGCAGCAAAATTCCAGTAAACATTGTAGAGCTCTTCGTAATCTTCATTTTACGTACGCTAATCACGTTACCTGTGATTGCTGGCGTTGCTCATCTTATTTTCTAAAATCGAGACGTCAATTAACAAAGGCTCCGCATCGTCGGGGCCTTTTTTATACCTAAAACTCCGTCCACATTAGGCTTTTAGTAAAAAGCTCATAATTTACAAAGACAAAACTTCAACAAAACACCTTTCAGCACCAACAAAATTTTCATCACCTCACCTGTAAAGCCAGTTGATGCCACTGTTTGTTAAGCAATTATTTTCATTATGACGATTTCATTAATTGAGCTCGCAAACATGATCACACTCACAAGTTTTAACGTAAATTGTCGGTTTGTTTAAATTTAGTTAAAAAAGACGACAAATGAGTTCATGTTTTTGACAAAGATGTCGATAAAAATATAACCAAACACAATAGGTTTCTCTTTATGCCCAATTCGCTCGGTTTAAAAGAGGCGAAAGCAAAGTGGAACCAACCGGGAGAATCAGAGGAAAGCTCATGAAATTCAGACATAAGGTTGTCACAGCCTCTTCATTTTTGCTGCTAATTACCGTGTCGTTATTGTCGACACAACAAGTTATGACCATCCGCTCCCAAACTCAGGAGCAAATCGACTCAAGTGTAAACGAGATATTGACCAGTGTTGGTAACACTGTGCAATCAGAAATGAATGCAAAGAAGGATCTCGCTCGCTCCATTACTGAAGTGATTGAGCTTGATCCCAGTTCACATAGCTATGTTCAAAACATACTTGAAAGACCGACGCCAAAAAGCAGCTTCCTTGCCATCGGTTTTGGTTATGAAAGTAATGGCTTTGTGATTGAAAATGACGACGGCTGGGATGCGGGTCCAGACTACGACCCACGTCAGCGTCCTTGGTTTATTGCAGCTAAGAGCAAAGGCGATTTGGTCGTAACCGATCCGTACGTCGATGCGTCTTCGAAAAACGTTATCATCTCTGTTGGTACGCCAGTAAAAGAAAATGGCCAGTTTTTAGCCGGTATGTTTTATGACCTCGAATTAACTACCCTTTCTGATCTGGTCAACCAAGTGAATCTGTTTGATGCTGGTTACTTATTTCTTATCACCGCTGATGGCACAACTATTGCTCACCCTCAAAGTAAGTATAACGGCGAGAAGGTCGGTAGCTACCTCCCGCAAATCGAACTTACGCAATCAGCACAACATGTTGAGATTGATGGCAACCGCTACATGGTTAACCTGACTCACATTCCTGGCGAGAACTGGTACGTAGGTTCGGTGATCGATGAAGCTATTGCCTATTCTGCCGTAGGAGAGCTTCGTAACAACGCTATTATTTATTCAATCATTGCCGTGATTGCATCTATTATCGCCCTAACTCTGTTGATTCGCACTCTCATGCGTCCTTTGGACACGCTAAACAATGCGATTAAAGATGTAGCATCAGGGAAAGGCGACCTTACACAACGCCTCGAAACAGATACTGACCAAGAGTTTTCTGAGCTTGCCACAAACTTCAATACGTTCATGGAGAACTTACAACAGCAAATCATTGAGTCGAAACGTATTTCTGATCAAATTTTAAACGGAACTCAAATCACCGCTGAGGGCGCAAAAGACTCGGCAGGCGCAATTCACACTCAGCTGCAAGAGCTAGAACAACTTGCTACCGCGATGCATGAGATGTCTGTCACCGCGACAGAGGTTGCTAATAATGCGCAAGGTGCGGCAAGTGCAGCCAAAGAAGCCGACCAAGCAACGGTTGAGGGGTCTTCTATCGTTGGTGAATCGACACAAACGATAAACATGCTTTCCGATAGCATTGACCTTGCAGTCGAAGAAGTACAAGTGTTGGAATCTGCTACCGCCAATATCGAAACGATTCTAAAAGTCATCAACGATATTGCGGACCAAACGAACTTACTCGCGTTGAATGCCGCAATCGAGGCTGCACGTGCGGGAGAATCTGGCCGAGGCTTCGCCGTTGTTGCAGATGAAGTACGTACACTGGCACAACGAACTCAAGAGTCGACAACAGAGATTCGTACTATGATTGAGCAACTACAATCTGGCGCTTCATCTGTGGCAAATGCCATGCATCAAAGCAAAGGTAGTGCTATAGAGGCCGTTGAAAAAGCGGGTTTAGCAAATAGTGCGTTACAACGCATTCGTGACGCGATTCAGCGTATTTCCGATATGAACTTGCAAATTGCCTCAGCAGCGGAAGAGCAAAGCCTTGTCGCTGAAGAGATCAACAACAATACGGTGAATATTAAAGACCTATCGACTCAAGTCGCCGAATCAGCAAATCGAACCAACGACGCGATGCAGGCGCAACAAGAAGATGTACATAAACAAGATCAAATCTTAAATAGATTTACTGTCTAACACTCATCTAAGCAAAAACAGCGAGCACCGGCTCGCTGTTTTTGTTTTTAACCCTAGTATTGGTCGATGTTACATGTGCCATGTTGGTGCTATTAAGCTTCAACATTACAAGAACGCCGACTATGTACCCTTTCAAGTTTAATTGAACTCGACATGGATATAGCGATCATTAGAACGACGATAATAACGGTCGTCCACTTTTAGATAAGTGAAATCTCCAATCTTTATGTAGGTACTATTCCGAGGAATTCGGTCATGGTAATAGTAACTGCGCCTTGGTCGTCGGGTCTCCACATAAATAACGTCACGATGTTTGTGTTTATGCTTGCGCTTGTGTTTATGATGGTGGTGATGCGCATGATGGTGATCGTACCGATGTCCATGCTTATGCTTCGGGTCAGCCACCGCTTCTGTACTCAACACACCTAAAGACAACATAACGCCAACCATGGCAAAAGATAATTGCTTTGACACAACAGAGCCTCTTATTCATATCAACATCGATATAATAGAAGGGTGAATCACTGTACATGTCAGCCTTTCGCTAAGGAGTTTTACTAAAAAGTCAGCGCTAACCGTGATTATCAGAGAAACGTCAAACACCACAAATGCTGATGACTTCGAGTGGCCTGGGTTCGGCTATGAATACAAAAAAGCCGCCCGTTTGACTACGAGCGGCTCAGTTTTTAAATAAGCTAGCGTGATTTTATACTGCTTGGGCAAACAGCAAGAAACAGCCGAATAGGAAGATCATGCTCATTCCCATTGCGCCGCCACCAGCTTCATAAATATTGTCATCTTCTACCGGCACTCGGCGCACTTTCATGGTCATTGATAATGGAACAAAGACCGCGAGAAACACAAGAATAATCCCCGCGTAGCTAAGAATAGCTAGGAAGTGTTCTGGCGCAAATACAGCACCTAATAGTGGTAGCACAAAAGTAGTAACAAAAATCACTGGCCTACTTGCTTTCAGTAGGTCTGCATTTTGATCGTATAGCGCCATTGCAACACCTAAGAACGACGTTAGTAGTGCCAAACCAGTAAACATGGATAGGATGAACTCTAAGCCCTCGTATTGCTGACCTAGTACCGAGATCAACTCTGTTACGTTGGAGTATTGAACAAGCTCATGAGGTGGTAGATTGCCGACAACCGCTAACAACCATAATAGGTAACAAACAAGCGGAATAGTTGAGCCCACGATAATCATATTACGCAGCTGTGTTTTACTCGCTTCTTTGTTGTAAGTTACAAGCGATGGGATCACGACCATAAAACCGAAACTGGTGAAAAGCACCGAACTGGTTTTGATAAGTGCCATTTTATCGTCGCTCACAACCTCATCAAGTCCTTCAAACGAGACGCTTGGTGCAAGCGCAAAAAGTGTCAGGATCAGCGCTACGATCATGCCTAGGAACAAACCGCGATTCAGCTTATCTACTACCCCTGTACCTGCCGAAACAATGATACCAACTAAAAGAGTAAAACCGACTTGGCTTGAGATCGTAGATGTTGGAAGCCCAATTGAGGCTGTTACTTTTTGTACGAGATCACCCGCACCAATGATGTAAGCCATTAATAGACAAACTAACAGGGCGTAAAGCAAGCTGTTGGTTACCAACTGGCCTCCTTTACCAAGCGTTTCGCGAGCAATTGCATTCATGCTCACACCACCACCTACTTTACAACTGGCTTCAAGAAGGAGCAGCGCAGCATAAGTTGTTCCAGCCCAGATGAACAACATAAGAAGAGTGCCCCAAAGGAGGCCAAATTGAGCAAGCACCATTGGTATAGCAAGCATACCAGCGCCAAGAGCAGTACCTGCAACGATCAGGGAGCTGCCGACAAGTTTTAGGTTCACGGTTAATACCTCTAAATTCAATCCGTTAATTTCTCACCAGTTGTGCTTTATCTAAAGCACACAACAAAACGCTCCGACTTAGTCAAAATTTGGTTACAAGAGCACTATGTTACAAGAGCCCTGTATGGCTAAGAAAACATGCAACAAAAGGTGGTTAATCATTTGCACATGAACACTTGAGAGTCATTTTTGGCGATGTCATCGCTGATGAAATGTGCGCAACTTTGGGTTCGAAGCAAAATTGTTCATCTTAATTCATCAACCCCATTCGTTATGAATGGATTTGGTTCGAAAAGATTGTAAGGCATAAGCAGGACGATTGAAAAGCAAAAGGTCAATCTTATAGCGATATATTTTAACAACTCTTATCTTTTACCTAAGATGTGTTGTTTTTTTCGTCACTAATTAGTCTTTTATCGCTTAAAAAGAAGGCAGAACGTGCTCAATGGCTCAATTTGGCTGGGTGTACAGATTAATTTACAGTTTAAGTGAAGGTGTTAGATTCCAAGGACGTAGCCTAGATCGGACAATATCGCTATTATTCGCTGCGTACCGACACTGTTCGGTTCACATACCTCTAAACACTGATTTACGGTTCGAAAATATAGGTAAATGAGTGTCCGAATGCTGGGTGTGGTTCCCCAGCATTTGCATCCTTTCTTTTAGATGTCATCAATTGATCGAAATTGCGTAAATCTTGTATCGCCCGACTTTACGACTGTGTTAATACGCTTTATCTAGCGCGCCAATGATATAAGTTAACACTGGAATACCCATATCGGCGACCTGCTTCTCAGTCTCACTCATATTTTCATGCGCCATCCGCAGCTCTACTTCACTTATCGATTCTTTGTGAAGGTAAAGCTCTTTGTAGTTCATCAATCGCTGTTGTGACTGTTGAATCAGTGTCACAACATTCTCTTTAGTCTCACGATGTTGCTGATCAATTTCACTAAATAAATGATCTAAAATGCGTTGCATTTTGCGAATAGAAGCTTTCGTTTCTATTGATTTGTATGATTGATACTTTTCCATTGAGTTAATAACTGACTAAAATATTTACGTTTTTATAAGACAGTTATTTTTATACTGATTGCAAAGCAGGTAAATATGTGGTGGTTAAACTGGTCCACTTCTTGCTCCGTTTAGGTCAAAACTGTCCTTTCAGGAGAGCACATGCAGGTAGACCCTATAATTCAAGCACTGATCGCAAGACGAAAATCGAATGGCCTCTCCCGTGAGCAAATGGCAAACATCGCTGGAATGAGCGTAAAAACATATCAAAGGATCGAGCGCGGAGAGTCCGATCTTAAACTCTCACAATATCGTGCCATATTGCGTTCGCTTCATTTGACTGACCTAGATATTGCCTTAGATGTACGTGATGTTCAGCATGTCACAGCAAATGACTTAACAGCCGTGGCGCGATTGCTCTCACCGGAAGCTCAGTCCCTGCTCGTTCGCCTGTTATCGTTAATCCTTGAACAAAAGAACAAGAAAGGTGATTAACGACATTGCTCATACCCAAACGATGAATGCCCTGTTGAGCGTTGAAACATGAACCGTTTAGACAAAAAAAACTCGTCAAATGACGAGTTTTATTCTTTATATCAGTCCGTTACTCTAGGCTTTTCAATTCCGATGTATCAACGCCTTTTATTGCATCTTTCGCCACTTTATCAGGATCAAAGACATCACGTTCTTCATACGAATTATCAATCATGCCTTGTCCTATCGCGGTCGCCTGCTTTTGTAACTTGTTACCCTCTACCTCACCAGCATCCCAGCCTTGTCGATAATCTGAGTCGGTTTGATACCTTGTTTCGTCCTTAATATAGTGTTCAAAATCATTCCCTGCCTCTTGCATACCACTATGCCGACCGTCATGAAAGCCTTGGATATAAGCTTCATCATAACCGCTCTCTTTTAACGCGCTGTCACTCGTACCACAGCCTGAGAGGAGAACAAAAAATAGCGAAACGAATACCTTATGAAACATATTTAGGCCTCAAAGCTTTCAAATAAATTAATCATAGTTCGCGATTTCAACTTCTGCTTACTTCAGGCTATTAGATAGCATTGTGACTCGACGAAGCCTGTGAACTTGAGTCCCTACAGTGAGTACAAAGCTGGACAAAGCATCACACCTACTGATAAACATTATACTCAACGCGCGTTTAATACTTCCATCGCAAGTGCTTCATCATCTTGCTCAGCCAAACCGCTAATGCCAATTGCACCGACGATTTTCCCCTCTTGTTCTATAGGCACACCACCCATAAAGCCTGTGATCTTCGGGTCAGTCCAATAACTCAACTGCTTACCCGTCTCACGAGCCCAAGCACCCAGATTGCCGCTAGGCTGACGGTCTCTAGCCGAGGTGTAAGCTTTGTTCTGTGCCAACAAACCTGCTTGCACACTCACATCATCCATTCGGGCAAAACCGAGCAATTCTCCATGTGTATCAACCACGGCAACCGCAATGTTTTGCTTGCGAGCAGTCGCAATTTCCAATGCCGTTTGAATTAGAGTTTGAACTTGTACGTATTTCATTTTTCTCTCCTACGGGATCTCATGACCAAGGGTTTTCTCGAACAAGCCATACCAATGGCTACGTGATAGCGTGACGCTCTCTACTTGAGCACAAGCGCGAATACGTTGTGGGTTTGCAGTACCAATAACAGGTTGAATTTGGCTTGGGTGACGCGTTAGGAAGGCTAAAACAATCGCCTCTGACGGCACGCCATATTCAGCTGCTAGCGCCATCACCATCTCCGCAATCTGTCTGGTGTTGTGATCATCAGAATGTAAACCACGCTCTGAGAATCTTCCCTGCGCCATACTGCCCCACGCTTGCAGTTGGATATTGTGCTTACGGGCATGTTCCAGTATTCCTGCAACGTAGTCAGATGCAGACGAAGGAAGCCCCATGCCTTGCTTGATGAAGTCAGACTTAGCCAGACTCATTTCCAACTGGTTCGCCACAACAACTTCGCCCGTAGCTTGTTGAAGAAGATCAATTTGAGCACTGTTCATGTTAGAAACACCGAAGTGGTTAACTTTGCCAGCTTGTTTCAGAGCTTTTAGCGCTGTGCCCAGTTCTTCAAATTCAACCAAAGGATCAGGACGATGCAGCATCAAAACATCAAGGTTTTCCACGCCAAGGCGTTCAAGAATGCCCTCAACAGAAGCCGTCACCCATTTAGCAGAGAAGTCATACTGCTTAACACCTTGCTCATCTCCTAGACGGATGCCGCACTTGGATTGCAAATAAATTCGTTCTCGTAAGGTTGAGTCATTGGCTAAGATGCGCCCAAACACTTCTTCTGCCTTACCGAATTTGTAGATATCCGCATGATCAAAGAGATTGATGCCCACCTCTAATGCTACCTCTACAGCGGCATAAGCTTGGTTTTCATCTTGGGCGGTTAATGGGTTGCGATTCCACTCCCCTCCAAGCCCCATGCAGCCGAAGACCAAGCGGCTAACGTTAGGTAAGGTTTTGGCGAGCGGTAGTGTTGGATTGTTCATCGTTATTCTCACTTTTCCGATTTCTGCATCTTCAATTTCTTAAGTTAACTCTAACCATCTTACCGTTCGTAAAAATTAGTTTAATACCGTAAAATCGAATTCATTATCCTCGTTACCGAACAATTAAAGCGAACAATAAAGACGAGCAATCAAGATGGCAGATTATAAGAGAATCGAAAAACTGATGCTGTTTGCCGAAGTGGCTCAAACACTTAACTTTTCTAGGGCAGCGGAGCAACTTGGCATTTCTAAAAGTTACCTGTCAGAACAAATCAAGCGATTGGAATCGGAACTCGCCACGCCTTTGATTGTTCGAACTACACGCAGCGTGAGATTGACGGCAGAAGGTGAATCGATCTTTGCACAAGCGGAAGATCTCAAACGCCGCGTAATGGAAATGGAAAAGAGTTTAAGTCAGCGATCTGAACAAATAGACGGTCTGATTCGGCTTACTGCTCCCAAGATGTTTGCCGAAGCGGTGCTGCATGATTTGTGTGTGGCGTTTCGCGCTTTACATCCAAACGTAGAGTTCGAGATTCTTTCTAGCTATCAAGCGTTTAATCTGACGGAAACCAGCGTCGACTTTGCGTTTCGAGCAACAAGAACGCCGCCCGAGAATATGATTGCGCATCACCTGCTGGACTACCACCACTGGCTGGTTGCCTCACCTCTATATCTGCAAGAAGAAGGTACGCCAGAGACGTTAGCGGATTTAAAACAGCATCAATGCTTAACCACGTTGCATCAAAAAGAATGGCCTTTAAAAACGGGAACAGTTCAAACCCAAGGCTGGCTTTCAAGCAATGAAAACCGCTTACTCAAAGAATCAGCCCTGTCTGGCAATGGCATTGCTCGGTTAGCAAGTTACTTTGTCGAACAAGACGTTGAACATGGTCGTCTAATGCAGGTTTTATCGGAAGAAACCGACCACCAGCACAACGCGGTTTACTTGGTGTACCCACAACTTATCTATCAATCGGCGAAAACCAGAGCCTTCATTGAATTCGTGAAGCAGCACTTTGCTAAATAACTAAGGTAGTTAATCTGCCGACCACACCGAGCGAATATCTGGCCAACCCCAGTTAGTGAGAGCGACGTCTTCTAAAACACCTTGGAAACGCAAAGTTTGTGTATGGTGGAACATGGGTGCAATCCAGTATTCGCTGATCAACGTCGATGCAATTGGCTCCAATGCATTAAGGTAGTCCTCAAGTGGAACGAAAGATCTGACTCTCTGTAGTTGTTCATCTAACCATTGTGCGTTCTTCTCTCCCAAAGTGTGGAATAGCACAGCGTTGCTGAAGAAGTTCGTGAACGCTGAGGCATGACGATTATCATCTAGGTTTATGTTCGTTACGACCATTGTCTCATTTAGCTCACCGTTCTTAGCCTTCTCGTTCAGCTCACGGTAGGAATACATAACAATTTCTACTTTACTGCCAACACTCGCCAAACGATTAGAAATAGCCCGCGCACAGCGACGCAACGCGGTATAGTTATATCCTGCTATCGTAATGTGTTTAGGTAACTTAAGCGGCTCACTGAACGGACGGAGCACTGGCTTCCAACCTGGTAGCAGGTTATAAGCGGGTATACTCCCAAATACAATATTCTCGCGGCGCATCACTTCGGCCAAGTGCTCAGGTTGAATTAGCTCACTAATATAACGGCGCTGCGCTAAAGAGAGTTTGTGCTTAGCGTGCTGATTAAATAAGGCGAATAAGCAACCATCTTCTATTCGACTACGCTTGCTCGCCGATGAGTTTTCTCGGTTTTGCGTCGACATATAGTGTCCACACAAATCCTCCTCGGGCGAAGTATCCCTTTGCAACGTATTTGCTGCCAATGACGGGTTCTCCATTTGCTCGTCATTAACAATCCAGATAGTCACCAAATCCGTTAGAACTCTACATGCATAGTAACCATTAAATGCTTGCAGTTTTAAACGACTTTCATTGTGCTCGACAACAGAGAATGGGCCACTTCCGACCACCAGCTTGTTATTCGCTACGTTAACTTGGCTTACTGGTTGAATGCCGTATTTCACACCAGAAATAAGTCCAGCAAAGCCCAAGTCAGCTCGATTAAGCTTAAAAACAACCTTCAATGGCGTTGGCGCAGTAATGTTAGCAACATGTGCCAACTCTTTTTCGTAATACTGTAGTGAACTCAATTTTGCAAACAAGCTAACCACTGTTTCTGCATCAATGGAATTACCATTATGAAAAGTCAGACCTGGACGAAGGTAGAAAGTCCATTCGTAGGTGTCTTCGTCATAACGCCAGTGATGTGCGAGTTCTGGTTGCACTTTCCCATTGTGATCACTCGAAACTAAGCAACAATAGATTTGCCTTAATAAGAAACGTTCGCTGCTACGCTGAAGTTGATGTGGAACGACGCGCTCAAACATTCGCTTATAGGTTAATTGAATATTGAGCTGTCCTTCTTGAACAGAAGCACCAGACGTTGTTTTTAACAAACGGCCAAATGCCATTTCGTCTTCATCTAATATCGCCAGTGCTTTTTCATACTTGCCTAACTTGATACGTTCAAGAGCCAAGCTCTCTTTTAAAACGTCTAACTCCATATTCAGAATAAGAGTCGATCGTTGATTCCGCCCAGCTTTCGGGTGCCAGCTCAACCACGCCTTCTGCTGCATCTGCGTTAGCAGGCTACGAGCATGCCGAGAAGAAGTGAACATGATGTCGGCAATGTCCTGTAACGTGGTTTTTGTTTCATCACCAACGCTAAACGAGAGTAATCGTTGGTAATAGCGAAACAAATTGAGATCAGACACTGAATCAACCTTAGATCTGTGAAGTTTGTGGATAGGAATAGTTTACTTAAGTTGGCGGTAATAAAATAAGAAAACTTCCTAATTATCTGTTCCCCTTTTCCACAATTAACCTCCAAATTCGGCTTTAAAGCCCCATATATTTACGTTATTAGGAAAAAAGCCAACAAAAGCACTCTCTTTTTTATATCCCCTTTTATACACATAATTTACTCGTCAGCGTAAAGGAGGAAGAAATGAAGAAGCCAATGATGGCGTACTTTTTTCAGCAACGCCTAGCTCAATCGAGTAATAAAATAGAAGTGATGACTCTGGTCTATCTTAACGATATGTTCCAGTGGTCATAGCCTAACCTCAAGCAGAACTTAGCTCCTGATACTACACCCCCACTTCGTTGTATCTTAAGTTCTGCTTTTTCATCTTTTGCACTCTACTACCTTATTGCAGGTTACTAAAAGTTAACTAGTTGAAACACCGCAAAACAGAGTCTACATTGAAGTCTCATCCCCCAATCGCTTTGTTGAGAAAGGGGCATTCATGGATATACACCACCAATTCGGGAGTCAATATGGCAACTTCAGTGAAACTTAAAGCGGGCGACAGCTTCCCTCATCTTCAAGCCACTTTGCTAGATGGTTCAAGCGTAACGTTGGGTCAGCCGCAAGGTGATGCGACTTGGCAAGCAGTATTCGTTTATCGTGGTAAACACTGCCCTCTTTGTACTAAGTACCTCAACGAGCTTGAGAGTTACAAACAGGCTTTCGCTGATGCTGGCGTCGATATTCTTGCCGTTTCTGGCGATTCAAAAGCACAGCTAGAGGGGCATCTAGAGAAACTCGAAATCAGCTTCCCTATCGCTTACGGCCTGACCGAAGAACAAATGAAAACGCTAGGCTTGTATGTATCTATTCCTCGATCTGAACAGGAAACCGATCATAATTTCGCAGAACCAGGTCTGTTTGTGGTGAATGAACACGGCGACTTACACGTGGTGGATATTTCAAACAACCCGTTTGTTCGCCCTGAGCTTGGCGCACTATCACGCGGATTGGCATGGATTCGCGATCCAAACAATAACTACCCTATCCGTGGCACATTGGATTACTAATATCTTCTACACCCAAGTAAACTTTCTATCCTTAAATAAGCTAGGATTCTTGCCTTGGTGAGAATAACTTAGAATGCATATCAGATCCGTGAGATCTGATATGTATCAACAAGTTGGAAATAGAGTCCTTGTTCATTATACAACGCCTTGATGAAAAACAAGATCAGTGAAGCCCAGGCTCCCCTCAAACAACGTTAGTTATTTACTTCTAAGTCACTTTCACGATAAATACATGAAATTAAGACTAAAAACTTAGACTTAACGGATATATAAATCATAACGGTACCTACACAAGTAGTTGGCTAGCGATTATTATCCTATTGCAACTCAAAATTGTGCAATTCTAATAATTCATACCATAAATGAAAACATAGATACCGTAAGAGACAAAATAAAAGCAAACGATTAAATTACTAATAAAACACCGTTCAATTAAAATAAAAAACATTTCACTTTATAAAAATGTAATTAATCGTTATTTGCAATCACACATCTTAATTGAGAAATACAGTATGAATAAAATCTCTTTGCTTTATATGGCCGTTTGTATCGGATTAGTTGGATGCGGTTCAGGAGGAAGCGACAACGATCCAGCAAAAGATATACATCCCACCATTTCAAATCCGGAACAAGTCAACGCAATGACGGTGGACAAAGGTCATTTCTATTGTTCTGTAAACCAACAAAAACTGGAACACGGAGGGACATCTGCAACTATGTCCTACCTGATTGAAAAGAAAAGAAATTCTACGGTTGTCGACGATTATGAATGTACCGAATACGGTTTAAAGAAAGGTGAGTCAATTATCGTCACTAAAAGTGCAATTGAAAACTTTTCATACTCAAAACATTATAAAAGCACGAAGAAGAATGACATTAATGGGTTTAAAATCATCTACCCTACAGGGCTTACGACTCCGATTAATAAAGATTATGAAAAAATTACGATCACGTATAATACGGAGAGACCTGACGTTAACATTAAGATAATTCAATATTTTGACGAAAAGTCTAAATTATATACCATCAAAAAATATGAAAGCCACGTTAACGACAACTCACCAATAGGTTTAGTTGAGAAAGAGGAATTCGATAAATATTCCGATTTTGAAAAGAAACTGGAATTAAATAGTGTTTTTTTAAATTCAACTGAAGTGAGTGATTTATTCTACAACTTACTAAGTATGACAAATAATAACTAAAAAATCAAAAAATTAAAAAGTACGATTATGCTCAAGTAGCCTCGATATGCCTGACTAGAAAGAGTACGTTGTTTTACGAAACAAATTACGATTTGAATGAAGCACATCTAAGTTACTTGGGTATAAACGGCGATGTATTGTTAATCAGCTTTCAAAAGAGAGTAACGTTTGCGATTAACTACTTTGGTCTTAACGAAGCTCAATTTGATGCTTTTCAGACCAAATTCGCAAATCATCAAGAATCTTAAGTGCGGTACGGCCGAACTCTGTTAGTTCATAGCTGACTGCAATTGGGCGGTCGCTGATCACTTTACGCACCACCATACCTTCCGCTTCTAGCTCTTTCAGGCGTTGGTCGATCATCTTTTTACTTGCACCGCCTAGCATGCGTGCTAAGTCATTGAAACGAACTGGGCCGTCTTTCAAATGATAAATCAGAGAACCTTTCCATTTACCACCAATTAAACGCATCCCTTTCTCGATAGCACATGGCTCCGCACATACGTTCGCCACTGACTTACGACCTTTGCTATCTACACTAATTCTGCTTTCCACAATACACCTCAAGATACGCACCTAATCTAGGTAACGAAAAGTAAGCTAGATACATTTAGTGCTTTAGAGTAATAAAAACGTCACCTCGCCGCAAACAAATAAAAATGGACCGCATGTAGCAGTCCATCTCAATTCATCATTCAGTTCGCACTATCTTTCTAAAAGGATTAGAAGTTTTCGTTAATGTGCGCTTCGAAACGAACAAAATCGTTTTCGATATCTGCGTTCTTCATCACGTCGTAACAAGCGAATGTAGGTAATGCTGACATACCAAAGAAGCGGAAGTTAGCGTGCATGTGGAACATCAAATCGTCCACGCCTTTACCTTGGAATAGGTATTCGCTCTCATCATCAAACGATTCTTCTGGCGCGTTGAATGTCAGTGAAAGCATGTATTTGCTGTTGGTTTGAGTACCGCCTGTACCATAGTTTTTCTTTGGTTCTTCTGCGCTACGGCCATCAAATGCACACAGTGCGCCGCCCATACCCGCAGTAAACACGTCGTCCATGTATTTTTTGAATGACCAAGGCACAGACATCCAGTTGATTGGGCTTTGGATGATCACGCGATCAGCCCATTCAAAGTGTGCGAGTTGCTCATCTACGTTGATCTCATCTTGCATTGTCACAACGCGAACTTCATGGCCTTTTGCTTGCAGAAGCGTCTGTGCTTTGTCGACAAGAGAAGCATTTAGACGACCTTCTGAATATGGTGATGGTTCGTGTGCATTGATGATCAGTACGTTGCTCATGGGATTACCTTTAAATAAGTTCACAAGATGACGCAGTAACCATTGTGCGTCGGATGTGGTTTATTATGGTAACCTAGAAATATAGTGCAATTAGTTAACTTTTAGTAACCTACTTAATTTTTAATTATATCACTGTTTTTAAAAGATATATTTTTTCAACTTTTTATCCATCGTTATTTCACGATTAATTTTTTCTTCGACTTGTTGCATCTTCCACAGAGCAGGCGTACACTTTATCGCAATTCGACGATTAACTATTAAGGCCAGCGAATGAGTGATAAGTGCAAGGACACGTGCGAAGTCGTTTTTCAGACAACGCAACAACAGCTCGAGAAAGAACAAACTCTAGCAGCGCAAGCAAAAGCTTTGTCGCATCCAGCACGTTTGCGCATTCTGCATATCCTGCACACGCTCGATACCATGGGCGGTTGTTTGAACAGTGATTTGGTTTCTGAACTGGGTCTTGCGCAATCTACTGTTTCCGAGCACTTGCGTATTCTAAAGCAAGCAGGCTTTATCAGCGCCGAGCCAAACCCACCTAAGGTGTGTTACCGCATTCAACGCGACGCGTTTGATCAGTTCAATCTAGGATTTTCCAAGTTATTTGATTAATGCCCTTTGCACGCTGTTCAGGCGTGCAGAGATAAACTATACCTTTAACTATCGCCTTTCGACGATAAACGAATAAGAGAACACTATGACTACTCAAGTTTTAAATAGTGCCAGCGACAAAATGAGCTTCTTGGACCGTTACCTAACGGTGTGGATTTTTGTGGCAATGGCAATCGGTGTAGGTATTGGCGCAGCATTCCCTCAAGTTGCTGAGTGGAACGAGTCAATGTCAGTTGGTAGCACAAACGTACCGCTCGCGATTGGTTTGATTTTGATGATGTACCCGCCACTCGCAAAGGTGAACTACAACTTGCTAGGCACAGTGACGAAAGATAAAAAAGCGATCACGCTGTCTTTGGTCATGAACTGGATTGTCGGCCCTATTTTGATGTTCATCCTTGCATTGACTTTCCTAGGTGATCATCCGGGTTACATGGTTGGTATCATTCTGATTGGTCTTGCTCGTTGTATTGCCATGGTATTGGTATGGAACGATATCGGTGGCGGTAACAAAGAATACGGTGCAGCCCTAGTTGCACTAAACAGCGCTTTCCAAATCGTGACTTACAGTGTGATGGCATGGTTATTCATCACTGTGTTGCCACCAGTCTTTGGTTACGAAGGTTTCGTGGTTGATATCTCGATGATGGACATCGCGGAAAGCGTTCTGATTTACCTTGGTATCCCATTCCTAGCGGGCTTCCTAAGCCGTAAATGGCTGGTCGCTGCGAAAGGTGAGCAATGGTACAACGACGTATTCATCCCACGCATTTCACCAATTACGCTTATCGCCCTGCTTGCGACCATCGTACTGATGTTCAGCTTGAAAGGTGAAATGATTCTTGAACTGCCAATGGATGTATTCCGTGTAGCAATTCCACTGGCTATCTACTTTGTGTTGATGTTCTTTGTCAGCTTCTTCGTTGGTAAGAAAATGGGCATCGACTACGACAAAAACGCGTCAATTGCTTTCACGGCAACAGGCAACAACTTTGAATTGGCAATTGCGGTTTCTATCGCGGTGTTTGGCCTAAACTCAGACCAAGCTTTTGCTGGTGTCATTGGTCCGCTGATCGAAGTGCCTGTGTTGATTGCTTTGGTGAATGTAGCATTGCGAATGAAAGCCAAATATTATGGCTAACCTAAAAAGCACAAAAAATACAAAAGCGGTAAAACATTAACTCACTACCGTTTTAATATACTCGCTGGGCGTTAGGCCGAACTTACTTTTAAAGCGTTGGCTAAAACGCCCCTCTGACTGATAACCACACAACTGTGCGAGCATAGCAACGTTATACGAGCCATTTTGCATCAAGTAAAGTGCGTGATTTAAGCGCACTTCTGCCAATACTTCACGATACTGGGTACCTTCTTGTTTCAGTTTTCGTATCAATGTTGCTCGGCTCATAGCAAAGTGCCCCGCGACCATATCTAATGGATGCTCCTCCCCTGGAGAGCGCGATAAGTAACGACTAAGTTTCTGACTAAAAGAGATATGTGAACTCGAGAACAACCGATGCAATAACCCTCTCTCAGCTAGCTGCTGATATAGGCCCATAATCCAATAGCGTTGTGTCGCTTCACTTAAGCTTTCCCGCTCAAACGAAAACAAAGCATTTAACGTCGCTTGCAATGCTTTATCTGTCTCAACAACGGGTACATAGTTTCCTAATGCGTTGCTCATGCTTAGCTCCAACATTTCATCGCTAGGCACACAGTGAAAACTGAACATTCGAGAAAGAAATCGCCCTTGTAGAGGAAGATTTTCAAAATTTAGGGATGCATTTGCTTCACAAAGCATGATATTTGGATGATGGATGTCGAGTACTCCATCTTTCCAGAAAAGATGTTTACTCCCCTTAACAATCTGAATAAGGCTTGGGGAGTGAATCCTGACATTACGAAGCTTCTGCTGCTGCTCCGCACGAAACAGCGTAACCTGATATTGGTGAGCCATTCTCTCCCCTTATATTCAATTATCGCGTGTAAGTCGTGGTTAATGTCGCTTTACCCAAAGCAACACTATTCAAAGTAAACCCTACAATGGCTGGTGGCGTGTTTTCATCCAAATTCAGTTCTTCAGTTGGCAATGCCCACACCGTAAACTGGTAACGATGCATCCCATCATTCTTTGGAGGACACGCGCCGCCGAACCCCGTTGTGCCGTAGTCAATACGAGATTCTTTGCCGCCTAACTTGTTCATATCAATGCCTCGAGGCAGCTCGCTAACGGTGGATGGAATATTAAACGCTATCCAATGCCAAAAACCACTGCCTGTTGGTGCATCGGGGTCATACACGGTGATCGCAAAACTTTTTGTGCCCTTTGGAGCTTCTTTCCACATCAATTGTGGTGATTGATTCCCGCCATCACATCCCCAACCAGAGTATTCAAATGTCTTCGCCATCGGGTGGCCTTCTTGAATATCTCTACTCACGAGTTCAAATGCATGGGCAGAACCGACCGCAAAAACACTCAATACCAAAACTGACTTGTATATCGCTTTCATGTTTTTCTTCCTTTCAATGAATTCAACACTAGTCTAAATACCCAGCAGTCCGAATCCTTGTCAGTAAGTATCAAAAACCACAAAATAATCTATAATTTTGACACTTTAAGATTCTAACACAAACTTCTTACTCTCTTAATTGCACTTGGTTTATGCTAATTAATCGCTCACGGAATAAGGAAGGAAAATGGAATTGGATATCTACGTGGTGGACGCCTTCACCGATACGCAATTCAAAGGCAACTCAGCAGCGGTGATACCGTTAGAGGAATGGCTAGCCCCAGAATTGATGCAAAATATCGCGACAGAAAACAACTTGTCGGAAACGGCTTTTCTAAAATCCATTGGCGCAAACCGATATGAGATTCGTTGGTTCTCTCCGATTACTGAAATCGATTTCTGTGGACACGCAACACTGGCCTCTTCGTTAGTTCTGTTTGATGAGTTTGGCATTAATGGCACGATTGAATTTCATACTCTGGAAGTAGGGACCCTCACCGTAGAGAAGAATGCGCAAGGTAAGATCGAGATGACGTTCCCTGCTCGTCCTCCAAAAGCCGTTTCTGATATTCCCTCGGCATTGATTGAAGGCCTAAGTTGCGATGTGGAACGCGTACTGCTTAGCCCTCAAGCGTATTTCGTGGTGGTCGGCAACCAGCAGGAGGTACTTGAGGTTCAATACCGTTCAGAGCACCTCAAGACACTCGCTCCTTACGATGTGGTCGTTACCGCGAAAGGCGATCAACAAGACTTTGTATCTCGTTACTTTTGGCCTGCAAATGGTGGTGACGAAGACCCCGTAACTGGCTCGATTCACGCTGGATTAGCACCGTTCTGGGCAGAAGCGTTAGGCAAAACATCACTGATCGCTTACCAAGCTTCTCAGCGCGGAGGTATTTTGCACTGTGAAGTTACTGGCGAACAAGTAAGAGTATCTGGCGACGGCGTGCTCTACATGAAAGGCCAGATTTTTGTTTAAATGATATTCATGTAATCAACTTAAAAGAGCCAAGTAAAGCACGGCTTCAGCAGGATAAAGCCAGCTTCAATAATTAATCAATTGATGAATATTGAAGGAATTAACTTCCTAGCCGGACAAAACTGACTCACGTTACACTGAATGCAGTCCCACACTCTTCTATAGCTTGATACGATTTCGAGCTCACCTTCTTAGAGGAAGCGTCGCATGATGAAGCGAATCATTCTTTGCACCCTAGCCCTGACTCTTTTAACTGCCTGTTCCAAAGATGACGGACAGCAAGCCCTTGGTACGCTTGAGCGTGACCGCGTAACTTTTACTGCAACCTCTAGCGAGATAATTCGTGCCCTACCCATTAAGGAAGGCAGCCAAGTCACCGAAGGAGAAGTGCTGGTTCAGCTCGATACAAAGAACCAAGAAGCCGTTTTAGCTCACGCCGTTGCCGAACAAGCCAAGGCTGACGCCTATCTTTTGAAATTGACCAATGGTGAGCGACCAGAAGACATTGCCGCAGCGCAAGCTCGCGTTGCCAGAGCGGAAGCTCAATTGATTGAAGCGCAAAAGAACTACCAACGTAAAGCGGAATTAGTTCGTAAAAAGCTCATCAGCCAATCAGAAAAAGACACCGCTTTAGCAGCCAGAGATTCTGCCCGTGCAGAGCTAGACTCCTCACAAGAAGAGTTCAGCAAACTGACCGCTGGCTCTCGTCCTGAAGATATTGAACAAGCGAAAGCCGCACTCATGGCAGCAAAAGCCGATGTGGCACTGCAAGAACAGAAACTGGCAGAACTCACCATCACGGCCACGCGAGATGGCTTGTTAGATAACCTACCGTTTAACCTTGGCGAACGCGTTCCTGTGAATGGTGTTGTTGCTGTAATACAAGCAAGCCGCGTCCCATACGCTCGTGTTTATGTTCCTGCCAACTATCGAGTCAACTTTGTGCCGGGTAAAACGGTTAACGTGCATGTAGATGGCGTTGAGCAACCGTATAGCGGCACCGTTCGTTGGGTAGCAACTGAGCCTTCATTCACGCCTTATTTCGCGCTTACCGAGGAAGAACGCTCGCGTTTGATGTACCTAGCAGAAGTCGACCTACAAGACTCCGCACAATCCTTGCCTTCGGGTATTCCAGCGCAAGTGGATTTGGTGGAGTAAGCCAATGACCGAATACGCGATTCAAGCTGAAAATGTGGTGAAAAAGTTTGGTGACTTCACCGCCATCAACAACATCACGCTCAATGTGCCCAAAGGCAGTATTTATGGTTTTCTTGGCCCGAACGGCTGCGGTAAATCGACAACCATTCGTGTGTTGACGGGTTTGCTTAGCCCAAGTGAGGGCAACGTGGACGTGCTTGGGTTAGAGATCCCAAAACAATCGGAACTGCTGCGCCTCAAGATTGGCTACATGACACAAAAGTTTTCCCTCTATGATGACCTGACGGTTCAAGAGAATCTTGAGTTTATTGGACAAATCTTTGGTATGGAAACCAAGGCCCTAAAGGCTCGCATCGAAGAACAACTAGCCACCTACGGTCTCGACCAACTGCGTAAACAGCGCGTCGGAGGAATGAGCGGCGGCCAGAAACAACGCTTGTCTCTCGCCGCAGCCACCATGCATAAACCAGAACTGTTGTTTCTCGATGAACCCACGTCTGCGGTTGACCCAGAGAACCGACGCGATTTCTGGGAGCAATTGTTTGACCTCTCTGACCAAGGCACGACGATTTTGGTCACTACGCACTACATGGACGAAGCCGAACGCTGTCATCGTCTGGCGATTATGGAAGCGGGCGAAATCCGCGCCGATGGTGAGCCAGAAGAACTCATGGCGCAAATGGGCGTTAACATCGTCGAAGTCAAAGCGGACAACCTACGCGAGCTAAAAGAGAAAGTCATTCAGCGCGAAGAAGTACGCTCAGCCGCACAGCTCGGCATTCGCTTACGCATTTTGATCCACCAGCACATCGAACAACCGATCGAATGGTTAACCCAAACCTTTCCTGAGCTTGAGGGCTGCGAGATGAACATTGCTCGCCCGAGCTTGGAAGATGTGTTTGTCAGTGTTACGGGAGAAGGTCGCCAATGATGAAATCTATTGCCCGTATGAAAGCGGTGATGATCAAAGAGATCCGTCAGCTTTCACGTGACCGTATTACCTTTGGCATGGTCGTGATGATCCCGCTAATTCAGCTTCTGCTGTTCGGCTTCGCTATTAATACCGATATTCGCAATATTCCCGTTGGTGTCGTTGATCAAAGTGGCAGTACCGCCGGGCGCGTGATTACCGAGTCCGTTAAAGTAACGCAAGTGGTCGATGTGGTTGAAACCTTTGCTACCGCTTCAGAAGCCGAGCAAGCCATTCAAGACGGTTTGGTGCGAGCGGCTTTAATTCTGCCTAGCGACTTAACCCAACGTATGGTGCAAGGTAGAGAGCTTGGACAATGGATTGTGGATGGTTCAGACACCATGATCAGCTCGGCAATTCTCTCACTACAAACCATGCCATTAACAGATTTTGATTTTGAGATACGCCCTGCTCCAACCAAAACCTTTGAAGTTGCGCTGTATTACAACCCGAGTCGGCGCTCGGCGGTGAACATTGTCCCCGGTTTATTGGGCGTGATTCTGACCATGACGATGATCTTGTTCACCAGTGCAGCCATTGTTCGAGAACGAGAACGCGGCAATTTAGAGTTACTGATTACTACGCCAATTCACTCCATCGAACTCATGGTGGCGAAGATCATTCCCTACATCTTTGTTGGTCTGATTCAGGTGTTTATCATTTTAGGATTGGGGCACTGGATATTTGGCGTGCCAATAAACGGCGCCATTAGTCAGATACTGTTTGGCACGCTGCTGTTTATCGCCGCGAGTTTAACCTTAGGTTTGGTGATATCCACCATTGCGACGACACAGCTTCAGGCCATGCAGATGACGGTGTTTATTCTTTTGCCATCGATTCTTCTGTCCGGATTTATGTTCCCTTATGAAGGAATGCCCGTCGCGGCACAATGGATATCAGAAGCCCTGCCTGCTACCCACTTTATGCGAATTATTCGTGGCGTGGTGCTGCGTGGTGCAGACCTAATGGAGCTATGGCGAGATACAGTTTGGTTACTTGGATTCACCGTTATCGGCCTTATTGTCGCTTCATTTCGCTTCAAAAAATCACTCGACTAATCCCACGATATTGCGTTCATTCCTTAAAAACAAAAATAGCCCCAACGAAGGGCTATTTTTTGTTTGTGTATTCATACACTGTGCTATCGAGCTCAACTCTCAGACAATATTAATAGTACTCACCGTAGGAACAATCTCGTAAATCGGAAATATCGTAGTTTTTCAAAGAGTTTATTTTAAAGTTGAACACTACCTGTTTACAGACAACGCCTTCGCGATCCGTGTACGTGATAATACCTTCACTGTACGCACGCTGACCATCAGAGGATGTCACGTCAGCAACAAGTTCCAAATGGCCCTTATGCGCGTCTACGCGATTCATCATCTCAAACACATCTACCCACTCTTCGCGATTTGCCATTTGTATTAGCATGGACTTCGCCTGTGTTTCCAACTGCTGGGGGTATACATAATAACGGTTGTAACCAAAGTATGCGCACATAAGTAATAAAACGAGTGCAAATGAGGTTGTTCTTGTCATACAAGCTTCCTCTTGTTGTTATAAAAATCTTGCTTCGTTAATTCAGTATAGGAAGCGAGCAAAGTTTAGGTTATAGAACTTGCCCAAATAACAGAGGACAGTCAGAGACAGTCAATTCTATGACAAGCTCAACAACAAACTTTATTGAACTCTCATCATGGGCTTGAACAAAAATACGCCACAGAGACAGCAAGAAGTAAGAAGTAAGAAGTAAGAAGTAAGAAGTAAGAAGTAAGAAGTAAGAAGTAAGAAGTAAGAAGTAAGAAGTAAGAAAGGAAAACTAACCGGAGCGCGGTGATAACAGAAAAGTAAAAGGAGTTTGAAGAAAAAGCCCCCCCGAGTGAATGTAGTGAGAGCGGAAATCAAGATTAGATTATCCGCCCATCAACTAGGCTCAAATTGTCAGTGACCACAACAACGTGACTCGCCGAATTTAAACGTGTTGGTAACTATCTTCGAGAGACTCTGTCTGCGTTGTTTTTTCGCTCACTTCCACTTTAACCGCAGCGACCTTGAACTCAGGGATCTTCGCATGCGGGTCAGTTGCCATTGTCGTTAGGCGGTTGACTGGCGATTCAACAAAGTGGAAAGGAATGAACACCACACCTCTTTGAATCCGCTTAGTCACAAAGGCATCAATCTCAATGCTGCCACGACGTGTAGACACCGTCAGACGCTGACCATTACTGATGCCAAGTGCTTCTGCGTCTTCCACGCTCACCATTGCGCGAGGGCCAGCAAGATTATCCAACCCTTTGGTTTTGCGCGTCATGGTTCCAGTATGGAACTGCTCAAGTACGCGACCCGTCGTTAACACAAGTGGGTACTCTTCATCTGGCAGCTCAGCCGCATAACGGAACGGTACACCCACCATTTGCCCTTTACCACGAGTAAACTGGGTTTGGTGCATGATGCGAGTACCTGCTGGGTTGTTCTTGTTGCTAGGCCATTGCACACCGTTTGGCGTAATCGCATCCCAACGAAGACCTGCGTATTGAGGCGTCACTCGTGCAATCTCGTTAGTGATATCAGACACGCAGTGGTAATCCCAATCACTGCCCATTGCATTGGCGATTTCTTGAATAATCCACCAATCTTCTTTCGCTTCACCCGGTGCAGTTACAACCGGATTCACGCGCTGAACACGACGCTCCGTATTGGTGAAGTGACCCGCTTTCTCTGCAAACGAGCAAGAAGGCAGGACCACATCCGCGTATTGTGCAGTCTCCGTTAGGAAGATGTCTTGAACCACCAAGAAGTCGAGTGCTTCTAAACCTTCAATCACATGCGCTTGGTTCGGGTCACTCAACACTGGGTTCTCACCCATGATGTACATACCACGAACGTCACGATGGCAAGCCGCATCAATGATTTCTGTCAGGGTTAGACCTTGCTCAGAAGGCAGATTTGGTGCGTTCCATTCAATAGCAAACTTCTGTCGCACAATTGGGTTGTATACCTTTTGATAGCCCGGGAAGCTGTTTGGCAACGCGCCCATATCACACGCGCCTTGCACGTTAGATTGACCACGTAGCGGGTTAATACCACCACCTTCAATACCGATGTTGCCACACAGTAATTGCAGGTTAGCGATAGAACGCACGTTGTCATGACCTGTCGTGTGCTGAGTAATACCCATCGAGTAGTACACAGCGGTACGATCTGCCGTGCCAATCATGCGCGCCATTGCTTGAATGTCTTCAGCTTTAACACCCGTAACCAACTCCACTTTATCGAGGTTGTAAGCTGGCGACATCACTTCTTGCAATAAGGTATCAAAGCCGTCGACACGTTCTTCGATGTACTCTTGATCGTACCAACCGTTCTTGATGATCTGCTGCATGACACCATTTAGGAGCATCACATCTGTACCCGGACGGTGCGCCATATACAGCTCTGCATGCTCTGCCATATCGACACGTTTCGGGTCAGCCACAATCAAGCGAGCGCCGTGGTGACGAATGGCTTGTTTGATATGTGAAGCGATGATCGGGTGTGCTGATGTAGTATCCGAACCGATAATAAAGATCACATCCGAGTGCTTAATGCTTGGAATGTCGTTGGTCATTGCACCACTACCCAGTGATGCCTCAAGACCGGTTACACTCGATGCGTGGCACAAACGCGCACAGTGGTCGACGTTGTTAGTGCCCAGTTCACGACGGACAAATTTTTGGAACGCGTAGTTGTCTTCGTTAGTGGTTTTCGCTGAAGAGAAGCCCGCCAATGCGTTGCTGCCAAAATCTTGCTTGATGCCAGAGAACTTACTCGCAATCAGTTGAATCGCCTCTTCCCAGCTTGCAGGCTGCAACCAACCATCTTTACGGATCAATGGCGTGGTAAGACGCTCTTCACTGCCAATGAAGTCAAAACCAAAGCGTCCTTTCACACACAGCATGCCTTGGTTCACTGGCGAGTCACCGCCCTTCACGTAACGAATCGTATTGGTTGCTTCGTCCACGAACATGGTCAACTTACAGCCCACACCACAGTATGTACAAATGGTGTCGACCGCTTTCAGATCTTCAGTACGACCTTGTGAACGGTCACGACTATCGACCATCGCGCCCGTTGGACACACTTGAACACACGCGCCACATTGTACGCAGTTCGAATCGCCCATTAGGGTTAAGCCATTCTTATTACTTCCAAAGTGTGGACGATCATCAGGACGTAATGCCGGACGACCTTGTTTATCGCACACGAAGTTCAGTACACCGTGTACGGCTTTGTCGCGGCACGCTTGGATGCACTGACCGCAGCTAATACAGCGGTTAGCATCAAACTCAATAAACTCAGAACTGCGGTCAACTTCGTACTTATGACGCAAGTCTTTAGCACGAAGATCTAACCAATCTTGATGCGATTTAATCTGCAAAGAGAAGTCAAAGCTTTGCTCAGCTTCATATTCGGTGGAGTAATCACGCAACGCACAGTCGGTATTTGCCTGACAACCACATTCTAGACAGCGCGCAGCTTCCTTCATCGCTTCTTCGTTATCAAAGCCCAACTCCACTTCAGCGAAGCTTTGCTCGCGTTGTGCTGGAGTCAGTTCAGGCATGATAGAACGAGCGACTTTTTGGATGTTCTCGAAGTGAAGCGGATCGACTTGAGAAAGTTTCTTCTCTTTTCGTGAGTTGAACGCCGCCTTTGGCATGTCTGCCATATCGCCATTCAAAAACAGATCAATGGCTTTTGCCGCAACGCGACCATCACCCACGGCTTCAACTGCCGTTGCTGGACCACGGCGGAAATCACCAATACTGAAGATGTTACCCGTGCCTGTGTGCATGGTCTTTTCATCTGCATCGGAGGTGTTCCAACGCGTAAGTGGAATCGACAAATCTTCGCCTTCGAGGAAGCTCAGATCTGGCTTTTGCGATACTGCCGCAATCACGGTGTCGAACTCTTCGGTAAAGAACTCGCCGGTTGGTTTAGGGCTTCGACGACCAGATGCATCCGGATCACCCAACGCCATGCGCTCTAGACGAATCGCACTCACGCGTCCGGTTTCATCGGCAAGGTTTTCTGCAGGGTTGGTCAAGAAGTGGAATTTCACCCCTTCGTGTTCCGCTTCGACAATCTCGTAGTCTTCCGCCGGCATTTCGTCACGTGTACGACGATAAATCAACGTGGTGTCTGCACCAGCACGACGCGCAGTACGAGCACAGTCAATTGCCGTATTACCACCACCAATCACCGCGACTTTCTGACCCGTGACGTAGTTTTGCTCAGTAACGTAATCTTTCAGGTAATCAGCGCCCAGGTAACAACCTTCAAGGTCGCTGCCTGTGTAATGCATTTCAACCGCTTGAGACGCACCGACAGCCAAACACACTGCATCGTATTCTTCGCTCAATTGAGAAAGCGTGAAATCCACACCCAGTTTTTGGTTGGTGCGAACCTGCATGCCATTGCGGCACATCAGTTCGATTTCTTTATCGAGAATGTCTTTTGGTAGGCGATATTCAGGAATACCATAACGCAACCAACCGCCCGCTTTTGGCATGGATTCAAAGACAGTGACGTCGTAGCCTTCATTCGATAAGTAGTAGCCAGCCGTTAGACCACCAGGACCACTGCCTACGACGGCAATGTTCAACCCTTTGCTTGATTTCTTTTCTGGTACATAGGCTTCATGCGCAGACAAATCCGCATCTGCGGCATGACGCTTAAGCTGACGAATTGCAATAGGCTCATCGACTAACGAGCGGCGACATTCGCTCTCACAGAATGCCGGACACACACGACCAATCGATAACGGCATAGGAAGCGTACGCTTAATCACTTCAATCGCTTTTTGATGATCGTTCTGTGCGATGTGATAAAGGTAGGATTGGATGTCTACACCCGCTGGACACGCGGTTTTACATGGCGCTTCACAATCGGCGTAATGGTCCGTCATGATGCGATTAAGTGCTTTTCTGCGGTGCTCGCTTAACTGCTCTGATTGCGTAACCACATTGAGACCACGGTAAACTTCGAGTTCACACGCACGCTTAGTACCGCCACTTTCGACTTCAACTACACACAAGTCACACGGTACTTTTTCATTACTTTTGTTCATTCCGCATAGCGATGGGATCTCGACCCCACACACTTTTGCTGCTTCTAAAAGGGTTAGACCCTCTTCTACAATTCTATATTTTCCATCGATGACAATTTCTATCATGCAACCCCCGCAGCAAAGCAAATCCAAATCTGCACAAGTAAAACCATGCATTCTATAAGGATAATCATTTGTAAGACAAGTTAGTGTGATGTAAAACTTATAAACCACATTTTTCACGTGTCATAAAAAGCGAGGGTTTCTTTCGCTAACTTTCAACACTCGGTGTTTAACAAACGTTTTACTCCCTCGAAAGTGCGAAAACTGAAGGGGTGGACTATTTTGATAATAAGAGTAATAAATGATTGACCTTACCCTTAGGTTAACCTTTAGAATCGAAGGGTTTTCATCATTTTCATCAAACACATGGGAAAGGGTATGCACTTAAAATCGCTGCATACAATCTGGTTAACTCTCTTCACGACGCTAGTACTATTGGTATCTAGTGTGGTGAACAGTGAACCGTTGATGAATATTCAAATGATGTCTACTGGCATGGCTCACCATCCTTCTATGATGAGTGACAGCGAACACTGCGGTATGCCTGACATGATGGACGTCTCCATGACTGACGGTTCTATGTCCGAAGATGGCGATGCAAGAGAAACCAGCATGAACTGTGGTGGAGGCTCCGGCATGGTTCATACCTGCTGTACTGCCGCGTGTACGATAGTTTTCGTCCCCCTACCGAATCCTGTCAATAGCCCGATGCCCGTCGTCTATCGCGCAACTATTACTCCTGAAGTTGCTTCCCCAGTCGTACACGTCAGCCGCGACCTGTACCGACCTCCTATAGCCTAAATCCGTCCTAGCATTCGACCCTGCACGTGTATCGCAGGTTGTTTTAATGCGCCTGAGCGATGAGGTAACAAGGCTTTACTGTTCCCGCAATAAAATCCGCACCTCCATCGATCCGGCGAACACTGGATTTAGATTATGGATATCAAACCATACCGCTTAGCTGCACCTATTTTTATGGTGGCTCTGGTCGCTGCGCCAACCTTGGTTAACGCCGCTGGTAAAGAGACGCACGCAGCACAAAATTCCGCATCAAGTGAGCGAGCTTCAACGACCAAGCTTGCCCAACTGATCAACGTCGCTTTGAGTAACGATGGCAATCGTATGCAATACTCAGCGCAATCTGCTGCCATGCGTGAAACGGGCGTCGCGAGTTCGACCTTAATGGACCCAAAACTGAAAGTGGGTTTTGGTGGCTTGCCTGTCGACAGCTTCAAATTCGATGAAGACCCAATGACCAACATCTCCGTTGGTTTAATGCAACAATTTGAGCGTGGCTCGACGCTTGATTTACAACAGAAGAAAGCCAATCAACAAGCTGACGGCCTTGGGCTTCAAGTCCATGCTCGTGAGCTTGAGGTAGCCAACAGCATGACTCAACTTTGGTTAGAACTTGGTTACCAGCAACGCGCGGAGCAAATCATGCTTGAGAACCGCAAGTTGATGAAGGAGATGGAAAGCTTTATTCAAACCAACTATTCGATTGGTAAGAGTGAAGCGCAAGACCTACTCAACGCTCAATTACAAGTCAGCAAGTTGGATGAGAAACTGCAAGCCAATGCACAAATGCAACGTCGTCTTATCTCTCAACTCTCCGAATGGTTGGGTTCAGATTGGTTGGCGAATGAACAGGCTCTGCACGCGAGCAACCAACTTAATTGGGACACACTGAACGGCAAACTTGCTGCTAGTCAGGGTTCCACCAAGCATTATCAACAACTCAGCCAACACCCGATGGTCAAGATGGCCGACGTCAGCATCTCTGCCAATAAAACTCAGGTGGAAATTGCTGAGCAAGCCTACAACCCACAATTTGGCGTCGAAGTAATGTACGCCTACCGCCAAGCCGACAATATGATGGGTGAGCCAGCATCAGACTTGGTCAGCGCTTACCTCACCATGGACATTCCGTTGTTTACGGGTGACCGCCAAGATCGCAATCTCGCGGCCGCTCAATACCAAGTTGGCGCGGCACAATCACAAAAGGACACCTTACTAACGCAGATGAATGCCAAGGTGAACACTTTGCTGGTTGATCGCGGCAACTTAACCCAACGCTTAGAACGTTATCAATCCACCTTATTGCCTCAAGCGAAAGCGCGCATCCAAGCCGTTGAGCGGGGTTATCAAAACAACACAGCGCAGTTTAACGATGTGATTTCCGCCACGACTGACGAGTTGGCTCTGCAATTGGAGCAACAACGTCTACTGACCGATCTCAACATCGCAAACAGCAATTTAGCCACCCTACTCGGTGGTTTCGACTATCAAGTGGCTTCACCGGAAGCTCGCTCTATTTCGACATATTAATTTGTGATTCCCCAAGACAGTTGGGGCTACAGCTAGGCGGCAAACGAGAGAATCCCATGAGCACTTTCCCTAACAAACTAAGGGATCTGCTATGTGATTTGGGTGAACGAGAGCAGGCAACAACGCTGTAGCGTCAAATGTGAAGGGGAAAATAAGGTAAAACAATGAAAACATTTAAAATTGCAACCATCGCGCTGATTGTTGGTGGTGCTTTAGGGTTTGGTGCTAATCATTTTCTTACGGGCTCGACTCACGACATGAGTGCGATGGGTGGCGAATCTGCTGCAAGCTCTAATGATCCGCTTTACTGGGTTGCCCCAATGGATCCGAATTACAAACGCGACAAGCCGGGTAAGTCCCCAATGGGCATGGATTTGATTCCGGTTTACGCAGAAGACCTATCCGGTGAACAAGACGCACCGGGTACAGTGACTATTGACCCTTCAGTAGAGAACAACCTCGGGGTTAAAACCGCAAACGCGACACTACAACAGCTATCACCACGCATCGAAACGGTTGGCTATATTGCCTTTGATGAAAGTCTGTTATGGCAAACCAACGTTCGTGTGGCGGGTTGGGTAGAAAAACTCTACATCAATGCCGTGGGTGAGAAAGTGAAGAAAGGCGATGTGCTTTTCACTCTCTACTCTCCTGAACTGGTTAAAGCACAAGAAGAATTGCTGAATGCGTACCGCACTGGCCGCAAAGGTCTGGTAAAAGGCGCGACCGAGCGTTTGGTAACGCTTGGGGTTGACCGTACTCAAATCAAATCCATTACTCGTAGTGGTAAAGCATCGCAAACCATTGAAATTAAAGCGCCTGCTGATGGTGTTATCGCGAGCTTAAACGTGCGTGAAGGTGGCTATTTGTCCCCTGCTCAAGCGGTGATCAGTGCAGGTCCCTTGGACAATGTTTGGGTTGATGCGGAGGTCTTTGAGCGTCAAGCACACTGGATGAAAGCAGGTTCTCAAGCCACGATGACCCTTGACGCGATTCCGGGCAATGAATGGCAAGGTGTCGTAGATTACGTGTACCCAATCCTCGATCCGAAAACACGTACGTTGCGTGTGCGTCTTAAATTCCCTAATCCAGATGGCGCATTGAAGCCGAATATGTTCGCCAATATTGCCCTGCAGCCTGTCACTGACGACGCAGTATTAACGATTCCTAAATCATCTGTTATCCGCTCTGGCGGTATGACTCGCGTTGTTCTGGCGGAAGGTGATGGCAAATACCGTTCTGCTCGAATTGAAGTTGGCCGTGAAGCTGGCGAACAAATCGAAGTATTACAAGGACTTAAACAAGGCGATAAGATCGTTACTTCATCTCACTTCTTGCTCGACTCTGAATCAAGCCAGTCGGCGGATCTGTCTCGCATCAATGGTGTAGAAGCAGCGGCAGAAACAGCATGGGCTAAAGGTGAGATAACAGACGTAATGAAAGATCACCGCATACTGACCATCAACCACCAGCCTGTACCAGAATGGGATTGGCCGGGCATGGTAATGAACTTCACTTTCGCAGATGGCGTTGAGATGGGTGACTTGAAAAAAGGTCAGGCTATCGAATTTGAAATGCAAAAGACGGAGTCCGGTCAGTACCAAATCATCGACTACAAGGCAGACAACAGCGTCATTGCCGCAGAGGTTTGGCTAACTGGTGACATTAGCATGCTGATGGCTGATTTTGGCATGATCACCTTAAACCACCTACCGGTTGCAGAATGGAACTGGGATGCTGGCGAGATGAACTTCTCTGTGGGTGAAGATGTTGATCTATCGGGTTTTGAAGAAGGACAGAAAGTTCGGTTTCTAGTTGAAAAACAAGGATCTGACTACGTTCTTAAACAGCTAGTTCCTGCAACAATAGCCGTCGAGGGTTAATTATGATCAATGCAATTATTCGTTGGTCACTGAGCAACCGATTCCTAGTGTTGGTCGCGACCTTAGCCCTTATATTAGGCGGACTTTACAGTGTAAAGAATACGCCTGTTGATGCGATTCCGGATCTTTCTGATGTGCAAGTGATCATCAAGACAAGCTATCCGGGGCAAGCCCCTCAAGTCGTTGAGGATCAAGTTACTTACCCACTCACCACCGCCATGCTTGCCGTGCCGGGTGCTGAGACGGTTCGTGGTTACTCCTTCTTTGGTGACTCTTACGTTTATATCATTTTCAACGATGATACCGACATGTACTGGGCACGTTCACGCGTGTTGGAGTACTTAAGCCAAGTAGCACCAAAGCTGCCACCGAATGCAAAACCAACCCTAGGTCCTGATGCAACGGGCGTGGGCTGGGTTTACAGCTACGTATTACAAGACAAAACCGGCAAGCATGATTTGGCGGATCTTCGCAGCCTGCAAGACTGGTTCTTGAAGTACGAATTGCAAACCGTGGATGGCGTTTCTGAAGTCGCTACCGTGGGCGGCATGGTGAAGCAGTATCAAGTGCAGATTGACCCTGCCAAACTGCGTGCGTACAACCTCACTCTGCAACAAGTGAACATGGCAATCCAAAACGGTAACCAAGAAACCGGCGCGTCCGTTATCGAAGTGGCCGAAGCCGAGCACATGGTTCGTACCACGGGTTACCTAACCAGCATTGAAGACATCAAGTCACTGCCGCTAAAAGTCACTGAGAAAGGCACGCCGTTGCTATTAGGAGACATCGCAGACATTAACCTTGGTCCACAAATGCGCCGTGGTATCTCAGAGCTGAATGGCGAAGGTGAAGCGGTAGGTGGCGTTATCGTGATGCGCTTTGGTGAAAACGCCAGTGAAGTGATTGCGAAAGTCAAAGACAAGCTAGCAGACCTACAACGCAGCCTGCCAGAAGGCGTGGAAATTGTAGCAACCTACGACCGCTCTACCCTTATCGATTCAGCGGTAGAAAACCTATGGAAAAAGCTTGCAGAAGAGTTCATCGTCGTCGCGATTGTGTGTGCGTTGTTCCTGTTCCACATTCGTTCTTCATTGGTTATCGCTCTGAGCCTACCGGTTGGCATTCTCACTGCGTTTATCGTAATGCATTGGCAAGGCATCAATGCCAACATCATGTCCCTTGGTGGTATCGCGATTGCCATAGGTGCGATGGTGGATGGTGCAATCGTTATGATTGAAAACGTTCATAAGCACATTGAACGAACGCCACTGACCGACAAGAACCGCTGGCAAGTAATTGGCAAAGCCGCAGAAGAGGTCGGCGCTCCGCTGTTCTTCTCATTGCTGATCATCACTCTTAGCTTCGTACCGGTGTTCGCCTTAGAAGGCCAAGAAGGCAAGATGTTCTCGCCGCTTGCGTTCACTAAGACTTACGCCATGGCAGCGGCAGCAGGGTTGGCAATCACACTCGTCCCTGTTCTTATGGGCTACTTCATTCGCGGTAAGGTGTTACCGGAGCACAAAAACCCGGTTAACTGTGGCTTGGTCGCATTGTACCGTCCGCTGTTGAACACCAGCTTAAAATACCCTAAGACCATGATTGTTATCGCATTAGGTCTGATGGCATCGGCTTACTACCCTACCAGTAAACTGGGTAGCGAGTTCATCCCGCCGCTGGATGAGGGCGACTTGATGTACATGCCAACGACCTATCCGGGTATCTCAATTGGTAAAGCGCGCGAGCTTCTACAACAAACCAACAAGCTGATCAAAACCGTTCCAGAAGTGAAAACCGTATGGGGCAAAATTGGCCGAGCTGAGACCGCAACCGATCCAGCGCCACTCACCATGATTGAAACCGTGATTCAGTTGAAGCCACGCGACCAATGGCGCGAAGGGGTAACAACCGAGTCACTGCGCAAAGAGTTCGACAAGTTGGTTCAGTTCCCTGGTCTTACTAACGCTTGGGTAATGCCTATCAAAACGCGTATCGACATGTTGGCAACGGGCATCAAAACCCCTATCGGCATTAAGATCGCCGGACCTGATCTGAAAGTGATTGAGAAGATCGGTTCTCAGCTAGAGCCAATTCTTAATGGCGTACAAGGCACGGCATCGGTTTATGCAGAACGTGTAGCAGGTGGTCGTTATGTCACGATCGACATTAAACGTCGTGCAGCAGCGCGTTACGGCTTGAGCATCAAAGACGTTCAGCAGGTGATCTCCACTGCGGTGGGCGGCATGAATGTGGGTGAAACCATCGAAGGCTTGGAGCGTTACCCAATCAACGTTCGTTACCCACAAGACTACCGTGATTCAGTGGTTAAACTGCAAAACCTACCATTAGTCACACCAAATGGTGCTCGTATTGCGCTGGCTGATGTAGCGGACATTCGTTACGAAGACGGCCCTCCGATGATCAAGACGGAAAACGCGCGTCCAAACGGCTGGGTATTTGTCGACATCGATGGTCGTGACCTTGGCTCTTACGTCGTGGAAGCACAGCAAGTCGTGGCTGATCAATTGGAACTTCCTGCGGGTTACTCACTGGCTTGGTCTGGTCAATACGAATACATGGAACGTGCGAAAGACCGCTTGAGTGTCGTGGTACCAATCACCATCGCCATTATTATGCTGCTGCTTTACTTCAGCTTCCGTCGCGTTGGCGAAGTGATGATCATCATGCTTACGCTACCACTCGCTATGGTTGGTGGTTTGTGGCTCATGCATATCCTCAACTACAACTTCTCGATTGCTGTTGGGGTCGGCTTTATTGCCCTCGCAGGCGTCGCGGTTGAAATTGGGGTCATCATGCTCGTCTACCTCAACCAAGCATGGCACTACAAAAAGCTGGATGCGGAAGAGAGCCAACAGAAGCTTGAGGCGAAAGACCTAACCGATGCCATTCGTGAAGGTGCAGGCCTGCGTGTCCGCCCAGTAATGATGACGGTACTGACGGTCATTATTGGTCTGATTCCGATCATGTACGGCGAAGGTACAGGATCAGAAGTAATGCAACGCATCGCCGCACCAATGATTGGCGGTATGGCATCGGCACTGCTGCTGACGCTGTTGGTACTTCCAGCCATCTTCAAGCTGTGGAAACAACGTGAGTTGCGCCCAAACAACTCAACTCCGAGCCAAACAAGCACGCAAACTGGCAACCAAATCGAAAACGCCGACAGCACAGATCGCACTGGCAACAAGGCTTAATCCCTACCTTCCCCTCAATCAATTCGTTTGGGGGGAAGCAACCAAGTTATTAATGAATTAAAACAAGGATATAAAAATGAAAAAGACACTAATCACTCTTGCTCTAGCCCTAACAACAACGACTGCGTTTGCCCAAATGGATCATTCAAACATGGACCACAGTAAAATGGACCATTCAAACATGATGGATATGCCGGGCATGTCGGCAGTAGGTATGCCAGCAAAAGGGGCAAAGCCAGACAAGGTGGTACACGTTATCTTGGGTGATGACATGACCATCAAGTTCAAAAAAGACGTTAAGATTGAGCCAAACGATGTGGTGCAGTTTGTAGTCATGAACACAGGTAAGATCAACCACGAGTTTACGATTGGTTCGGCTAAAGAGCAGCTAGAACATCGCGAAATGATGAAAACAATGAGTGGTGATCACATGCACGACTCGGGCAACTCTGTGACGGTCGAACCGGGTAAAGCGAAGCAGTTGTTGTGGCATTTCCACGGTGACAACAAGATTGAGTTCGCGTGCAACATTCCGGGCCATGCAGAAGCGGGCATGGTTAAAAAGATTGAACTGTAAGTAATTATCCAAATAGGCAAAAGGAGCTGATGATTCAGCTCCTTTTATTTCTCTGGATCAAACTATTCGTTAGCTCATGATAAGAAATTCTGAGCCAGTGTCTCACGCTAAGATATTTTTATGACCGAATCACCGACGTAATATATAAGCCAAACTACAGGCCTTGATAGCAACACTCTTCTCCCCATATTGAGACCGTTTAAGCGTATTGCAAAGAATCCTACATAAAATAGACATAGATTTAACAGTGTTTAGAGTATTGGCTCGTTATAGTTTACGTGACATCGCTACGGTGCGAACTAAAACTAAAATTGAAGAACACGATCCATGAAAAAGTTATTTTTGTTGGCTGGGCTAATGGTTTGCTCAACCCTAAGTTACGCGTCCCAATTGAATGAGGACATTTCTCTCCTCGAGCAACAAACCTCAAGCAGAATTGGGGTGTCAGTTTGGGATACTCAAGCAGACGAGCGTTGGGATTACCGTGGCGATGAACGCTTCCCACTCATGAGCACATTCAAAACCCTAGCTTGTGCCAAAATGCTAAGTGATATGGACAGCGGTAAGCTAAGTAAAAATGCGACCGCAAAAGTCGATGAGCGCAGTATCGTTGTATGGTCTCCAGTGATGGATAAGCTCGCAGGCCAAAACACACGCATAGAGCACGCGTGTGAAGCCGCTATGTTAATGAGTGATAATACCGCAGCCAACTTAGTATTAAATGAAATTGGCGGCCCTAAGGCCGTAACAATGTTTCTGCGAACAATTGGAGATAAAGCAACGCGCCTAGACAGAATAGAACCTCGCTTGAACGAAGCCACACCAGGCGACAGCCGCGACACAACCACACCTAACGCCATACTAAACACTCTTCGAACTTTGGTCGAAGGCGAAACGTTGTCTTATGAGTCTCGTGTACAATTAAAAATCTGGATGCAGGACAACAAAGTTTCAGACTCGTTAATGCGTTCTGTATTACCAACAGGTTGGTCTATTGCAGACCGTTCTGGTGCGGGAGGTCATGGTTCGCGTGGCATTAACGCGATTATATGGAAGGAAAATCATCGACCTGTTTACATTAGTATTTATGTCACAGAAACCGAGCTCTCACTTCAAGCTAGGGACCAACTCGTTGCGCAGATAAGTCAGTTGATTTTACAAAAGTACAAAGACAATTAAGTCACCACTCACCTGACCCTATTTGTATCCTTTTCTAGCCCTTCTCTTCCAGAAGGGCTCATTCTGTACTTCCATCTTAAAAACACCACTTATTGAGTAATGACTTACTTATAAATAGGTATAAGATTTACTTATTTAGGGTGAGTTAACGCCCACATTAAGCAACCAAATTCACACAAATGGCGATAATTAAACCATACTCTTACCAAGAAGCACATTTTCTACAAAATAGCTTCACGTAATTTATTGTTGTTATTTGCAACATTGCCAAGGAGATGTCTATTGAGACTTGAAAGAACTTTTAACCCTGATGACTTATCGATGCAAAACATGGAAAGTCCGATATGTATGCCGATAGGGTTTGTTCACTTTTTAGCTCAATCGGAAACACTACAGCAAGTACTTGATACGGTGGCAGAATGGATAAATCGTATATTTAATTCTGACCGTGCGAGTATCACACTTTATGAAAACAATGATCATTTAAAGGTCTACTCTTTCTCTGGTAGTAAAGCGATTCCCGCTGAATTTTTAGTGCCCATTCATCAAGCGTTTGTTGGCCGAGTGTTCAAAAAGCAACAACTGATGATCTGCGACGATGTTACGCAATCTGATGAGATCGATTGTGTGATGCTCGCATCCAATGGTATGGGGACGTGTATGGACGCGCCTTTAATGCACGGTAAAGTCTGCCTAGGAACGCTTAATGTTGCGCATCATCAAACGCACATTTACACAAACGAACAAGCGGCACAGCTTCAGTGCATCGCTAATTGGATTGCTTTAAACATTGCCCTTCATATACAGATTATGAAAATGGAACACCTCGCCACGACGGATGATCTAACAGGTATTCCAAACCGCAGAGAGTTCATGCGACAAATCGAAAGCCGCCTAAATGAATACCGAACCCTGGGCATTGACTTCCATGTTGCTATTTTAGATCTCGACAATTTTAAAAGCCTCAATGACCGATTTGGTCATGACGCAGGCGATAAATCACTGATCCATGCAGTCAATACTATTAAAAGTCATCTACTTGATTGTGACTTACTTGCCAGAGTTGGCGGTGAAGAGTTTGCCATCGTATTAAGAAGTCGCTCATCACAGCAAGCTCTAGACACATTAGAAACAATTCGTAATGCACTAGAAACGACGACCGTTCAACATTCAGGTTGTGATATGAGCTTCACCGCGAGTATTGGGGTAACTCAAGTCTGTCGTCTCGACGACTCATTTGAACCATTAGTTAAACGCGCCGACTTAGCACTTTACAAGGCAAAAGAAACTGGAAGAAATCGCGTTGAGTTTCATATTGGTGAAGAAAGGTAGAAAAAATAAAAAAAGGTAGCGACTCATTGCGCTACCTTTTATCGGTTCTAACCCGCTTAAAATAACTAATACGAACTTTAAGCCAGTTAAAAATAAGAATGAGCAAATTTAATTATGCTTTCTTAAGATCTTTAGCTGGGTAAGTTAGTGTTTTTTCGCCTGCTTTTACATGTGTGTAAAAACCGCCACTGCTTAAACCTGTAACAACCATTTCGCCAAGATCGATACCTTTAGTCGCTACTACTACGTCACCGATTGAAAACATATTGAATACCTTGTTTGTTTAGATTAAGACACTAAGTCGTTGCGCAGTATTTAATACGATATTAGGCAAAGCACCTAATCGAGTTTTTTATCGTAAAGATTAATTTATATTTGTCGTGAACTCTAAGTTTCCACATTGAAAATCACAGGATATTTTTCAAAAAAAGATGCGCTATTCTTGTGAAATACGGTAATATTTTCTAGCATCAAGTGCGGAGGTATTCTCCGCCCTCATTGGAGAAAAATGATGAAGAAAGGCCTAAAAATGCGTGCATTAGAGCGTTCTGATTTGCGCTTTATTCATGAACTGAATAACAACCGAAATATCATGGCCTACTGGTTCGAAGAACCTTACGAGTCTTATGACGAGCTCGAAGAACTTTATCGAAAACATATACATGATGACGCTGAAAGGCGTTTTGTCGTCGAAGATGAAGACGGCATCGTAATTGGCTTAGTTGAGCTGATCGAGATTAACTACATTCACCGCAGCGCGGAATTTCAGATAATCATCGCCCCAGAGCATCAAGGCAGAGGTTATGCGACAGAGATGATTAATCGTGCGTTAGATTACTCATTCTCAATTCTTAATCTACGTAAAATCTACTTATTAGTCGCAGTGGATAACGAAGTCGCTATTCACTTATACAAAAAATGCGGCTTTATCGAAGAAGGTCACCTTGTAGAAGAATACTTTATTAACGGCGCTTACAGCGATGTTAAGCGCATGTATATATTAAAACACCAATACCAGAAAAAGATCGAAGAAAACAACTCAATTCACTAGTTCATTCTATCAAAGTAAAAACGCAGCTATTTGGGCTGCGTTTTTATTTATTCAAATTGATATTGATATGATAATACGATGCGCTTGTCTGCTTCATCCAAATAGGTGTTGTTGTCCATGACAAACGTCATTACGTTAAATGAGTGGCGTTTGCTCACGAGGTAACCAAGACCAATACCACCAAAGAAGCCTTTGTAGTTCTCTCCTTCACTGTTTTCTGAGCCGTAAGTGCCTGCTGCGAAGCTGATTAACGTCAGCTCTTTGGTAAACGATTTCAGCGCAAATGCACCAACGTAACCGCTACTGCCTGAAGAGCTCATCATATTGAAGCCATTCTCTGCACTTGGCGTACCCGTAAAGTTAGGCTCGCTACAGAGACTACTTTCTGCACCGTCACAAACAGGAACATCACCAGTGTTGTACGTATAGCCTGCCATTGGGAAAATTTGGAAGCCTGCTGGCTCAATCCCGAAATAACTTAGCGGCATAAAGGTACCAACGCTGTAGTTGGTTTGATCCGCGCCGTTTACGTATTCATTTTTACCGAAGTTGAAGTTCACGATACCGACCGGAAACAACCACGAGCCACCAATACGCCACTCGCTCGCATCATCATTGATACGCAGGTTGATTTTGCGCGCTTGGTCAAGCGCAAGTGAGCCCGAGAATGAGATGTTTTGATCATCAAAATCGTAGTTGTTTGCGTACGAGGCGCCAAATTTCGTGATGACTTTTGTTGGGTCATCCGCCAACTTGTTTTTATTGTCTTTTACTCGATGCTCGGCACCATGAGCCAGCGTACTGACCAACAAAGTCGTACACACTAACGCTAGTTTATTTTTCATTTTTTAGTCCTTTGAGATGTTGAATACCCGCACTTAGCTGCGCAGATACTTTTTGAATCATCACTCACTGGATACGACAGAAGCTCCCTAACTACCTTAGATGGCATGACAGCATCCAGTGCAGGTAGTTAGGGTAGAATGGCCTGTAAGGAAGGCGTTTTAGCGATTAGGAATGATTAGTTTTTCCAGTTGTAGCTCATGCTCATGAAGTACAGAGCAGGCTCATCAAAACCAGCTTGTAAGCGTGGCGTTTCTGTTTCTGAAGACTCCATCAAGATCGCTTCAAACGCGAAACCAATTGAGTTTTCTGAATCCAATTTGTAATCAATGCCTGTACCAATGCGGTACGCCTTGCCAGTAGGAACGGTAATGTCACCGTTTGATTGGCTTTCATACATGCTGGTATCGAATGCAAAACCTGCATTCCACATCATTTTTTCATTCAGTTTGTACTGAGTACCCAATGCGATTTGGTAAGTGTCTTGTGTCTCTACATCGACCAATTCTGCAGCCTTAAGCGTGGTTGTGTATTCGCTCCAGTCTTGCCAGTTCACGTTCCACATCACCGCTAGGTCATCATTCACTTCATGGTAAGCACTGAAGATCAGTTGTTGCGGAGCAATGGAGTTGCTGTTGTCGAATTCAAATTCGGTTTCAGAAGAGTAAGACAGACCAAGACGAGTGCCTGGTGTTGCCTCATAAAGCACACCTACTCGACCGTTGACCTGAGTATCTTGGTCTTCGTCATTGAAGTTCAGGGCTCCCTTCGTTTCCACTTCATACATACCGTACTGAATGCCAAGCGCCGCACCCACAGACCAGTGATCATTGATGCGGTAAGAAGCGGAAGGTTGAATGGTCAACGCTTGTGTCGTTGCTGTAGGAATATCTAAATGATTATTCAAAAGACCTTCGTACTCGAGGCCAAGGCCGTAGTTGCCATACAGACCAATACCCAGCGTCCATTTGTCGTTCACTTGTTGGCTGTAAAATGCCGACGCCATAGGAACAAAACCAATCACGTTGCCCGCATCGCTAGTCATCGTGTCTAGTTGCGCGTCACCGTAAAGGCCAATCAGGTTACCAGAGAAAGATTTACCAGAAACATTCGCCAGACCAGCCGGGTTTGCTGCCATTACTGAGGCATCTTGCGCACGAGCCGCCATACCAGCGGATGCCAAACCAATATCCGATGCTGTAGTTTCATAAAGGTATAACCCACCCGCTTGCGCAGCAGCACACGTCAGTAGAGAGCTCGCTACGACGATTTTTGAAAGATTTTTCATGCTAAAACCTATTATTGTTAGGGGAACCCACGCTGCGACGGTGGTTGTATATCAATGAAAGGCATTGGCCAATCGCACACAGCGTGGGGGTGTTGTGGAGTCAGTCAGTTGAAATCAGCGTTATTGCTCGCTCACCTCAAGTTCAGTGGGTTTCTTTCGCTTAAACTTCTCGCGCAGAGATTGCATCATCACGAAGAACACTGGCGTCAGTAACGTGCCTACAAACGTAGAGAGAATCATGCCGCCGAATACTGCAAAGCCCAGTGAGTGACGAGATGCCGCACCGGCACCCGATGCAATCACCAACGGGAATACCCCCCAGATGAAGGCAAATGCGGTCATCTGTACTGCACGGAAACGGATTCGAGCAGCTTCTTTGGCAGCATCAATGATGGATAAGCCCTTTTCTTCTCGCAGAACTTTGGCAAATTCCACGATAAGAATCGCCACTTTGGCGGACATACCGATCAAGATGACCACACCAATCTGCACGTACAAGTCGAACGGTTGCCCCACCAGCAGTAGCGTGCCCATTGCGCCGAGAATCGCGACTGGAACCGCCATCATTACCGCTGCAGGAATGGTCCAACTTTCGTACTGAGCCACCAAGAACAAGTATGTGAACAGCAAAGACAATGCGAACGCGATCGGCGCCATGTTGCCTGCTTTCATCTCTTGGTAAGTCATGCCTGACCACTCGTATGAGTAACCACTTGGCAAAGATTCCGCAGCCAGTTTTTCAATGGCTTTTACAACATCACCCGAGCTGTAACCTGGCGCTGGCGCACCGTTCACGGTTGCAGAACTGAACATGTTGTAGTTCGACAAGGTATCAGGGCCAAAGATCGGCTTCACTTTCACTAGTGTTGCCAGTGACACCATTTTTCCAGAGTTTGAACGAACAAACAGATGGTCGATGTCGTCGATGTTGTCACGGTATTGTTCTTCTGCTTGCACTTTCACTTGATACGAACGGCCAAACAAGTTGAAGTCAGAAATGTATGCGCCGCCCAACTGCGCTTGCAGTGTGCTGAAGATTCCATTCAACGGTACGCCCATTGAAATCGCTTTATCACGGTCAATATCGATGTATCGTTGCGGAATGTTCGCACGGAAAATCGAGAACGCACGCGCCACTTCTGGCTGTTGGTTGATTTGGGCAACAAAATCAGCGGTTGTTTTTGCCAATTCTTGTGGAGAACGACCTAAGTTGTCTTGCAACACAAGGTTGAAACCATCCACCGCCCCCATACCTTTGATTGCCGGCGTCGCGAAAACGAACGAAGCGGCATCTGGCGTTGAGTTCAGCATTTGGTTAACTTTATTCATCAACGCGCGTTGGTGTAGCTCAGGGTCTTTACGTTTGCTCCAGTTATCCAGTTTGATGATCAACATGCCCGAGTTTGGAATCGACGCCATGTTAATTACCGAGAAGCCCGCAACCGAAACCACGTTCTCCACACCTTCCATCTGTTTTAGCTCATCAACGTACTTCTTCATTAATGGTGCAGTACGCTGCAATGCTGCTGCGTCTGGCAAACGCATTTCGACCATGAACACGCCTTTATCTTCGTTTGGTACGAAAGAGGAAGGTACGGTCATGAACGCAAATGCCAGCACCGCAATAAGCGCGCCATACACACCGATACTCAGCACAATACGACGGCTCAAGAAGCCAACTAAACCTTGGTATTTGCGCGTTATTGCTTCAAAACCTCGATTAAACGCACGCAAAGGCGCAATAGGTTGCGAGTGAGTAGATTTCAACATCAACGCACAAAGCGCTGGCGTTAACGTTAATGCGTTGATCGCAGAGATCAGCACCGACACACAGATGGTGACTGCGAACTGGTTGAACATTCGACCGGAAATACCCGGCAATAGCGCAACCGGTACGAATACTGCCAACAAAATAAGCGTTGTTGCCAATACTGGCCCCGTCACTTCTTTCATAGCTTGGATCGTGGCCGGAATCGGGTCTAAATGCTCTTCATGGATAACCCGCTCCACGTTCTCTACCACGATGATCGCATCGTCCACCACGATACCGATGGCGAGGATCAAGCCAAACAACGAGATGGTGTTAATGGTCATGCCCATCACGCCCATGATTGCGAAAGTCGCAATGATGGAAACCGGAATCGCTAAGGTTGGAATGATGGTCGCTCGCCAGTTCTGCAAGAAAACGTACACAACGAAGGTGACAAGAAGTACCGCAATCACCAGCGTCTCGTACACTTCATCAATCGATGTCTCTACGTATTCGGTAGAGTCATACGCGATGTCATAGACCAAATCATCTGGGAACGATTTCTCGTACTCTTTCATGGCCTCTTTCACCCGCTCCATCACGTCTAGCGCATTCGCTGTCGGCAACTGGTACAAGGCCAGAACGGCGGCTGGTTCGTTATTCATACGACCATCAGCTTCGTAACCTTGTGCGCCAACTTCGACACGAGCCACATCTTTCAAGCGAATCAGAGAACCTTTCTTGCTCGCACGGATGATGATGTTCTCGAACTCTTCCGCAGAAGTAAGGCGGCCTTTGGTTTGCAAAACATATTGATATTGCTGATCACCCGGAGCTGGCATACCACCGATCTTACCCGCCGCCACTTGGATGTTTTGCGTTTTAATTGCGCCAATAACATCGCTAGCAGAAAGCTTCAAGGTAGCCAGTTTATTTGGGTTCAACCAAATACGCATTGAGTAGTCTTTCTTACCCAGCAGCGTAATGTCACTCATACCTTCGATACGTTTTAGACGCTCGACAATATTGAGATCCGCGTAGTTAGAAAGGTAGATACTGTCGTGAGACTGTTTCGGAGAACGCAGTGTGATAACGCCCAGCATGTCGGAAGATTTCTTCTTAACCGTCACACCGATTTGGTTTACTTCTTGTGGTAGAGACGACGTCGCCTGTGCCACCAAGTTGTTCACACGAACCTGCGCCATATCGCCATCTGCGCCCACTCGGAAGTAAATACGCAATGTGTATGAGCCATCGTTACCAATCACAGAAGACATGTAAATCATGTCTTCAACGCCGTTGACTTTGGCTTCTATCGGTTGTGCTACGGTCTTTTTAACCACGTCCGCGTTTGCACCCGGATACATGGTGCTCACCGTAATTACCGTTGGAGAGATTTGAGGATACTCAGAAATTGGCAAGACTTTCAGGGCGATCATACCCATCAATGTCATCGCCAGTGAGATCACCAAAGCAAACTTCGGCCGGTGAATGAAAAATTTACTTAACATCAGTACTCACTCAGCCTTGTTCACTCTGTAGCTCAACGTCTTTCACCGTTGCACCCGGACGCACTTTTTGTAGACCATTGACGATGACTTTTTCGTTAGCCGCCAAACCAGTCAGCACAGCACGTTTCACACCGTAGGTCTGACCGAGTTCAACGTTACGACGAGACACCACGTGATCATCACCAACCACCATGACGTAGTCACCCGCTTGGTCTTGTTGAACAGCCGCCGATGGGATAAGCAAACCATCAATGGTTTTGTTGCGCAGCTTGATGGTCAAGTTGCCATATTCACCCGGCATAAGCGCGTAAGTTGGATTATCGAATTGTGCTTCTGCTCGAATTGAGCCTGTTTCTAAATCGATCTTATTGCCAACGGCGTAGATCTTGCCATCAAGCGGATACAATGAACCGTCTGAAAGCGTCAGTGTTAAATCAACATCCAGTTTGTCATCGTTACGATGAGCTACATCAATCGCACTTCTTACGCGGCGGTAGAGCTTCTCATCCACATCAAAGCCAAAGTGAATTGGGTCTACTTGAGTGATCGAAACAAGAGGAACGAGTTGAATTTTCGAAATACGGTCACCCACTCGGAAGTTGCTGAAACCCACGCGACCAGAGAAAGGAGCACGCACAGAGCTAAATTCAAGATCGAGCCTTGCTGAAACCAGCGTCGCCTTCGCCTCTTCTACCGAAGCAATCGCTGCGGCTTGCGCGGCAATGGCGTCATCGTATTGCTGCTCACTGATGCTTTTATCTTTGATGAGTTTCTTCACACGTTCTGCATCACGCGTAGTTTGAACGAGTTGCGCTTTTGCTTTTTGCAACGACGCTTTTGCATACGCCAGTGCCGCTTTGTAAGGACGGTCGTCGATTTCAAACAACAATTGGCCTTTTTCGACCATATCGCCATCTTTAAAATGAATCGCGGTTAATTCGCCACCGACTCGCGGCATAATATCAACGTCATTTACCGCTTCAGTTCGACCGATAAAATTATGATAAGGAGTGATTTTTGTTTCGGTTAGGGTAACGGTTTCAACAGAGGGTGCTTGGGCTGTTTTCGTTACGATATCGCCAGTTTTGCATCCTGATAGTAATGCAGAAGATATAGCAATAGATACCAACGCAAATTTATATTTGGCTTTCATGATAAACCTACTTTATGTAGAAAGTGCTTTGGCCTAAATATTTAAATATATGGATAAACACACTTTCCATTCTGGAAATAAACGAGGGAGTTAGAATTGGTAGTTAAATTCGATGCGGTGATCACCATCACCGAAATTAACGTGCTCATTCCAGTTTGCAAAGTAACGAATATTTGCGCGAGGATTAATTTGATAAGACAACGCAAACTCATGAGTCAAGATATTATCTTCACCCGCATAATAAGTATCTTTATATTGACTAGACCCTGACAACGTATGCATATACATTGGGTTGTAGTTAATCCAGATTTTATCGGTTAATTCAATTTTTGAGTACATACCCACAACAGTGAAAGTACCTGGAATTTCATAACCTTTGTCATCACCACTAAAATCATTAGCAATAGTGACACCCGCACCAGCTAAAGGAAATAGCTGCAACATACCAAACTTAGGTAGACCTTGAATAAAGCTATAAGATGCATCTAATTTATCGTTATCAACGTCGTAGTTTACATCTAATTGACGGCCTAGACCTTTTGCGACTTCTACTTGGAAATTACGTAGTCGGAAAGAGTCAATGCTGTCATCAACGTTGGCATATATTGGATCGTCATTGTCGCGAATGCCAAATAGCTCACCACCAATGCCTTTCATTTCAATGATGTTCATCGCCATGGTACCAGGCTGGCTAGATTGGTAAGTTTGACCGATTTTGATGTTCGCACCTTTATCAGTAATACCAAAGCCAGCTTGGGTGTATACCGCAAGTGGGTCAGACATATCTTGAAGTTCTTCGTTATTGTTTGTCTGCGCATAGGCAGAAGACGCGAGTTGTAGGGCTGCAACCACAATGGCAACAGACGGTTTCACTAAATTCATAAAACTGTATCCATTTTAATGATTATAAAATTATTCACGTCATGAGGTCATCATAAATAGCAAGCAACACAACTCGCTTTGGATAACATAAATTATCAAAGCAAATTCAATAATGACGAAACATTCGACGTTTTAATTAAAATAAAATAAAGCATCGTAAAAGTTCAATCACCGCTACTTATATCTTATATAACTTGAAATTTGGTAATAACAATGAAGAAGGAAATATTAAAACTTATGAAAATTCAATTATCATTAGAACGAATGATTAATTAATTTTACCATATAAATAGAGAGTGCAATGGATTTAGGTGATCGCGATCAATGTTTCATTTCGACCGTACAACACTCTTCAGATTAATTAGAACATTATAATAATTTAAAAAACCTTAGTTTGATTAGCCTAGCATCAGATTAGAATAGTAGGCCTATAATAAATAAAAGGGAATCACTCTCTGTGATTCCCTTTTATTATCGAGCGATAAAGCGCCGATGCGTTTCGATAACTAAAACGCAAACAATTCGCACTATTGCAGTTTCTCTATTCCCATATTGAACAGTGCAAAACTATAAATATCTGCATTTGTCTCAATTATTTTACGCGTTGGTGTGCCTGCACCATGTCCTGCATTGGTTTCGATGCGAATTAAGGTCGGATTTGAACCCGCTTGCTTCGATTGCAACTCAGCAGCAAATTTGTATGAGTGAGCAGGAACAACACGGTCATCATGATCACCCGTTGTAATCAATGTTGCTGGGTATTCCACCCCTGCTTTTACATTGTGTACCGGCGAATAACTTTTCAGATATTGGAATATCTCTTTACTTTGCTCTGCCGTGCCGTAGTCATACGCCCAACCAGCACCTGCGGTAAAAGTATGGTAACGCAGCATATCCAGTACGCCGACTGCTGGCAGCGCCACTTTAAACAGCTCTGGACGTTGCGTCATAACGGCCCCTACTAACAAGCCACCATTCGATCCACCGTTAATGGCTAACTTGTTTGATGACGTTACCTTTTCATCAATTAGGAATTCAGCCGCAGCAATAAAGTCATCAAACACATTTTGCTTTTGCATTTGAATGCCAGCGTTGTGCCATTCTTTGCCATATTCCCCACCACCACGAATGTTCGCTACCGCGTAAACACCACCAAGCTCTAACCAAGCCGCACGTGTCGGGCTAAAAGATGGCGTGAGGCTAATGTTGAAACCGCCATAACCATATAGGATGGTTGGTGCACTGCCGTCCATCGGTGTCCCTTTTTTATAGGTGATGATCATCGGCACTTTTGTTCCGTCTTTTGAGGTGTAAAACACCTGGCGAGATTCATACAAAACAGGGTCAAATGGCGCTTTAGATTTGTAGTACACCTCGCTATCACCATCTTTGATGTTCAGACGATAGGTAGTGCTTGGCATCTTGTAGTTGGTGAAAGAGTAGTAGACTTCGGTTTCTTCTTTTTTCCCCGAGAAACCGTATGCGCTGCCAATATCAGGCAATTTGATTTCTCGGATGAGTTTGCCGTTCATGTCGTATTGCTTCACCATCGAGATCGCATCAACAATATAGCTCGCAAACAAATTGCCACCCGCGGTAGAAACACGTAACACGTTCTTTGTTTCAGGAATCAAATCTTTCCAGTTTTTGGGCTGCGGCTGACTTGCATCCACCGTCACGACGCGTTTGTTCGGCGCATTAAGGTTCGTAACCAAGTACAGTTTCGTGCCTTGGTTGTCTATCACCCAAGTATCAGAACTGGTGTTATCTAAAATGGTTTTCAGCGGGCTATTTGGCTTACTCAGGTCTTTGAAGAACAGTTTGTTGCCCGACGTCGATACGCTGGCTGAGATAAACAAGTAGCGTTCATCTTCCGACGTGTAACCCCCAACGTAGCGATACTTTTCGTCCTTTACACCACCGAAAATTAATTGGTCTTCACTTTGTTTCGTCCCTAGTTTATGAAAGTAGAGCTTGTGTTGGTCTGTCTTCGCGGAAAGTTCACTCCCTTTTGGCTTGTCATAACTTGAGTAATAGAAGCCTTGATTGCCGAGCCAACTGATGCCACTGAACTTAATATCCACCAGCGTTTCACCGACGGGCTTTTTGGTTTCTGTGTCTAACACAATGACTTTGCGCCAATCGCTACCGCCTTCCGAAATGCTGTATGCAACCAAAGATCCATCTCGTGAAAAGCTCACTCCCGCTAACGATGTGGTGCCATCTTCACTAAAAGTATTTGGATCGAGGAAAATTTCTGCTTCGCCATCACCTAACTGCCGATAAAGCACATCTTGGTTCTGTAACCCGTCATTTTTGTAGAAGTAAGTGAACTTACCCTCTTTGAACGGTTGGCTTTGCTTTTCGTAGTCCATGAGCTTAGTGATGCGCTCTTCAATCTGCTCGCGGTAAGGGATTTTCGACAGATAATCAAACGTCACTGCATTTTGTGCCTTAACCCATTCTGCGGTTTCTGGGCTGAGATCGTCTTCCAACCAGCGATAAGGATCACTCACTTTTGTACCAAAGTAGTCATCGACAACATCCACTTTTTGTGTGGTTGGATACGTGATGGTTTTCGGGGTTACCTGTTCAACCGACGATTGCGCCGCTTCATTTGCATACGCCACAGACAACACACTTCCGAGTGCGAGAGCCGTTGTGAGTGCTAGGGTGTTCTTTTTCATGAAATTCCTTTTTATTTTTCTGTTGTCTTTTTGTGCAATACATCAGAACTCTACTATATATCGACAAAATGAATCTAATTTCATTAAACGAGTTGTGAAAGCCATCCTAACTCCCTCATTTCCTTCCAGTTCTACAAACTAGTAAGTGGAAGTGTAGAACTTGGGAACAATACTGAAGAGCTACGATGACGTTTACTCTCTTTCGTCTAAGTCAGCTCGATTTGGCGCAAAACCCCAGACTCAGAAGCGAAATCTTGGTCGTGACTAATCAGAACAAATCCACCTTTGTATACATTTAACGCCTGACTAAGCATTATTTTTGACTCCAGATCGAGATGATTATCTGGCTCATCAAGCAGCAGCAAAGGCTGAGAGTTTTGGTGGCTGACTATCAGCATCGCGAGCTTCATCTTCTCGCCACCGCTCAGTAGGCGCCCCAACCGAAACACAGCATCTCGACGAAAACCGATCCCGGCCAATAAGGTCCTCGCTTCACTTTCCGTCATCTCTTGGCAGCTCTCCATTACGTTTTCAAGTAACGAAAGATTTGGATTCACTGCGCCAAAATGTTGGTCGAGATAATACAAAGACGTATTCACTTGCAACTCACCACTCTGCAACGATAACTCGCCAAGCAATGCCTTTAACAAGGTTGATTTTCCGCAGCCATTTTTCCCTTTGAGATGGACTTTGTCGTTCGCAAAAATCTGCAACGTGATAGGTGTAGAATTCCCAAAAGGTAATATACCTTCTTGTATCGACAATACTTTTCGCGAACGGTTCGGATTATCTGTAAGATAAAACTTTTGCGCCTTGAGCTGCTCATGTCGCGATTGCAACGCCTGTTCTTTGGCTTGTAAATGCGCTTGTCTGAGTTGCTCATTCTTATTGCGATTTGAGGCACTGGCGGTCGCGCTATCCTTTTTTCCATCAAGCAAAATTTTGGGCTGACTGCCGTCTTTGCGCAGTTTGTTCCCTTGCGCGGCGCGTTGGTCTGCTTTTTCGCGATTTTTCTGGGCTTGCTCGGCTAACCGTTTTTTCTGTTTATCGACTTGCGCTAACTGCCTCTCGACCGCTTGCAGTTCAGTGCGTTTTTTCTCGGCGTACACATCGTAATTTCCACCAAAAGCCTGTAAACCTAGGCCCGATAGCTCCCAAATTTCCTCCATCTCTCGCAGCAGCTCACGATCGTGACTGATGAGTAAAATCGCGCCGCTGAAGTGCGTCATAGACTCTATCAACCATTGTTTCGCCTCGGTATCGAGGTGATTGGATGGTTCATCGAGAATCAAAAGCTCCGTTTCGTTTTCAAATAACTGCCATAACTGCAAACGCGCCAACTGACCACCACTGAGCCGAGCACAAGAGAAATCAGGATCTTGCGGTAATCCCATCGCAGCGAGCTGCTGTTTGAGTTTTAATTCAATATCCCACTGCTCGCCAACCAGTTCGAACCAATGTTCAGAAACATCACCTTGTTCAATCTGCTTTAAAGCATGCAAGACCGCATCTTTGCCCAGAAACTGGGCGATCGATTGCTGACCTGAAAGCAGATCAGACGGCTGCTGGCGATACATCATGAAAGAAGAGGGAGCAGTCACAACACCGCTGGCAGGCTGAGTTTCGCCCGCCAAAATGGAAGCCAAAAGCGACTTGCCGATGCCATTGCGCCCAACCAAACCAACACGTCGTTTAGTCATGGAACAAGAAATAGACTGGAATAGCGTATCGCCATTATCAAACTGATGGCTAACATTAAAAGCTTGTAAAACTGGCATAATTTGCCTCCTGTATGACAGGGACAACAGCCGTAGCTATGATTTGAAATGGCAACAAAACGCGTGCACAAACGCATTAAGCTCTATGTAAAGCTCGACGATATACGTCAAATCAAAAAGTCGTCTTGTTGCAAAGAAATATCGGAAAGTGAGCTACGCCTACTAACCCTGCAGATCCAAAAAATAAGTAAAAATATGGATGACAGGTTTAGTTCTTCATGTTGGCGTAATCTCCTAGAGAAATGATGCACAGAGTGTAGCCGCTTTTTTGTTCAAAAAGCAAGCTTTCTAACCAAATGTGAACAAAAAGAAAGTTTCACAGTAAGTTGTTATATCACATTAACTTTTTAACAAGTCTTTGAACAATTTCGAGATCTTAGCAACACAATTTTTATCCAAGCCATACTATGCTTAGGGTAAAGATAATCCACATAAGGGCGTGGTTATGAAATACAAACATATCCTTGTTGCACTCGAACTGTCAGATGAAAGCACCGTGCTTATCGACAGAGCGGTATCAATGGCAAACTATCTCGACTCCGATATCTCCTTTATTCATATTGATGGTACGCACGGAGAAATCTATCGTGAGCTTGTAGACATTAAAGAAAACCCGGATCAAAGGCCGTTGAATGAGCATTCAATGGAATGTTTAAAAACATTTAGTGATTACATGGATTACCCACTTAAACATTTCTTCGTAGGTACTGGCGACTTAGCTGATAAATTAGAGGTCACCATTAAAGAGCAAGAAGTGGATCTTCTGATTTGTGGCCACCACCAAGATTTCTGGAGCAAGATTATTTCTTACTCCAGACACTTAATTAACAAGTCACCGGTGGATATTCTAGTCGTCCCTATTCATGATTAGTAAAACGTAACACTTCCCAAAACCACCAATTTATTTGGTGGTTTTTTATTGATATTGAAACAGCTTAAACAGTTTTCCAAACTAGCTTGGCGATCATTTATGAGTTACATTTTCTAACCAACCCGCGCTCCTACTGGGCATGGTTATTTAGATAGCAAGGATCCCTATGGCAAATAAAAAAGTACTCATTCTCTTTGCTCATCCTTCCCAGCATCGTTCAGAAGTGAATACTCCACTTTTCAAAGAAGCTCAAAAAATTGAAGGCGTGACATGTGTTGATCTCTATGGCGAATACCCTCGTTTCGATATTAATATCGACCGTGAGCAGCAACGCTTACGTGAGCATGACGTGGTGATTTTCCAATTCCCACTATATTGGTATTCAACGCCTGCGATTTTAAAAGAGTGGCAAGATCTGGTTTTGGAATATGGCTTTGCTTACGGTACAGATGGCACAGCACTGCAAGGCAAGACCATGCTTTGTGTGCTGTCTGCAGGGGGCAAAGAAGAAGCTTATAAGGCAGAGGGCTACAACCACTTTACGATTCGTCAACTGCTTGCGCCTATTGAACAAATGTCCGCACTGACCGGCATGAACTACATTGCCCCTCTCGCGATGTTTGGCGCACGTACAGCAGATGAAGAAGGGCGAATCCCTCGTCATGTTGAGCGGTACAAGAGCCTGCTAACAGCTTTAGTCGAAGATAGGTTGGATGTTGAAGCTGCGGCGTCATTAATCAAGCTTAACAGCGCATTGCCAGAGCTCATTAAGGAGGCTTCATGACAGGGATATTCTTACAAGCCTTCGTATATTTGATTGCTGCTGTAATTGCAGTCCCACTTGCTAAGCGTTTGGGACTTGGGTCCGTTTTAGGCTATCTCATCGCAGGTGTGGTCATTGGCCCAATTATCGGTTTAGTCGGTGAAGAAACAACAACAATCCAGCACTTTGCCGAGTTTGGCGTGGTGATGATGCTGTTTCTCGTTGGCTTAGAGCTCGAACCCAAAATGTTGTGGGCGATGCGCAATCGCTTAATGGGCTTAGGAGGTCTGCAAGTCGGCGGTACCGTCGCGGCGATTATGGGTATTGCCTTATACTTTGACCAGCCTTGGACCATAGCCTTAGCCATAGGTTTGATCTTCGCCCTCTCTTCTACTGCGATTGTTTTGCAAACTTTTAGCGAAAAAGGATTAACGAAGACGGAAGGTGGACAAAACGCTTTCTCCGTGTTGCTTTTTCAAGATATTGCAGTGATACCAATGTTGGCGTTCATTCCCCTATTGGCCTTACCTGAATTAATTGAACAGGCACAGTCCGCAGCACAAACAGCCGCAGCGCACCATGAAGAATTAAGCCTCGTTGCGGGGTTGCCCGGCTGGGCATACGGCATCGTAATCACAGCATCGATTGCAATCGTCGTCGTTGGTGGACACTTTTTAAGTCGACCGCTGCTCAATTATGTGGCTAGCTCTGGTTTGCGAGAAATCTTTACCGCAACTGCACTCATGCTTGTCATTGGTATCGCTGCACTGATGAGTTTAGTGGGCTTATCTCCTGCCTTAGGAACCTTCTTGGCTGGCGTTGTATTGGCGAACAGTGAATTCCGCCACGAGTTAGAATCCAATATCGAACCATTTAAAGGCCTATTGTTAGGTCTGTTCTTTATTACCGTTGGCGCAGGGATCAACTTCTCGGTCCTTTTTGGTGATTTCTGGTTGGTCATGGCATTGACCATTGGCGTGATGGTTTTGAAAGCCTTGGTGCTGTTTATTCTTGCACTGATATTTAGGGTGAAAGGAAGCAACCGCTGGCTGTTTACCCTAAGCTTGGCTCAAGCAGGTGAATTCGGCTTTGTGCTTCTAAGCTTTTCAGTGCAAAACCACGTCATCCCATTTGAACTTTCACAAACTCTTGCGTTAGTGGTTGCGATTTCGATGTTCCTGACACCAGGTTTGTTTATTCTGTTTGATAGAGTGATTCTGCCGCGCTTTGAAAGCCAGTCAAATGAACGCGAAAGCGATACGATTGAGGAAACAGGCACGGTGATCATCGCCGGCATCGGCCGCTTTGGACAAATAGTGAATCGCCTATTGGTATCAAACGGCGTGACTACCGTGGTACTTGACCATCAATCTGACCAAGTCGATAACATGCGCCAGATTGGCACTCGCGCCTATTTTGGCGACGCGACTCGACCAGATATGCTACATACAGCCGGCATTGAGCACGCCGCTGCGTTGGTTGTGGCGATTGATAACCAAGAATCGAGTGTAGAACTGGTGAAGTACGTTAAGCACACGTACCCAAAAGTAACAGTGATTGCACGTGCCTTTGACCGTGGACATGGCTATCTTTTGCGTCAAGCGGGAGCTGATATTATTGAATCAGAGACCTACCATTCTGCATTGGAGATGGGCGGTCACACAATGAAAGCACTTGGCATTCACCCCTTCTTTGTTGAACAACAGAAGGCGACATATAAGCGTGTTGAAGCACGTAAGTCAGAAATACTCTACAAAGCTTGGGAAGATGATTCTGAAGGTGAACGCTATGACAACAATTTCCGACAACTGTTTATTCAGTTAGAGGAGAAAATGGCGGAAGAGATGCAAAAAGATCGTCATGACAAACTATCGCGGTCAGAACGTGGTTGGACACCGCCACCTAAAGGTTACGCCGATGACTTTAATGAAGATAACGTCCAAGAGCTAACACCACCAAGAGAAGAGCCTATCCAACGATAACGCACTCCATATTAAAAACCTCCCGCTTGGGAGGTTTTTATTTTTTCAGTACAGAGCCACACGCCGTGCAGGATAAAATGATCTTCTCGATATTACATAAGATCATTCATTAAAATCTCATACTCTTCGTTTGCTTCTTCCACTAAATGAGAAAGCTCTAACGCATCAGTAACTGCAAGATTGAACTGCCACGGAGTTGTGTCTTCTTTACCACAGATTCGAGTTTCACACCCACGACTCTCAAAAGACAAATCATCAAACTCTGTGGTGTGGCGCTCTTGAAGTTCAACAATCTCAACTTCTAATTTACCGACAGGATTGACTTTAACGTGGGCATGTAACTCCGAACTGTTAGACAAACAATAATCTCTATGAACCGCAATCATGGCCGCCTCCTTGGTCTGCCAACTGACAACTCAACATTGAGTGTAGACGAGGGATTTTGAACGTGGCGTGAAATAATAATGAAGATTGATCTGTCTCATTAGAACAGACAATTGTTGTCATGAAGGCATGAGCCAGTATGAATCTCATCTGATTTAAATTGTTCTGAGATCGTAATAGTTGGCATTTACCGAGACTTTCCCTATTATCGAAACAAAATTACTGTGGTCATTCTTTAGAGGTCAGTATGGAGCTTGAAGCCGTTGCTAAAGCACTAAAAGAGTTAGGGCATCCGACTCGTTTAAGTATTTACAAAGAAGTCGTCAAAGCGGGATACAAAGGTATCGCGGTAGGCGGCGTACAAGAAAAGCTTGGCATTCCAGCATCCACTCTCTCTCATCATATCTCGAGCCTTGCTTCAGCTGGTCTTCTCACCCAGCGCCGCGAGGGTAGAACCCTTTTTTGTGTTGCAGAGTATCAGTGCTTAGATGACGTAATTGGTTTTTTAAAAGCAGAATGTTGCGTTAACGAGTGCTCATAAATTTCTAGCAAAAACGAGAGAGTTTGAGTTTCTATTGAACTTCAGCAGAACGTGAATGACGATGAAAAACATACACACCGAAGTTGCTAACCTCGGTGTGTACATCTTCTAGTTCGCGACGAGTAACATTGACGACTTAGATGGTACGATTAACTTACCGTCAGTTGGAATGATTTGTTCTGTCATCAAATCAACCCAATTACCATCGATTTTTAATGTCAAAGACTGTTGACGCTGTGATTTATTAAGCACCACAATACCTTTGTCACCTCGCTTAAGTACGAGCATGTCATCGTTACCTTCAAGAACACTCATCGGCTCGCCATGCGTCATATTATGGAACTGGATCATTTTTGCCATTCTCGGATCGCTCCATGCACCTTGCCATCTTGGCTGACCATTTTTACCTTTAATACCGCTGGTGTTTAAGTCGGTATAAATCAACGGCACACCACCATCTCGGCCTAGAATATAGGCATAAGCTAACCATTCGTTTTCCTCGTCCATGATGAGATCAAGAAAGACATCATTGTTAGGAATATCATGTGTGATAGCAAATGTAATCGCACGACCGGGGGACAGAGCCTGACCAAAACAATAGGGATCAATCAGAGACTTGAAGCTGCCCTTTTTAGCAAACGCCTTAAACATGGTTGAGAACAAAGGGAAATCGTACGCACCTAGGCGAGTTTCCTGTAGATACGGCTCAAGAAACAGCTGATACTCTTCTTCCGTCGCACCGCCATCGGTAATAATTTCACCAAATATATGCACATCCCGCGTGATGTCGTCTGTCCAAACACGCTTAAGATGCTCTAACGTCATGTGTTTCGCAGCGTCAATACGAAAACCTTTCACACCAATAGCTTTCAGCGCCGTTAGGTACGCTCGCTGCTGTTCAACGACATGGTCACAAACACGAAGAGTTGGCAAGCCAGGGTCGGTTGGCCCACCTGTGATACGTCCATTTTGAACCTGCCACTTATCTTTCCAGTCTTTAATGCCGAATGCTTCAACAAAGTCCTCTTCATCAAAAAGTGGTTGAGATAGATCGCCAAACAACGCTAGCGACTGATATTTCTGCTTGTTGTTCTGGTATTCCTCCAAGACCTCTTGTCTTGGGTACTGAAGGTCTCTGCGAAGGTGGGCCTCATTTGCCATATGGTTAAACACTACGTCGGCATAAACCCACACACCAACTTGCTCCAGTTCACGAACCATATGAATAAAATCTTTGGTATCACCCAAGGCATTATCGATAACACGATAATCTTGTGGTTGATAACGCTGCCACCAGCGCTCATCGTGTGCGCTTTTCATTGGTGGCGAAACCAACACAGAGCCATAACCAAGCTTGCGGATTTCTTTTGCTCGTTGGGCAATGTCAGCATACTTCCAATCAAACGCATGTAAGATAACGTTTGCACCGAATGATTGTGTTTCCTGTGAGCCACTCATGTTGTTCTCCTGCTCGTTTCCACTCACGATTACTTGTTTGCATTTTTTTGTGAGTGAATTCAATAATCGAAATTATAAAAGCTATTCATCAGAGGCACTCACCCTTTTAGCACTAACTCAAGGCTGAAATCGAAGGCGTAGCGACTCATCCATTGCACAGCGATAAATCGTTCTGAGTGAATAACGGGCACACAACATACACCCCAAACAGCCCAGAACAAACCTAAGACATTGTTTTATTTAGCAAAAATATCAATCAAAAAAGATGCAACATAAGACCTACGTACGCCCTAAAATAGGCCCAAAGGATAAAAATAGCCAAGCCAACCCGTTGAGTAATCAATTGTTAATAAAACGAAACTGGCAGATGGATCACGTTTGGCGCGTTTCAAAAATCCAGTAAATCACCATACCTAGCGTTAAAAGACTAAAGATTTCTGTTTGTATCTGTCCCGAAATGACTTCAAAATGCGAAACTTAGCTTGTCTCTATGGGGTATGCTCTACCTTGGAGGATAATAATGAATATCAAAGAATTTTCTGACCTCGTCGGGCTATCTGCTCATACACTTCGATACTATGAAAAAATCGGTTTACTTAAACATGTCCATAGAAACGCGAGTGGACATCGAATGTATAGTTCGAAAGATCTAAACTGGATAAGCTTTGTTAAGTGTTTAAAAGAAACTGCAATGCCACTTGAAGAGATTCTAGAGTATGCCAAATTAAGGGAAGTCGGCTCTCAATCTGTACCACAACGTCAAGCCCTGTTAGAACAACACCAAGAAAACCTCAAACGCCACATTGAGCAACAGAAAAAGCACTTATCGGCTCTAGAAGAAAAAATTGCCTTGTATAAAAGCGGAAAAGTTCGTTGACTTAGAGTTAACTCTAACGATTAAGGTGTGTTTACGTTTATTCACTAGGAACATACCGATGGAACAATCACGCTTTAACAAAGGATTAGAACTACTCTCTCAAATTGATGGCGACGCTGGTCATAATGTCATCGAAACCTTACAAGATATTTGTCCAGATTTAGCTCAGTACACCATTGAGTATCCGTTTGGCGATATTTATGCTCGCCCGGGCTTAGACCTAAAATCGAGAGAAATCGCAACCGTCGCCGCGCTAACGGCAATGGGGAATTGCGCGCCGCAACTAAAAGTGCACTTAAATGCAGCGCTGAATGTAGGCTGTAGCGAGGATGAGATTAAAGAGATCATTTTGCAGATGTCCGTCTACGCAGGTTTTCCCGCGGCATTAAACGGCATGTTTGCATTCAAAGAAGTGCTAGCGGAAAGAGCAGAGTAATAACGACGTTGAAATCAATTTAACCGCAATTAAAAACGGCCCTTGGGGTTCGGGCCGTGATTAAAACAACGAGTGAATTAGCGCTCAGGAGTTTCAAGCAGTTTAACCGCGCAATCTACCGCGTTGTTAATGCCTTGACTGCTCTCCAACTTGCCTGAACTTGCAGGACCAAGGGCACAAGAATACAAAGCCAGCTGCTTATCGAACGGCAGATCCAACTGTTCATAGAGATTTTGTCGGATTCTTGCATGTTGTTCTGGTTCTTGGTTAGCAAGGCTAATCAACGTTTCATAAATAAGCGTTTTCATGTCTTTCCCTTTTCACTTTATTGCACGGGGTGCATATATATTGTATCCATTTGGGAAGCACAAATCAGAAGCTAGGTCACAGAACGCGTCGCTAAAAAAGTTTATGTGCGCGGTAAATTGCAATACAAACCTAAAGCCGTTTAGAAAAAGGGCAACTGATAACTCGATAAACCAGCCGATTAACTAGCATTCGCCGCTGTTTGTTTATAATCGTGTCCGATATAAACAAAAACGTCGCTGTATCAGCGACGTTTTATCTCGACTTTAGTTAATCGAACCTGTTTAGTTGAAGTGCACTAGCATTTCAACGTCATCGCCTTGCTCTGGAGCCTGAAGAGCGAAGTGCACGTACCCTGCTTCAGTAACAGGAATCGCAAGGTATTCATTGCTGCCTGCATAGTTGGACGCATACTCGTGCTGCTCTACTGTAGGCCAATGCTCCCTACTCGCGTATAGATCGACATTACCAGTTTGAGAGTGAGCCGTTAGCCATACACGAACCTCTTCAACACCTTCAGGCACATAAACTGCTGCATAACGCTGCTTGTGAACGGTAAGCATTTTGGCTTCACCAGACTCTAATACCACAGGTGCTAAATCATCTTGCACTTGGGTTGGCGGTGTTTGCGCTTCCACTTCTAACGCAGCCACAAGATTCACTGAGTCATAGCTATCACGTCCAGTTAAGCTGATGTAGTAACGACCCGCTTTAACGTAACCATCTTGCTCTGGTTCAAACACAATCTCTTCATTGCTGCCATCAGCATAATGACTCATTTCGAAATCATAGTAATGCGCGACTTTGTTGTAGCTCATGTAAAGATCCGCATCACCCGCACCCTCAATAGATACATTGAAGTTAACGGTGTTGGCTGGAACATCAACGTAGAACAGTTTTTCGCTGTATGCTTCGCCACTGAGCTGAAGGCTTTGGTTCGCCGTCAATTCAGTCACTTGTGCTTCAGGGCTTGTTGGTTCTGTTGGCTCTTCTGGGTCTGTATCAGGTTGCTCAGGTTCCACTTTTAATGTGTCCAACCAACGTTCAAACTCAGCATCGTATTGTTGACCTAAAGACGTCACCTGCTGTGCCCATTGTTCGAACTGGCCAGAGCGCGACAATGCCAACAAGCTTTCGACGTCTTGTGGATGATTTTCTAACATGAATCGAACAGCTAGATAACCCCAACGATAGATACGATTGGTATCGTGAGAGTACGTGGTATCAAACACAGTGGAAAGGCTCAGTTTACCATCTGCAATCAGCTCAATCGCAGCTTGGTAACCTTGCTTGTAATGCATGTACTCAGCAAAACCTTCTAGCCACCAAACAATATGACCATGAGCCAAGTTATCGCTGAACGAACCGTATTGGTTAAATCGTGCATCTAAATAGTGCGTGTATTCATGTTCTAGGTTCAAGATAGAGAGATCTTCACCATTCGCGTAGCGATAAGCGACGAAACGCGCAGTATTGTCCGCTTTTGAAGGGTCACCTTCTAGGTACTGACCACCGTTGTCCGTTGTATTACCAAATAGGAATGAAGAGTAATCAACGTAACTAGTGTTACTCGCGAATACCGCCACTTCAACACGATCATTCAAATCATCAGCGACAGGTTGATTACCCGTATTCGCAACTCGATGGAAGTCGGCTTCTTTTGCCGCTAGCACTTCACACGCTTTCGCTGCTTGAGCATCGGTCAGATCCTCAGAGCGAATAATGGCAGGTCCCTGACATTCAAAACGATTTGGCATTACACGTGCAGCTAAATCTTGCTTGGCTTGCTCAATATTCAGACCATTTAGGCCTTCTGGTGCGTAGTAGCTCATCATTTCAACGGCAGCAAGCCATAGTTTGTCATGCTCACTACCCAGTGGATAACGCTGCATCACCTGTTGCATTACTGCCAATGCTTTGCGTTTGGTCTCCTGATCTGGGCTCGCGAGCAAACGACCAGTTTCACGTAATGCATTGAAAACGATAAAGCTTGCATCCGTATCTAATGCCCAAGCATTATCAGATGCGAATTTCACCAACGTATCAATATGGTGTGTATTGTTTGCCATGTATCGGTAGAACGCATCGTTCGCCGCATGGCCTGCCATAGAGCGGAACAAGTTGTTTAAACCATCGACCCATTGCGTGTCCTGCGCGGTTTCACGATTAAAGTGCATCAACGCGGCCATCATGCTATCCATGGTCAGCGGCAACTGCTTAACGTTATCAACCATCAAAGTCAGGCTCTTCATTGCACCAACTTGTTCACGACCTTGATCCAAAGCATGAGGGTTGTTTAGGAATAGGTTCGTCGACTGAGCAAAACGCTGACTCAACGCTTGCGAAAACTCGGGTGTACCAGTACCAGCGTTGTAGCGAACGTAGTAGGCCGCTCGAATAAATTCGCCTAGGTTCTCTAGAATACGAGCTTGATCTGCTTCACCACGATAGCGAGCGATTTCTTGATCCAGCGCGACTTGGATACGGCTTAGGCTCGCTTCACTATAGATATCATTCAGCGTTTCTGAAGGTGCTGAAAACCAAGCGTGGTAGCAATCATACTCAGCACCAGAAACGGCAGTAGCCAGATCTCGCGATTGTTGTAAATCAGCAACAGCACACTGATTTTGTGCAAAAGAGAAGCCAGACACACTCGCTAGAATACAAGCAAGCGCCAAACGATGGCGCGGGAAAAAACGGATATGAGACATAACAACACTCATTGATTATTAACATACATTGAGTGGGGGTTTATATTCTTTACAGCTCAAACAGTGAAATCAGTATCATAAAATTTATGAAACCGCTCCCAAAAATAGGTCTTTTACTCTAATTAAATGGGAGCAATCCCACTCCCAAAAAACTCACAATTATCAATAAAAACATTAATTTACCTTTTTCTAAATAACGACTTTATGAGGAAAATTGCCCTTAAACGCCCCCCCTTAACTCTTCCAGATAGAGTTCACGACAATCAAAGGTTCTAAATTAAATTTTGATGCTTGATACCATCTATTTTTATTTGTGACTCATTCCCAATAAGTCATAGAGTGCATATCAAAAGGTTGGCATTAATGGTAAATTCTCCGCCAAATCAAACACATTTACTCCTCCAGTCATTGATGAGTGAATAAAGCAGATATTTGGCTAGGGATAATACATGTCACTTTGGGGATTTTTGGGAGCGGGGATTGCCTACTTCATGACAACGTTTGCCTTTGTTTTTGGCGGCATTTTTTGGTTATGTGCTGAAGGTAATACATTAAGAGAAACAAAGCGCCAATCATCAATAATGTCCGGGGTTATTGCTTGTACTATTGGAACTTGGGTGCTTGCTTTTGGTGTTTACGTTTACGGTTACTTTTGGGATAACTCTTCTCACTATTATTTTTATTTGCTCGCTCCATGGGGACTTGCCATTTTTGGGGTAAAACTTCGTAACCGCTGGGTTAAGCAATACGCGCGTGTAAAACACGCAAAAGAAGAACAGTGGCAAAAGCGCTGGCGAGAATTATTAGGGGAAGATACTGAAGAGCTTCAACCATATACACATGATTACGAGCTCTACTCGGGCATTTGGCAAGCCAATGAAGCGCTCCAAGAACAGTGTTTTGCAGCCCTTCCTCACGGGAAAGCAGTCTACGAGAGAGTGAAAGCCTTCCAAACGATGGCCTCCCCCGCTGGTGACATAAACAATCAAGTTTTGCTGAGTAAACTCGATCAACTAGAGGATGAAATCATTCAAGTTCTTGAGCAACACTCGCAAAAGAAAGTAAGCATTGAAACTGGCGCAGGTACTTTACACAAAGAGTCAAAACGCAATGTTTATCACCATGAGAATGGCCCAACAGAAGAGCAACTGTACGACTCAATCAACCTCCAACATGATTTGGATCGAGAGCTACGCAACATTATCTATGATCGGCTCGGTTACGATGGCGAAGATGAGTACTTTTTCCTCCAAGCGCCACTCGAAGAGCTTACCGAGAATGAAACCGCAATCAACTGGATGCTCTGGGGGTTAGTAAGCGACCATTTTGCTGTTGACCCATACCAAACGGCGTTGGATCTCAGCCTAATGAATGCGGAACCAAGATGGGGGCAAAATGAACGGTTTGTAATGATTACGGCTCAATAAACGCAAGTACTAAGTCTAACTTTAATATAACCTATTCTGAGACCACCCTCGCGTTGGTTAACTTAGCCAGTAAGCGGCCAACGCGATCGCGCATTTCACGTCTATCGACAATCATATCTAGCGCACCATGCGCTAGTAAAAATTCACTTCGCTGAAACTCGTCTGGTAACTTTTCACGTACCGTTTGCTCAATGACACGTCTTCCCGCAAAGCCAATACTTGCTTTAGGTTCACCAATATTGATGTCTCCTAACATGGCTAAACTCGCCGAGACGCCACCATAAGTTTGGTCCGTCAATACTGAGATATAGGGTAATCTGTGCTCAGATAAGTGGTTTAACGCGGCGCTGGTTTTTGACATTTGCATTAGTGCCACCAAAGACTCTTGCATGCGCGCCCCTCCGCAAGCGGAAAAACATACTAACCCAGATTTTGTATTAATTGCGCTTTCAATTGCTCGGACAAACTTCTCGCCAACCACTGCGCCCATCGAGCCTGCCATGAAAGAGAATTCGAATGCACACGCAACAACAGGCAGCCCCAATAACTTGCCCTGCATCACCACCAACGCATCTTTTTCTCCAGTCGTTTTCTGCGCTAAAGCAATTCGCTCTTTATATCGCTTTAAGTCTTTAAAACCCAAAATATCTTGTGGCTCCAACTCACTTGCCAACTCTTGTTGTGTTCCATGGTCCAGAAAAGAGATCAACCTTTGACGCGCAGCCATTCTCATGTGATATGAGCATTTAGGGCATACTTCCAAATTTTCTTTTAACGCGGCACGATAAAGTATTTGTTCACACTCAGGACACTTTGTCCAAACGCCCTCAGGGATAGACGCTTTGCGCGAACCTATTATATTTTTATTCTCAAATAACCGTTCTAACCAGCTCATAAATTCACCACTATTGATTACGTTCTAGCGCGATATCTCGTTGTTTGTTCGCTTAAACTTGTAAATAAAATTGTATGTAACTTAGTACAGGGATAAAGTGCGATATGCTGGCTTGATAATCCAATAAAATGGGATAATGAAATGTTTGATAACGTTGACCAAATCTGGTTAAAAAGTTTTCACTGTGTTTATGAGAACAACAGCTTTAAGCGAGCCGCTGAGTGTTTGAATATACCAACATCAAATGTCAGCCGACACATTGCCCTGCTTGAAGAAAAGTTAAACATTAGGTTGTTCAATAGAACAACAAGGCGAATGACGCCTACCGAGGCTGGAGAAGAGCTCTATAGCAGCACTCGTCCGTTATTGGAGCAACTCAACGCCGCACTAGAAACGGTAACGCGCCACTCACACACGGTAACAGGGGAACTGCGAATTCTTATGCCAGACACACCTGTACTGGCCAAAGCGGTTGTCACCTTTTGCACGCAATACCCGTCAATCTCTTTGTCTTGCGATACAACGCTAAACCCTAAAGATGATGTTATTGATAGCTTTGATGTCATTTTGAGTTTTCATAGAGGGACTTTGTCAGACAGTAACTGGGTGGCGAGAGAGATAAAACGCTGGCCCAGTGCCATTTTAGCCGCGCCTCAACTAATTGAGAAATACGCCACCCCTTACAAAATTACGGATCTAAGTCATGTTCCCTGCATCACGACGCTTACCGCAGTAAATGGTGCACCATGGGTATTCAGAAACCCTGTTGGGGGCCATATTACTCAAACTGTGCAATCTTCATTCAAAGTAAACAGCGGTCATCTCGCCAGATATGGCGCGTTATCAGGGCTTGGATACGCAATATTGCCAATTGAGTCATGCCAAAATGAGATCAAAAATGGTGAGCTAGAAATCGTCACTCTAGAGTACGAACCTGAGGATTTAGTGCTTTACGCCTTTTACTCGTCTAGAAAACATGTAGCTAAGAAAATATCTATGTTTGTTGAACATTTAAAGCAAAACGCAAAACTTAACGCCTAGCTAAGCTTTACTCAACTAATTTATCGTATTCTGTTTTATCGTCTAGAAAGGACAAACACCGCTAAGCGATTTGAGACTCGATTTCTCAAATAAAAAAGCCAGCAATTAACATTTACTGGCTTTTATTAAAGAGGGTCAGTTGGCGTTTAGATTCTAAACGCTCCTACGTGACGATCGAGTGTTCGCGATAGCTCCGCGAGTTGTTGACTTGATTCTTCTAGTTGCTCACTCGCTGTTAGCGCACTTTTCACTGAGTGGCTGACGGTATCCATGTTCATATTAATTTCGTTTGCTACCGTTGATTGCTGTTCTGTTGCGGTTGCTACTTGAGTATTGATATCTGAAATAGTCGTCACTTGTGCAGCTATTGCTTCTAAAGCCTGTCGAGCTAACTCAGTTTCTGCCGTTCCTTCTTCAATAAGAGTCTTACTATTACTCATTGAATTCACCGCACTTTGAGCTTCAGTTTGTAGCTGGTGAATCATATTGTCAATTTCATCGGTAGAATGAGCCGTTTTAGTCGCTAGGTTGCGAACTTCATCAGCAACTACTGCAAAACCTCGGCCGGCATCACCAGCGCGTGCCGCTTCGATAGCCGCATTGAGAGCCAATAGATTGGTTTGCTCCGAAATACCTCTAATCACCTCTAGAATACTACCAATCGACTGAGTATTTTCAGCAAGACTCACGATAATGTTGGAAGTGCTGTTCATCTCGTTTTCAAGATTAGTCATCGCCGTTTTGGTTCTTTCTAGCGTCGTGTAGCCATCTTGCGCTTCATTACTTGCTGCACTCGCAGCATTTGCCGCTCCGGCAGCATTGGAGGCAATTTCATTGACCGTCGCAATCATTTCGTTCATGGATGTGACAACCAGCATGGTTTGCTCGTTCTGCTCTTGCCCTCTTGTGAGCGCTTGTTGAGATTGCCCACGCAAAGCGACAGCTGAACTATTAAGCTCCACACCAGTATTTACAACTTGTGTAATAATCTCATGTACTTTCCCAACAAAAACGTTGAAAGCAGAAGAAATTTGCGCGACTTCGTCATTACCTTTCGCTGGCAAACGAACGGTTAAGTCTCCGTCTCCTTTTGAGATGTCTTGTAGAGCGTCTTTAAGCGCAGAAAGCGGTCTCATCAGTTTATTTAGCAGAAGTGACAGAATCAAAACACACATAACGAAGATCGCCACCATAGAGATCAACTGGTAAGTAATAATTCCATTCGTCGCTTGGCTCACTTCGGTAATAGGAATACCAATATCAAAAGTACCGTATAACTGACCATCCACATAAATTGGTGCCATGATGTCAAACACCCATACTTTCTGGACATCGGCATACCACTTTGAGTACTGTTGAACACCTCTCGTCGCGCCTTCAACAGTATATTCATCGTTATAGGTTTTGTTCAGCTTGTGCTTATCACTGTGGGCTACTGCCGTTACGTTACGGTCAATTACAACGGCATAACTCACGTCTGAACGTTGTTTCAGCCCCTCAACAAGCGATTGTAAATCTTGCATTGGATTGGCTGAGTTCTCCAAAATATAACTCGCATTTCCCGCTAGAAACTCAGCTTGAACTTGGGATTTGTTTAAGATGATGTCATCGATTTTCTGACTCGAAATTAGGTACGTTGATGCCATACTCGCCACGACAGCAATACCAAACATGGCGCAGACTGCTAATAAGATGATTCTTTTCATTATAATTGTCTCAATACAATTCAATTGATGCTCATTAATCGAGCGCTAAGCCTTTCTTCTCCAAAACCAACCAAACTGCATTTTGGGTCTGTTTGGCAGAGCAAGACATAACTTTATAACTATGTATCTGCTTGGTTCCCGATTACTTTAGACAGAAGGAAAAAAAGTCTTCAAAACGTCACATTTCTACGAGGTTTGGCGAAGGGACGAGTACGCAAAAGGAAACGTTTGCATAGTTAAATTTAACTATGCGACCAAATTGGTATCGAACATTAAAGAAAAGACTTCTAATTAGCGTTTTGACTATCGGGATCGCTTTGGTCAGTGCTCCCGTTTTATCATTTAGTATCTCAGATTCGAATATTAGAGCCACAATCGCAGCGGTTGTAATACGAGATGCTTGATGAAGCGAGAATGACTTGGTTTGTAGATATGGCAGCGATGTCAGATCGAGTGATTATCAATCAAAAATCGGCAGAAAAATAGGCAAACCAAGGCATTAAGCCATTACCAATGCAAAAAGAAAGGAAAAGAATCTTTACCACAGAGTTTAACTCGTCAGCGATATGTATCCATGCATACCCATGTATAAACCAACTGCACTGATCAAGACGCCCGATAAGTAAGGAGCTCGACGTGCAACATCATTCAAACCGCTCCATTTAGATGTCGCTTTTTGCACGCCCACTGCTGCCACAACGCCAACAGCAACCAGAGTCAAGGCTAAGCCAATACTGAATGACACAACTAATGTCGCACCAAGAGTCATTGCCTTAAGCTGCAAACAGATAAGCAAAACCGTTACCGCAGCAGGGCATGGAATCAAACCGCCCGTTAATCCAAACAGCAGAATTTGCCCATTCGTCACGTCTCGATTCTCAAAGCGTTTTTGAATGTCTAAAGCGTGAGCGCGTTCGTGAGCATCTTGATATTCCTTATCTTCGCTTTCTAAATGAGAACCAGGACGAAAATGTACATCAAAGTCATGGGTATGATCATGGTGCCCGATGATCAAAGTGACAGAAAGTCCATTAGAGACTTCAATGCAAGACGCCGATTCCAAGTATCCATCACGCTCTATAAAGTGATAAATATCAGCAGGTTGATAACCATCACTCGATACCGAAACCTTGATACCTTCAGCAGTTAAAGGTTTACCGCTGAGTGTTCGCAACTGGAAACGGTGATGCTCCCCTTCCTGTGTAATCGAAAGCGAAACATGCCCATGTCCTGTATCCACAACTTGCGTCGTCCAATCGCGAGCATGATCCTGAGCTTTGTTCCAAGCTCGCTCATCGCTCCATGTCCGCCAAAACATCCATACGCCGGTTGTCACGATAATGACCCCAGACATAAGTTGCATCCATGGTTCAGCCGCTTCAGCGGTGAATTTCTGGCTAATATACATCCCGCCAACAGCGATTAACCATACAATTGCAGTGTGAGAAAGTGTGGCAGCTAAACCCAGCATCACGGCTTGTTTGACCGTTCCTTTCACAGCGACAATGAACGCCGCCATCATCGTTTTAGAGTGCCCAGGTTCTAAACCATGCAAAGCGCCAAGAAAAATGGCACTGGGAATAAAGAACCACCCATTACCTTGTTGTAGTAACGCGACAAAATCCATTGTTGTTCTCTGTTGTTGATTCTAATTTATCGCAAACTATACTCCCCCCTAGTATTAAATACTACCCCCCAGTATAAATTGAGTGCTACATTATCAGTTAGAATAACTCGGCCCGTAACTTAAAGAAGATAAGACATGTCGCATACAACCAGAGATCAAAAGAAGCTCAACACTCGAGTCAGTAAAATACAGGGTCAGGTGAATGGACTTAAAAAAATGCTGGAAGAAGAGCATGAATGCCAAGATGTGTTGCAGCAGATTGCCGCTATTCGGGGAGCAGTAAATGGTTTGATGCGAGAAGTAATTAAAGGTCACTTACTTGAACACGTCGTACTTGAGGAAGACAAAACTCAACGTGAAAAAGATATGGAAGTCGTATTAAAAGTACTGGACTCTTATATAAAGTAACCCTACTTCGCTAGAGTAAAATCACTAGAGTTAAACTCGAATAGAACCTTTATAGGTAATCGCTTACTAAGCGGGAAATAACAATTCCATTTCATATTGATTAAGTTGAAAACGGAACCTATATCGGTTCAATTTAAATAGTTTATTTATAAGAACTAAAACGGCCCAAACATAGGGCCGTTCATATTATTAACAATCTCTAAACCATCTGATAAAAATACATGTTGTGATAGGTTTTTACTTTATGGAAGAGTACAAGTAAACCTTTATACCTCTTGTAATTCGACGTGCTTAGCGCTGTAAGATTTTGTAAATGCAACACACCCCAAAAGTACAGCAAGTGGTAACACGGGATCAAAGATTGAACCATGAGATCCGAAGAATAAGTTAAGAATCATGACTAATGAACCACCAATAGCCCAAGCAATTGTTGTTGGAATAGTCCAAATAATGAGTTGTTTCTTAACCTCAGTCACCCCCATTAGTCGATTAACAATATGGAATAGCGAGTCATTAAAGTAGCCAGCAAATAGAGATCCCATCGTAGCTGCCGTCGCTGCGAATAAAAGGTTAACGTCAGGAATATTTACTAAAACTGGGGCAGATATAGAAGCAGCGGTTATCATGGAGACTGTACCAGATCCCTGAATAATACGAACTAACGTCGCAATAATAAATGGAATCATAACCGCAGAAATAGGAAGCCCTGCAACTTGGTTAGCAATCTCTGCGCCCGCACCCGTTTCACGCAATACGGCACCTAACGCGCCACCAGCTCCTGTTACTAACAAAATGATGCCACAAGTGGAGATTCCTTGTTCCATCTTTTCATTCGCTTCTTCTTTGGTAAGGTTATTACCCAATGTATAAACCGCTAATAACGTCGCTATTGATAGTGCAATAGTAGGGCTGCCGATAAAAGCGATAAATTGACCAAATGTTGTTGCAGTCAGCCCTTCGAAACCGAAAGTCCCCTCTAATAAACCCATCACTGATTTCGCAAGTATAAGTAAAATAGGGATAATAATTGGAGCGATAGATTTACTTAAAGATGGTAGGTCTTTCGCTTCTTTACTTGCAATGTACTCTTTGTGATCATTAATCAGTTGCTCACTAGACTTCGAGAAATGTTCGGTTGGAATGAATTCAGGAAACTGCTTTTCTAACCATCTTGCATACCAAACAATACCCATGACACAAGGCGCTGCGATCATCAAACCAAAACCTAACATGCTGGCAAGATCGACACCAAAGATACCAGCAACGCCCAAAGGCCCTGGAGTCGGCGGAATAGCGTGATGCGCTACGACCAAGCCGCCCGCCAGAGCAACCGTAAGCGTTAAAATCGAGCGATTGGACGTTTTTGACAAAGACTTCGCAATTGGATAAAGAATGATAAGCGCGCTATCCACAAAGATTGGGATGCTAACAATATAGCCAGTTACAGCAAGAGCGGCCTCTTCTTTCTTTTTTCCTAACCACTTTATAAAATTATAGGCAATACTTTCTCCTGCTCCAGAAGCCTCTAAAATAGCCCCCATCATAACGCCGAGACCGATGACAATCCCTATACCGCCTAATGTTCCACCAAATCCTTTGCTAACGGTCGCAATCGTGTCGTCAACACTTAACCCACCAATAATACCTGCGATACATGCCGCAATTAACATCGCAATTAACACATGTACTTTTGTACGTAATACAAGAAAAACAAGGACTGATACGGCTACTATTAGTCCAATTACTGAGGTTGGTAACATTAGACAATCTCCATATTGTTAACAGAAATAAATTGTTGTAATACATCCTTGAAATTACTATCTGCTTTAAATCCAAGCTCCAGTTCTTTAGTACAATCAATTTTTTGTGGCCAACTACTCACAATACGATCAATACCCGCATCATGCTCATAAGTAATATAATTAGAAAGTTGTTTACCCATTAGAGTGTCCATTGTTTGAATCATCTCAGCTGGTGTAGTTTGAATACCAGGTAAATTAAGCGTTCTATAGGACAGATTATTTAACTGCTCATAAGGCATTAGCCCTGCATATTGAATATTGTCCACCACTCTAGACGGGCTCGATATCCAAAGTTTTAGCGTAGGGTCTACAGGACAATTTGATTCTTGAGCATTCATAGGCTCACGAATAATTCCGCTTACGAAAGAGCTAGCGGCAAGGTTTGGTTTCCCAGGGCGAATACAAATAGTCGGTAAACGTACGGATACAGCTTTAACAAAGCCTTTACGGGCATAGTCGTTAACCAATAACTCACCTATGGCTTTTTGCGTCCCGTAGGATGACTGAGGATGAAGTGCTGTTATTGGTGTAATCGTTTCCGGAAGATCACCACCAAAGACAGCTAAAGATGAAGCAAACGTAAAACGAATATTAGGGTTTACTTTACGGCAACGCTCAAGCAATAACTGTGTGGTCGTCAGGTTTACAGCTACACCTAAATCAAAATCTTGCTCAGCATGGCTCGATACAATTGCCGCTAAATGAAAAATGTGTGTCGTTTCGGCAGTAATAACTTGGTCTATATTTTCTCGCTTTGTCATATCCATGACTAAAGAAACGACTCGGTCATCAATGCCCTCTAAGCGCGACTTTTGAATGTCGACAATAGTAATACTTTCAGCTTTGTTTTCTTTTAGTAGTGATTTGGCAAGTAGGGTTCCGAGAAAACCCGCCCCTCCAGTTATGATAATATTCATAGTCACGACCCTTTGTTTTTGTAATTGGTTTCAAGTTATTTATGGATAGAAATTAAAATTGTTATAGGTATGGTTTAACCCAACTAAGGCCTAGCTGCGTGCTATGCCTTGGGTTGTATTCACAACCGATCCAGCCTTGGTAACCAGAGTCATCCAAAACATTGAATAGGTGTGGGTAATTCAGTTCGCCTTCCGATGGTTCGTGCCTTTCAGGCACAGAAGCAATTTGAATATGGCCTGTGTATGGCGCCACATCGCGAATCAACGTACTCAGATCACCGTCCATAATTTGTGCGTGATAGAGATCGAGCTGCAATTTCACGTTTGGACGAGCCACTTGTTTGATGAGTTCCACCGCTTCACGTTGATGTGCAACAAAGTAGTTCGGTACATCGCGATTGTTGAGTGGCTCAATCATCAGCTCAACACCTTGTTCGGCAAACTTATCCGCTGCATAACGAATGTTTGAGATAAAGGTTTCAATATGCTGATCACGAGTGAAGCGTGAATCAACAATGCCAGACATAGCGTGAACCTTTTTACAGTTCAGTGCCTTGGCGTACATCAGCGCAGTCTCGACGCTCGTTTTAAATTCATCCTCACGCCCCGGAATAGCTGCAAAACCTCGTTCACCTGCATCCCAATCACCTGGAGGCATGTTGAATAACGCTTGCTCAAAACCAAACTGCTGTATCTTGCTTGCTAGTTCTTGCGCTTCGAATGCGTATGGAAAAAGGTATTCCACCGCTTTGAAGCCCGCTTGGTGTGCTTTTTCGAAACGATCTAGAAAAGGAACTTCTGTGAATAACATTGTCAGATTTGCCGCGAATTTAGCCATTACTTACCTCTCCCTTTTAGGTCTTGAATCTCAGTATCCGTTAAGTAGCGGATGTTGCTATCTTTAAGAATGAACGCTAGCTTCGCTGTCTCTTCTAGCTCTTCTGCGTTATCCACTGCATCTTCAAAGTCCGTACCCGTGATCACTGGACCATGGTTCGCCAGGAGGAAAGCTCGGTAGTCACTAGCCCGCTGCGCAAGTTCTTCAGCAATCTGAGGGTCGCCCGGGCGCAGGTACGGAATCACTGGCAGTTCGCCAATGCGCATTACAAAGTAAGGTGTAAAAGCTTTGATGGCATTCTCGCGATCTAGACCTTCAAGACAAGAAAGCGCCGTCAAGTAAGTAGAATGCAGATGCACAATCGCATTACACTTTGAGTTATTTCGATAAATCGCCAGATGAAAAGCCACTTCTTTTGATGGCTTTTCACCAGAGATATGGTTGCCATCAATATCCACAACCGAAAGCTCTTCAGCAATCAAGCGGCCGAACGAGGAACCAGTTGGCGTTGCCAGAAAGTGTCCATTAGGCAGCTTTAGAGAAAGGTTGCCAGCGCCGCCAGTCGCATAGCCACGTTCAAACATAGAGCGAGCCATAGTGACCATTTGCTCTCGCAGTTGTTGTTCTGTCATCAATTCTTTATTCATCACAACCTCACCTATTCAAAAAACGACTGTGCTTTGGCAAAGAAGTGTTCATCGCCGAAGTTGCCCGATTTCAGAGCCAAAGAAAGCTCGCCTTCAAGTGACTTCACCCAAGGTACACCAGGTGCGATTTGAGGACCGATATGAAAACCTTTTACGGCTAGGCTTTGGGTTACAACCCCTGAGGTTTCCCCACCCGCAACGATGAAATTTTTCACACCGTGCTGCTGAAGTTTAACTGCAAGTTGGCTAAAGAACTGTTCAACCGCGTGACTTGAAGCATGCGCGCCAAACTCTTGTTGAATCGCTTTTAACGCCGTTGCATCTGCGGTTGCGTAAACCAGTGGTGCGAACTCGCTTTCGATGTTGGTCATGACCCAATCAAACACTTGATTTGAGTAATCTTCTTCCGTCAAACACGCCTTCACATCAATAGCAAAGTGTGGCGCTTTTTCTTTGTAAACAGCGACCTGTTGGTTGGTCATGACAGAACAAGATCCAGATAACACAACGGTTGGTGCCTTTTTAGGGTTCCCCTCTTGCTTCGCATCACTTTGATCTTCAAAGTTCTCTATCCAGTTCTTAGCAATACCCGCAGCCAAACCAGAACCACCAGTTACCAGTTTTAGAGACTTCGCCGCTTGGCCAAGTGTGACAAGATGCTCTGCATTGAATGCATCAACCACTGCGTAGCGGTTGCCTTGTACTTTTAGCTCTTCAAAGCGCTCAATTACCGCTTTTGGACCTTGTTCAATTATTTGGAAGTTCACCAGGCCAGATTTGCCTTGAGATTGAGCATCCATCATACGAACTAGGCTTGAATCAGTCATTGGTGTCACAGGGTGATTACGCATACCCGAGTCGCTTAGCAAGTCCTGGAATACAAATAGATGGCCGTTGAAAACTGTGCGACCATTCACTGGTAATGATGGGCAGACAATGGTGAACGCTTCACCTAGCTCTGCAAGCAGTGCATCCGTTACAGGACCAATGTTACCTTCTGCTGTGCTGTCAAACGTTGAGCAGTACTTGAAGTAAAACTGCTGACAGCCATTTGCTTGCAGCCACTTAAGCGCCGCTACTGAATCCTCGATTGCCTCATCTACAGGACAAGAGCGAGATTTAAGACTGATCACGACCGCATCTGCGTTTACATCAATCTCTTCTTTTGGAATACCGTTAAGCTGAACTGAGCGCATGCCGTTTTCTACAAGAAAACCTGCGATGTCTGTTGCGCCAGTAAAGTCGTCTGCGATAACGCCTAATAACATCATTTTTTCTCCGTTTTACGTGCGCTTATTTCTGTTTGTTTTCTACACCTGGAAGCTCAATACCATCAAAAATCTTGATAACGGCACTGTCGTCCTCCTGGCCAAAACCAGCATTGCTTGCACTCAAAAACATGTTTAGTGCTGTGCTTGATAGAGGAAGTGGAAATTTGAGATCTTTTGCTGTGTCCGATACGAGGTTTAGATCTTTCACAAAGATGTCGACCATAGATTTAGGGGAGTAGTCACCATCAACTACATGCTTCATGCGGTTCTCAAACATCCAAGAGTTACCCGCTGCATTCGTCACCACGTCGTACATCAGGTCAAGAGGAATGTTTGCACGTGCCGCTAATGCCATTGCTTCAGCACCAGCTGCGATATGAACACCTGCTAGCAATTGGTGGATAATCTTCACAGTTGCGCCTAGGCCAATCGCTTCACCGATGTTGTAGACTTTAGCTGCCGTTGCGTTGAGTACTGGTTCAAGTGCATCAAATGTGCTTTGCACTCCCGACGCCATAATAGTCATCTCACCTGATTCTGCTTTTGCAGCACCACCAGATACCGGTGCATCAAGCATCACAAGGTTGTGTTCTGCCAATTTCGCTTCAATTTGTTTTGCGTCTTCTGCTGAGATGGTTGCTGAAACCATTACTGGCGTATTCGGCTTAAGCACTTTAGCAAGACCGGTTTTGAACAAGACCGTGTTAACTTGAGCTGCGTTCACAACAAGAACTAGAACCGAATCAAGCTTATCTGCAAACTCAACTGCATTTGTAGAAACAGCTTTTGCACCGAATGAACCTAACTCTTCAAGCGCTTGAGAATTTAAATCGAAACCATAGACATCTAGGCCTGCACGCACACATGACTTTGCGGCGCCCATTCCCATAGAGCCTAAACCGATAACACCTACAGATTGAACTTCACTCATAAAAACAATGCCTTCTGGTCTATTAAACTTTGTTAATTCTTGTTTGGCTGATGTGATTATATGTGAAGATTAATACTAAGACCTCGCTTTGAATCACATTTTTTCACACAAATTAACAATGTCGTGATATATACCTCTTTATGGGCAGAGATATTCCGAGCAGTTAACACAAGCGAAGGCTGTTCTTACAACGTTGAGAACATAATTCACAGATATTCACAACAAATGAAAAGATTGGTAGGATACTGAAAAACAAGAATATAGAAGTGAAACTATGATCCCAGCAGAACGTCAAAGAACCATATTATCCCTGTTATCACATCAAGAAGTGTTAAGCATTTCAGATTTAACCGACCACCTTGGCGTATCACATATGACCATTCGTCGTGATATCGTGAAGCTTGAATCCTCAGGTAAAGTCGTTTCTGTTTCTGGTGGAGTGCAACTCGCTCAAGCTCTACATTCCGAACTTTCCCATGATGCGAAGGTCGAGCAACAAGCGGATGAAAAAATTCAAATTGGTAAGCTGGCGGCTACGTTAATTGGTCAAGACGCTACGATTTACTTGGATGCGGGAACAACCTCTCTAGAAATCGCCCATCAAATAGCAAATCGTAATGATCTTTTAGTGATCACCAATGACTTCTCTATTGCTGCTTTCCTTATGACGCACAGTGAATGTGAGCTTTACCACACTGGGGGAAAAATTGACCGCGAGAACCAATCCACCATTGGAGGAAAAGTCGCAGAGTTCTTGAATGGGCTAAATATTGATATCGCCTTTATTTCGACTTCATCTTGGAGCTTGAAAGGCTTATCAACACCTAATGAAAATAAAGTTCTCGTTAAAAAAGCAATCATCAAGGCGGCACAAACCAATTATCTGATCTCAGACTCAACTAAATACGGTCAGATAGCGAGCTTTCATGCATTAGACATCGAGCAATTGGACGGAATTATTACCGATCGAAACCTATCCGAAGTGGTCACTCAAGAATTAACGGATAAAGGATTACGTGTGTATAAAGAGTAACACTACCTAAATATCTGAGTTCGCGTAACTTTTATACTCGTTAATTTATAGGTGCTTCCAATATACATAGACCGTGCTGTGTACTTTCTGGCAGAAAACACATCCTTTTGTTTTCTAAATTACCAAATTACTGATTACATCTGGGATATGGAAGCTCACTTCGCTTTATCGCTGCTCGTCACTTGTCATCAAAAATCAAATTCACCGCAATTGCCATCAAAACTAAGCCTAAGATTGGCAGCAAGACACCCAATGGTGAGCGCTCTATGTAAGGCAAGTTTTCAGCAATCAATAAGCCCCACTCAGGTTCGGGCGGCTTAACGCCAAGTCCGATAAAACTCAGAGACGTCAGGCTAAGCGTAATGTAAGGCAAACGCAGAAACGCATGACGAATCAATGGCGGCAGCACATAAGGCAACAAGTAGTAACGGAGTACTCGCCACTGACTGGTTCCCCAAATGGGCGCAAGATGCGTATATGGCTGCGCTTTGGCTTCCATCAACAAGCTCGCACAGTGCGCCGCTAATGGTGCCCATGACACCATAACAATCGCAATCAAGGCACTGTTTGGGTTCATCCCCGTTAGACCAGCAATCAACAGACCCGCCACAATGTATGGCACACCTTTGGTGATCTCAATTAATCCTTGGCTATAACGAGTCACGAAGCCGAGCAGTAAACCAATAACCAAACTTAGGAACGTCGCGATGATACCCATTTTGATTGTCGACATCATACCGCCGCCAACGCGAGCAAGCAGATCTCGTCCGACCGCATCGGCACCAAACGGTGCTGTGAAGCTTGGCGATTCAAGGCGGGTAAATTGGATGGTATATGGATCGCGCATTAACGCCCATCCTGCACAACCAATCAGCAAGGTAAAGATTGTCGCACTGACGATACGTTTGGTGGTGCTTTTGGTAAAACGGAACGTGCTGTGACTGCTGATCAACTTGCCACTCGTGACACTGTGCCCGAGTAACCAGCGTTGCAATAAGATGCTCGCACTGCTAATCAACATCGAGAACACCAGCAACACTAACAAACCACCTTGCAGCATCGGCAGATCTTGTGACTTCGCCGCGCCTAAGATCAATCGTCCGATACCCGGAATGGAAAACACTTGCTCCACAGCAACCGCACCGCCGGTTAAACCAATCACCGTCATTGCGATTTGAGGAATCAAGTTACTAACGGCACGCCACAAGGCAAAGCGTAAGATTTGAAACTTACTGACGTTCGCCGATAGCCAAGTGATCACCCAAGGCTCATCTAGTACACGCTTGAGGCTGTCATTGAGCAAGCGACCGAACAAGCCAGCAGCAGGCAATGCCATTGCCAAACTGGGTAGCCAGAGGTTTTGCACGCCTTGCCAACCATAAGGTGGGAACCAACCCAACCAGATGGAAAATACCATGATCAGCAATGAAGCAATCACGTATTCAGGCAATGAAACCAACACCGAACTGAGCGTGTCATGATGCTTGTCTAAACGATTCTGTTGCCAACGACGCACGGTGTAAAGCACACTCGCCATGCACATTACAAATGCCATGCCTAACGCTGTAAGCATCAGTAATAGTGACGTTTTTGCGGTTTGTTGAACGCTCTCCATTACGGATGCGCCACTCACCCAAGAGACACCTAAGTCACCTTGCATGGCAAGCGTCAACCAATCCCACAGTCGCTCAGCAGCGCTGCGGTCAAGTCGAAGATCTTCTCGAATTGCTTGCAGAGCTTCTGCCGTCAGCAATTGTTGAGCACCCGCACGAGCACGGAGGATTGATTGGCTTGGATCGATACCGGCAATATCCGGCATCAGACCCACCAGCACAACCACTACCCCGAGTGACAGGAAGCGCGACAAAAAACGCGTAAACCATTCAGGCATACAAGCGCTCCAACGAGAGCGCATGTTGGCAACAGACGACATCGAGTTAGTTCACCTCAGTAAACTGGTCGATCAGGCGACGCTCACGTGGGTCACGTTGTGCATTCTTCACGCGATCACTCTCACCTTGGATTACACGCTCGTGAAGCAGTGGAATCACAGCGTATTGCTCAAGGATTTTGCTTTCTGCTTCGATGATCGCTTGTTGGCGTTTCTCACCCAACGGCTGACGATCAGCGTGTTTCAATGCAGCATCCACTTCTTCAGAGCAGAACTGACCTAGGTTATAAGAACCTTTACAGCTAAAGTCACTTTGCATGTACGCCACTGGGTCACCAGAATCCAGCACCGTTGCACGTGACAACAAGAACGCATCGAACTTACCTGCTAGTGCATCGTTTTCGATTTGTGCGTATTCACGAACGTCTAGTTCCACCACAAAGCCAGCCGCTTCAAGTTGTTGCTTTAATAGCACCGCTACTTCTGGCAACTCAGCACGGTCGGTAAATGTACCGATGGTGATCTTCTCACCATTCGCGTGGCGCATTTCCATGGTTTCCATACGAGGGTTCGCATCACGAATTGGTTGAGCCCATGCCAATGCAGGACCTAACAAACCTTTCGCTGAATCGGCGTGGTTCTCGTAAACCGTTTTGATGATTTGCTCACGGTTAACCGCTTGAGCCGCTGCTTTACGCAAACCGAACTGGCTAAACACATCTGATTTGTTGTTTAGGTAAAGCGTGTTGGTACGTGGCATTGCGACTTCGTGCAGCTGTGAAGATTCCATCATCGCGATTTGCGAAACAGGAACCGCTTCAACGACATCCGCCTCACCGGTACGCAGCGCTGCAGCACGAGCAAAACCGTTTGGTACGTATTCAGCAAAGATGCTGTCTACTTTCGCTTTTTCACCCCAGTAACCGTCAAAACGCTTCAGTTTTGCGCTGGTTGTCCCGTTGATTTCTGTCAGAACGAATGGACCGGTACCCGCATTGATTGGCACAACACGACCGTTTTCTTGATATGCAGCACCAGAAAGGATCGCTAACTGTGGGCTAGAAAGACGGCTTGGTAACAGTGGATCGTTAAAGGTCGTTTTGATTTCAACAGTGAAGTCGTCCAATGCGCGGACTTGCCATTCGATACCGTCCAAGATGCGTGGTTTAGGTGCGGCATCTAATGCTTTTTGCAGAGAGTTCACAACAGCGTTGGCATCAAGGTCAGAACCATCGTGGAATTTCACGTCCTTACGTACCGTAAATTGCCACGTCATCGGGTCAACTTGTTCCCACTCTGTTGCCAGCATAGACTCTGCTACCGACTGATCGTTTAGGTTCACTAGCGTTTCTGCCGTGCTCCAACGTGACAGTTTGAACGCGTCATCTGAAAGTGGCGATAAACCTGTGCGTGGTGGTTGCATCATGGCAACGCGAATTTCCGTTGCTTGCGGTGCAGCTGCTTTTTCCGCTTCTGGCTTGCTTTCGCCAGAGTCAAAACAACCCGTCAGCAATGCGCTTAAAGCCAGCGACAAAGCTAACTTGGGAGTACTAAGGTGCATAAGAAACCTCTCCAATGGTTTTTGTGAATTCATTACTTTTGTGTTGAGCGCTCATCAAGGTTCTCGTGATCAAGTGCGATGGGTTATTTGTCACGTTCTGTGCTGTGCCGTGCTCGACAACGCGTCCTTTGTCTAACACTAGGATTTCATCGCATAGGGTTTGTGCCGCATCGAGGTCATGTGTCACCAAAATCAGGCGCATCTGACGACTCTTTTGAATGCCTGCCAACAGGTCGAGAATCTGTTTACGACTGACGGGGTCTAAGCTACTCGTTGGCTCATCGGCAACCAACACACAAGGCTCAACAATCAAAGCTCTGGCGATAGCCACACGTTGCGCTTGCCCAACTGATAATTGCTGCGGGTTACGATCCAACAATGTGAGATCCAAACCGACATCCGCTAAGACCTTTTCCACCTTCTCGTTAAGCTCTTGCGTCAAACCAATGTTGCTTAGCGGCTCCAGTAAGATCTGGCGAACGGTGTAGTACGGATTCAAGCTCGATTGCGGCTCTTGCGGAATCAGCTGAATGTGCTGACACAACTCTTGTCGCTGCTTAGCCGAGCTACGCGATAACGGATAACCACACACATACACTTCACCAGATGTGGGCTTACGAAGACCGAACAGAAGCTCAATCAAGGTCGATTTACCCGCACCAGAAGGACCAACAATCGCAATGTTCTTTGTGTCGATAGCAAGATCCAATTGTTCGAGCGCTTTAAACGGTTTGCCCCCTAACCAACTTGGTTTGGAGTAATAGTGAACACTGGCTTGCTCAAAGCGAACTTCCGCCGATTTAGGCTGCGTGTGCCCGCTCAAGTTGTGCTTAGTCAAAATAGGCTCCAGAGATGAGGTTAAGGCAGCAGTTGCGCAAGTTGTTGGCAGAAATGATGCGAACTTTGCTGAATGGCTTGCCATGGTGCGCCATAAGCCACCATGGTGTTGTCCGCAATCACCAAGACTTTGTCACACGCCAAAGCCGCAGACAGATCGTGCGTGATCAACAAACCACTGATGTTGCGTTGCTGAACACTGCTGCGGAACAACTCAAGGATCTCCGCTTCGGTGATTGGATCGAGCGCACTGGTGGGCTCATCAGCGATGATCAAGTTGGCACTACCAAGCAATGCAATGGCAATACAAATACGCTGGCGCTGACCACCAGATAGCTGACTTGGATGCTGCGCTAATGCTGCTTTTGGATCTGCAAACCCGAGTTGAGACAACAAGGTCGTCACCGTTTCTCGGTTTGCTGAAGACAAGCGCGTTGTGTTGCCCGTCAATGCCAAACACAGTTGTTGTTCGACAGACGCCAATGGATTCAGCGCTTTAAGTGCATCTTGGAAAATGACCGCAGGACGCTGCGATTGACTGCGTTGCAGCATGGCAGTTTGTGCGACTTCACTGCTGTTAAGCTGGATACTTCCGTCTACCCAAATATCAGACGGCAAAAAACCTGCGACGGCTTTCGACAACATGGATTTACCAATGCCGGAAGGTCCCATAATGGCAAGAACTTCACCTTGAGACAGCTCAAAAGAAATGTCTTTGAAGAGTGTGCGCTCTGAGTCTGTAAGGCTGAGATTATTAACGGAGAGTATTGGTTGAGAAATCACGGCATAAACTAGATGTAATAATATAACATCACAAATAATATCATGCGGGTTAAAGCAAGGAAACCAGTCGGAAAGGTTATTTCATCACCTTTTTCAGATTTATCAACAAGGGCAGATGGCTCCACCCTTGTTATAAGAACATCTAAATTAGGTCGTTTGTGACAGTGTGTATTAAAGACACTTTTGTTTAACTTGACCGAGGTATGGGAACAAGAAGACAAAACGCCCAACGTAGAACAAAGTGAATGCCAGCCACAAACCGTGATTGCCCCAATATTGCACCGCAATAAATTGAGTCACTAAGAACAACACCATGGTTAGAAAGGTAGAGTTACGCACTGGTCGCGTCGTCCCTGTACCGGTAAAGATGCCGTAAAACGTAAGACCAAAACCAGCAACCAACGGGAATGCCAATAACCAAGGGCTCATGTCCAAATACAGCTCAACAAGGTTTGGCAAAGTGGTAAACAACGTCACTAATTGGTGTTTGAACAGCACCAACAACAAGGTCAATACAACGACAAACGCCGCGGTCCATTGCGTGTTTAGCTTAATCACGTTATCAAGCAATGTCGGATTCTTCTGCCCTACTGCTTTACCTGCGAAGACGCTCGACGCATTCGCCACACCATCGAACATGTAGCTGACGATGAAGGTCACTTGCATCAAGATTGCGTTCGCCGCGAGCACATCAGAACCTAGTTGAGAGCCTACACGCGCCATCATGTTGAAGAACACCAGTAGACACACAGTACGAAGCAGCAGATCCATATTGGAAGACGCGATAACTTTGAGATCTTTACGCGTCATTTTTGCGGTCTGAATGTAATCAAACAGCGGGAAGCGACAGGTTTTCAACACCAGCACTGCACCGATAACAAACGTCGAGATTTGTGCGATAAGTGTCGCCACCGCAACACCAGCAATCCCCATATCGAAGTACAACACAAATACGATATCCAGCACGATGTTCAGCACGTTACCAAACACTTGCGTGAACAAGGTTTCTTTGGCTTTCGCCTGCCCCATCAACCAACCAATCACGGTGTAGTTCAGCAGCACAAACGGCGCACCAAAGATCATGATATCGAAGTAAATCTTCGCGTTTTCTGCCACGACGGCATCAGGGGAGATAATCAGCTCTGCCCCCATCCAAATCACGGACTGCAACGCAATGAAAATCAAACCAAGGCAGAGCGAAAGCACGAAAGGACGGTATAAGCTGCTCGCTTGATCTTCCGGGCTATTTTTACCTAATGCGATCGCACTTTGCCCAGTCGTACTGACGCGGAAAAAGCCAAACAGCCAATACAAGGTATTCATGATGACGGTGCCGATCGCTACACCACCAATCATCTCAGCCACACCGAGTTTACCGATCACCGCGGTGTCCACCGCCCCCAATAATGGTTGGGTAACAGTAGAAACGATGAAAGGAAATGCGATTTTAAAATAGTCTTTATGAGTCAGGGACATCTTAAATTATGAACAGGGTTAATTTTTATAAGGTCGCTATCATATGCGAATGGCGTCCGAACATGAACCAAAGTTCGCCAGCAAGGAATAGCATTGATAATTGATACAACCAGCAAACGTATTCTCATACCAAAGCTTGAAATAGGATAACGACTTATGAGAAAAGCCAAATTAACTGCATATAAATGAGTTTCTAGTTTGGAAAGATTGGCGTTTGGTGGAGCATGGCAGATCAGAATGTATCTGCCATGTCATAACGGTAGTGATTGGTGAAAAGAGACCGTACAGATGATATTTAATGCTTGTGGGTTTCATCTGACAATGTTTAGGTCGATACCAAGCCTTATGTTCTGTAAAGCACCTTCACAACATGCCAACCGAACTTGGTTTTAACTAAATGCGGCGTTAACACTTCGCCAGAAAAGCACACTTTGTCGAATTGAGGTACCATTTGACCACGGCGGAATTCACCAAGGTCACCACCGCGTTTGCCTGACGGGCAAGTTGAATACTTCTTCGCTAATGTCTGAAACTTTGCGCCTTTTTTCAGTTGCTTGATTATGTCTTCCGCTTGCTCTTTGTGCTTCACAAGAATATGTAATGCGGCTGCTGTATTTGCCATTGTTCTATCTCTCACTATTCTGGTCGCGCAAGTGTACCCAATCCTTTTTAACAGACCAAACATTTCTTAATAATAGCTCAGCTGTAAAGGCCCAAATACACGAGGAATATAAAATCGTCTACATAATGAGTTTAAAATACAAACAAGTTTTGCTCAGTTAATCACTATTCTCTAAAAGATTGTCTAAAAAGCTCACATTTGTCTCTCCGATGGTTGAAGCCTTCGTCTGATAAGATTAGATTAGACACAATTCGGTGGTATTTATAAGGTTATTTTCATGGCAAAAGTCGTTAGCAAAGCGAATCAATCTCAGGGCATGTTGATGTTTAAGCTCACCCTGCAACAGAGTTTCGCTATCGGTACGCTAAAAGTCCGTGAAATCGTCCCGTACATGCCAACGACAAAGATCCCTTACTCGCATCATCACGTCATTGGAACCGTTACGATACGGAACTTAACAGTACCAGTGATCGATATGTCAGCGGCTGTTGGCTTTCGTCCTATAAGTGAAGAAGAATATAAAAGCTGCTACTTGATCGTGACAGATTGCTTGCGAACCGTGGTTGCTTTTATGGTTCGTAGTATAGAGAAGATCATTGAGTGCGATTGGAAAGCTATTGAAACGCCACCTCCGAGCGCTGGAAAAAATATTTTCGTGACTGGAATTACTCGCTACGAGGATAAAACGGTTCAAATGCTGGATGTGGAACTGCTACTTTCCAAAATTTATCCGCAGTACGAGAATTCAAAGATCCCAATGCTGACAGATATTGAGCGAGAACGCCTAAAAGCACTCAGTATTCTATTGGTGGATGACTCTTCCATCGCTCGTAAACAGCTATGTGACGCACTCGATAGCATCAATATTGGGTATCAAATCTGTAAAAATGGTTTAGATGCATTGGAACTGATGAAAAGTGACGCTGCGGCTCATCGCCCAATTGATATTCTGGTCAGCGATATTGAAATGCCCGGATTAGACGGTTATGAGTTAGCATTTGAAGTTCAGAATAATTCCTCTCTGAACCATTCATACCGCATTTTACACACATCGTTATCGAGCGAAATCTGTGTAGACAGAGCTCACCAAGTTGGCGCGCATGAGGCACTTGAGAAATTCAATGCAGGAGAACTAATCGAAGCGATGCTTCGCGGAGCAAAAGAGCTAGAAGCCAAAGCTATGACTTCTTAACTCTTATTGGACGACTTGATTTGAGAATATAATGCAGTGCTTGTCCTATCCCTGATGCTCACATCCGCTAATTTCTCAGCTCACTTCTTTGGCATCGCGTAACTACGAGAAACGAATTCCGTCTCTTTGACTTGGTGAGCATGATTAATATAAGAAGCTAGGCTGTAAAGTACATTCGCTAATAAGTTCGCGTAACGAAACAAAATAGGTGCGGGCTGCTTCTTACCTGTATGTTCAACGGCAACTAATGCTCGTACCGTTTTTTTAGCTTGGCAACGGCACAAATGCAATTGACTGGCTGCCGGATGCCCTCCGGGTAGAACAAAGCCTTTGAAGCCGCCATCAATACGTTGCTTGAGCAAAGCATAATCGGCCTTTAACTCTTCAACTTCCGTCTCTGTAATCGCTAATTTTCCGCGAACCGAACCATTTAGATGATAAACATTAGGCTGCATTCTTGTCAGTATATCGCGGCTAAACTCGTCCAACTCCATAGCGAGAACAAGGCCAATACGACTACAAAGTTCATCTGCTGTAATTTCAAAGTCACAAACCGGACTGTCCTCGTAAATAAACGGATAGCAAATCTCGCTCAATTCCTTGCTTACAGGTTTCATGCTTTTGTTCCAATATAAAAAAGGGAGTCAGTATAACCTAACTCCCTTTAAACGTTCATTATGCCAAATGATCGACATTCATATGATCGGTTTACAATCAGGCACTTTCGACTTTCTTGTGACCTTCTTGAAGGTGAACAAAATCTACTAAATCATCACCAGACACTTGATACGCCTGACCAAAACCTTTAACAAATAGCCCCGATTCTGGCTTTAAGTTGAACAAAACGAAATCCTCTAGCTGACTTAGACCATCAATAATCTCACCAAAACGCTCTTTCATTTGTTCAACAACTTGTTGCCACATCTCTGTGTCTCGCTCAACTACATTTGCTACCGCATCAAAAGTTAAGCGCTTACGAGCAAACAGCTGCTTTGAAGACTCTTCATCTTCGATCATCATCAATGAAACATTTGGATTTTCTAAAAGGTTACGGGCATGACGAGCGATTTTAGAAATGAGAACGAAATAACCTTCCTGGTTTTGGACATAAGGCGCGTAGCTTACATTCGGGCGACCTTCTGCATCGACAGTTGCAAGCTGAAGTGTACGACGCTCCTGACGGAACTCTTTGATCTCTGGCCCTAAACGACCTTGCAAACGCTCTTGTTTAACTTGTTGATCCATATTGATACCTGACTTTACTAATTAGTATTCGAGTTAAGCCTCGATTATGTTTGTGATTACTTTTTTAATTCGGCTTGTAGGGCGCGAAATGCGGTGACTTGCTCTTCAATCAACTCGCGCTTTTCGTTACGGCCTAAATAAATCTTGAAAATATTGCTTCCGCACTCTGAGAAAAAACCAAAATAGTGACTCTCTCTACCCATAAACGGTTTACTGACTAATGCGACATTTTTAACGTTATCTAATTTAAGGTGGCCGTGCAGTTCACCTTCTCTACCCATTAAATTGTAATAGCCACGCGCCACTTTTCCTTTTGGAAACGGCGCTTTAACTTCAAAGATAGAACCAAAAGAGTGGACGATGGTCGTCACCGGGCCAAAACCAACCAAACTTTCTAAGATGCTTTGCGCTTGCTCTCCTGGTGCAATAGCCACCATTTCCTGAGATAGAGCCGCAACAACCTCAAACTCGGAAATGCCAAGACGCTCTGCCATCGCAGCTGGCAATAATTGTGGTTCTTGCTCTAGTAATACTTCAACTTGTTGCTTGATTGATTCCATTGTGTCTTCCGTTTTTGTTCAATTTGTTTTCATTAATTATTGGATGCTTTCGGTACCGTTTCGTTCATCTCTGACGTGAGTACCTGAATACAACTTTGAGCCAATGACACTGCCCAGAAGCTGCCTGCAAGAGTAAGGACTGCGCTACGTTCATGTAGTTGTACTAAGCCTTTCGCTTGCCACACTTTAAATAGAGGCAATAAAAACCCGAACGCGTCCTCTCCCATAAATGATGGAAGTTGATTTGCTTGAACAATGCCACGGTCAAACGCAGATTTGAGTGCAGAAAAAAGTGGTTCTAGAGGGCTTTGCTTCATCATCATCGCGATGGTGCTTTGACCTTCTTTGACCGCTTTAATATAGGTCTCTAGTGTGCGGTGTTGCATCATCCCGTAGCCACCGATATTACCTCCAGCACCACAGCCAATTGGCAATACCTCTGCATAAGTCTTGGCTAAACTATTGTATAAACTACGCTCGCGGTTATCGATTGCCCAATGGTTCACGCTAAGTTGCTTCATATGGTGTTTGGCCATAAAGTTCACACCGAGCTCGTACATTCCCGCTTTTTCTGGTGTGGTCGCAGGTGGCGGGATTTTTCCCTTTTCTACGAGGTTGAGCATGGGAGCTGACCCACCAACCACTAACTGATACAAATCCAGTCCGTGTGCGCCAGTCGAGAGGAAATCATTTAAATCTTGCTCTAACACTTCTTTGGTTTGATAAGGTAAGCCATAGAGTAAATCGATAATGACCGGAATTTTGTCTTCTTTGGCGATCTCGCTCACTCGTTTGAGGACATCTTCCCTATCATCTAAACGTTTTGCGCTACGGCGCACTTGTGTATTAAAACTTTGCACACCAAAAGAGAAACGATTAAAACCCCCCTCTAAAGCGCCTTGATACAACTCATCAGAAAAACGATTGATGCGACCTTCTAAGGTGATTTCGCAGTCTACAGCCAAAGGAAAGTGGTCTCGGATAGCCTGGCCTAACACACGAACCTGTACTGGAGATAAATCCGTTGGCGTTCCGCCCCCGATATATACGGCGTGAAAAATACCATTTTGTGTCCAAGGTAATGCCGCTTTCTCTCTAAGCTCCTGCATTAATGCTTCAAAGTACTCATCAACCAGTGTGCGACTTGCAGCATTTTGAAAGAAGTTACAAAAAGTGCAACGAACGCGACAAAACGGAACATGAATATAAAGACAGCGCTTATTGGTCGCTTTAATTGAGTTAGCCGTAATACTCGAAAAAATTGCCTGTTGTTGAGACGAGGGCACAGGTACGCTCGCTCCCCCGGCATGTGCAGAATGCTTCTTAACAAAAGCAAATCGCAATGGATCAGGACTATCACTGCCCAACACTGATTCATCAAGCTTATCGATATCGACGCTCATATATACTCGCTTAACTCCCATCATGTAAGGGATGGAAGCTGATCTTGAAAATTCTGCAAGAATCATAATTTGAGCGTAATGATAATGCAATTGATAATTGATCTTATTTCCATTGTAAGTAATAATCTGCCCAAGTTTTCATAGTTTCCCGAGATATTCCGTGAACGTACAAAGATATGTCATTGCAGGAGGTGCTTCCCTTGCCATCCATGCCGCACTTCTTTTTGTTTCTCAAGAGACAAAGGTGTTCGCGATGCCGGCTGGAAACCCAGCAAGTTCGGTAAGTCTAAATCTTGTGTCTGCTCCTCCAGCTGTCGAAAAATCTACACCAGAAAATGTAGCACCACCAAAAGAGCAGCAGCCTCAAGACCAACCTGAACCAGAAAAGAAGATTGTAAAAAAACAGGTCGTCAAGAAAGACGCTGTTAAGAAGAAGGTAGTAGAGAAAAAACCTGAACCGGTTAAACAATCTAAACCTAAAGCGGTCGAGCCCACCAAAACCGTAACAAAGCAAAAGGTTCAGCCCGAAGCGAAACCAAAGAAAAAAACGGAACCAGTGAAGAAAGAGACGGTAGCTCAACAATCCGCACCTGCGAGCCAATCCAAAGGGGCAACGTCTCAGCCTGTCTTGGTAGACAAACCAACGTTTGTGAGTCAACCAACACAACCCCGTTACCCAAGGTCTGCACAAAGACGCGGTATTGAAGGTGTAGCCTTGTATGAGATATGGCTAGATGAGAATGGTAACCAGATTAAACAGGTTTTGATTGAGTCTTCCGGCACAGAGTCGCTAGATGCCTCAGCACTTCGTGCGATCAAACAGTGGCAATTTACACCACATATTTCAGGTGGGCTAAAAGTCGCTCACCGAGTACAAGTACCTGTTCGTTTTAAGTTGGATGGATAATGGAACAACTACAAGAATTACAAACTCAATTTGGGCTGATGACATGGCCTTTGATCATTTGCTCAGCTCTAACCGTGATGATCATCGCCGAGCGATTATTCCATGTGTTAATTAGCCTTGGTGTAGGAAAGCGAGCCATTCGCCAAAAGCTCACAGGATTAGACCCAACAAATGGGAGCGAACTTGAAGCACTTGCTGAAGAGTTGTCGAATAAGCGGCCGCTTCTGTACCGTGGTGTTGCGATGTTGCTTGCTCATCATTCTTTCTCTAAATCTTTAAGAGAGGATGCCGCAGGTATTTGGCTGCAAGAAAAACGCCATCAGCTGCATTCCGGCCTTCGTTTGCTGACGCTGATTGGCGTCATCAGCCCTTTAATTGGCTTGCTTGGTACGGTACTTGGCTTAATTGACATGTTTAAAGGCATCGCGGTTTCAACGGGGAATATCACTCCGAATGATTTGGCTGACGGCCTAGGTCTTGCTATGCGCACCACTGCCGCGGGTCTCATTATCGCACTTCCTGCCATTTCAGGAGCGCAGATCATTGGTTTGTGGGCGGATCGTGTAATCGCCAAGCTTGAGCACACTTTAAACTACGTCAACTTATGGCTTGAAGGTATCTCGCTACAGCATGTCTCGCCAGACCACTCAAAAGTAACACTGCGCTCTTCTGAGAAGATTGAGGCAGCAACTAAATGATTAAAACACCACAAGAAAATAGTCGTAACGGTTTAACCCCCGATTTAACACCGCTGTTAGACATTATTTTTATCGTCATGGTTTTCCTGATGTTAACCGCAGCGGTCAAACTCGATTCATTAGACGTCAATTTACCGAGCACAGAATCTCAGGCTGTTGCAGATGTCGATAAGCAATCCATCACGGTAAATATTCTTAAAGACGAGCCTTACTGGGCTATTAACGGCAAGACATATATCGATTGGGACAACTTTACCCTCGCGCTGCTAGAAGAGAGTAAGTCAAGCGATAAACCGATTGTAATTGGAGCAGAAAAAACCGCGAATATTCAGTCGCTAGTACAACTTCTCGGCTTTTTACAAGAAAACGGAATTCAAGCAACTCAGTTACTCACTGAAGAGCCATCATAAAAATAAGTAAGATAGAGATCCTTTCAAAATGAAGAACACACGCATCACTATTCATGCTGTTGTCACGGCAGCTATTTCCCTACTTGCGAGTAGTCAACTTTTTGCCAATGAAACGCCATCCTCAGAGCGCGTTGTTAGCGCAGGCAGCGCCGTCACTGAACTCTTGCTTGAACTCGACGCTAAAGATAGCTTGGTTGCTATCGACGTCACCAGTCAATTACCAAAAGGAATGGAACTGCCTAAAGTGGGCTACCATCGTCGTCTTTCAGCGGAGGGGTTGCTCGCCTTACGTCCGACAAAAGTCATTGGTTCTGATGAGATGGGGCCGAAAACAACATTGAGCCAATTGAAATCGGCTGGCGTAGATGTAGAAATCGTTAATACTGATGCAAATGTCGAGGGCCTTTATCAACGTATTGATCAAATTGCGAACCTTATGGATCGCAAAGCTCAAGCTGAAAGCTTAAAGCAAGATGTCCAGGCGCAAGTACAAGCACTCAATGCAAACCAACCTGATCAAGCGAAGAAAAAGAAAGTGCTCTTTCTGCTGATCCATGAAGGGCGGCCTGCAAATGTTGCGGGCTCACAAACGACACCCGATGCAATTATTCAACTCGCCGGCGGACAAAACCCAGCCGCTACACAACTCTCGTCTTACAAGCCTCTATCCACAGAAGCGATGGTAGAGATGCAGCCTGACGTGATTCTTGTTAGTGGTCGCAGCTATGAAACGTTGGGTGGTGCCGATGCAATTTTAAAAGCAATGCCGCTTCTTGCTGCAACACCCGCTGGAAAGAACAAAGACATCATAACGATTGATGGCCATGCTCTGGTAGGTGGTTTGGGCCTTAAAAGCCTTGCAGAAGCTAAACGCTTGAATGCACTGCTTTACCCATAGAGACATGACATGTTGTTAAGACGCATCCCCCTTTCAACGACGTTATCAGTGCTTAGTGGATTTTTAGCATTTATTGCTATCGCCTCTATTACCGTTGGCCCAATGAACATTAGCTTTGCTGACAGTTTGCGTAGCCTAACGGGAGGCAGTTCTGATCTCGCTCCTCACATTCAGTTGGTCATTAACGAAATCCGATTGCCTCGCACCATTTTGTGTATGTTCATCGGCGCCATTTTAGCAATTTGTGGTGTGGTTATGCAGGGCTTGTTCCGTAACCCATTAGCCGAGCCTGGTATCATTGGTGTGTCTGCTGGCGCTGCTCTTGGTGGTGCATTCGCTATTGTTGTATTTGCTGAATTTAGCCAAAACTATCCGCAACTAATGAACTTAGCGGCTCTGCCTCTTTTTGCTTTCATTGGCGGTGCACTAACGACTATTCTCGTTTATAAACTCGGCACAAGTAAGTTTGGTACCTCAGTTACAATTATGTTGTTAGCCGGCGTTGCCATCAGCGCGCTCTCGGGTGCTGCGATTGGCTACATGAACTTTATCGCAGATGATCAGATGCTGCGAGACTTGACGCTTTGGTCGATGGGCTCATTAGCTGGTGCAAATTGGTCAGGGATTGCTCTATCTGCTATAACACTCGTCATCCTATTGCTCTGGTTTCAGAAGAAGTCGATGGCGCTGAATGCTCTGTTGTTAGGGGAATCAGAAGCAAGACACTTAGGAGTTCCGGTTCAAAAACTCAAACGTCAGCTTATTTTACTTTCTGCACTGGGTGTTGGTATTACGGTGAGCATCAGTGGTGCAATTGGCTTTATTGGGCTCGTGATTCCTCACTTAGGGCGCATGCTCGCTGGGCCTGACCATCGAACGCTATTACCAATATCTGCCTTAATGGGAGCACTGCTTCTTACTGCCGCAGATATGTTTGCTCGTGTTGCCGTGGCACCAGCTGAATTACCAGTTGGAATCGTGACCGCATTGATTGGCGCGCCCTTTTTCATCTACTTATTGTTCCAGCAAAAAGGGAAGATTTTGTAATGAACCAGATCGTTTTATCGGGGAAAAACATTTCGATGACGTATGGCAACCGTGTGGTGCTCGATGACATCAACATTGATATCCGAGCTGGTGAAGTGACCGCCCTACTCGGCCCCAATGGCGCAGGTAAAAGTACTTTACTCAAGCTTCTATGCGGTGAGATCTCTTCGAATCATCACATCACCTACTTCGGTAAACAAAAGCATGATTGGGAGCCTGAAAAAAGCGCCAAACATATTGCAATGCTCCCGCAGCACAGCACCTTAACCTTCCCATTTCTAGCCAGAGAAGTAGTAGAGCTGGGGGCAATACCGCTATCACTGTCCAATAAAGAAACCACTAAACTGGCTTTACATTACATGGAACAAACCGACGTATTGCATTTAGCAGAAAGCCTGTACCCGTCTTTATCTGGTGGAGAAAAGCAACGACTGCATCTAGCACGAGTGATGACACAACTACATCAATCTGGCGAAAAACGAATCTTAATGCTTGATGAACCTACCTCAGCGTTGGATCTCGCCCACCAACACAACACGTTAAAGATTGCTCGTGAAACGGCAAAAGCACAAAACGCAGCGGTGGTTGTGGTGTTACATGACTTGAATCTAGCCTCTCAGTACGCAGACCGCCTTGTACTCTTGCATAACGGGAAACTAGTTTGTGATGACACGCCATGGAATGCACTAACGTCAGAGCGCATTGAGCAAGTTTATGGCTATCGATCTATTGTGACAAAACATCCGACGCTAGACTTCCCTCAAGTGCATGCCGCAGCATAAAGCGTATCTCCTCTAAGCCGTCTCTAAAACACTTTGATACGACAAAGGCCCGCAATATGAGAATTGCGGGCCTTTGCTTTGATAGTGGCAGAATTTGGTGCTTTAAAGGCTATTACTTGCTCATTTGGATCAATGATCGACCAATCAACCACTCAAGCTCTTTGTAACCACCCGCACCAAACTGGCTTTCAACCATTTTGTATAAGCGGTCAATACCATTAGCAGCAAATTCTTGCGCATTTTCAGCGGTGACAATGTGATGGAATAGCAGTCGTAAAATCGCGAGAAACTCAGCATCTTCCAGCGCTTTAATCCAACTTTGTGAAAATGCATTTAATCCTTTATCAAACTCTAAGTGTTCAATAAACATTTTAAAGATACGGCCATCCAGTGCGGCGGTGAAGTCCGTTTTCTTAGGGAAGTGATGGCTAATACCGGTACGCGATATACCTGTCTGCTGGCTTAGCGTCGTGTACGACATTTTGTCGTAACCTAATCTGAGTAGCTGATCAATAACGGCATCCATGATCTTTTGGATAGTGATTTCGGTATCTTCTTTACTACGCTTTGGCATATTTTAAGCTCTTCTCTTTGTAAATCCATCTAACTCACTATTAAATGAGGCCAGAATGAAATCATTCTTAGCATTATACCCGGCTCGCCGATGCGGTTCGATTAGCGAAAACCTAGAAATCAGGTTGCTAAGCGCTGCACTTGAAAGCGCTTTGGGTATATGTATTGCGACTATTTAATATCATGTCGAGTTCCAAACCATAACGTCTTTACACTGCGTAATGTGTAATTTTCAGTTATGTTTTTGTCAATACATGCTACTCAAAATAAGGCGAAAAGTTAGTCTCATCAAAACCTTGCGCCAATTATTCATCGAAACTATTCAAAGACCAAGAATGATAATTATTAAAAATAATCAATCAAGAAATAGTCTTATAAATTAACCATTAGTTCAACTGGACTGAGCAAAATCTCGTCACTATGTTCGTTAATTGATTTTAAATGTTGATATATATCACATTAACGTTCTTGATGATTTAGTAATCCAATCTTTAACCCTTACTTAACAAGTGCCTATTCTGTTCCTTTTTTACGCAAAAGTCGTCATTTTTGTAGATACAGATCAAATACCTGATAGAATACCCTTAGTATTTACAAGAGGATTCGTTATGAGTGTCGAATTAGAAAAAAACCAAGTATGTGAGGCCTGCGGCTGTGCTGGCGAGATTGGCTTTATCATCAAAGAAGGTGACGAAGTTGCCGACGTAACGGTTTTCGCACAGACAAAAACAGAGCTAGAGTCTGAACTACAAAAATACATCGAGCTCGCTAAATCAGTATGTGCTGATGTTGAATACAATGTTTCAGAAATAACCGAAGAATCGAACCAAGCGACGGCTCGATTCAAATTTGAAGTAAGTGCTGAAAAACTTATCTTTGAATTAAAAACTCGCTCACTCGCGCGTTAATGAAAAAAGCGAGCATGATGCTCGCTTTTTATTTTTCCAATCTCTTAATCTTAAACCGCTCTAAATGAAACAGACAACTTCGGCGCGTTTATTTATCTTTTTTGAACACGACCCACTTTAACGAGCCATTGGTTTCAAAATCGTTCTCAGCGGTACACATCAGTAATACGCCTTCAACATTAATCACGGCCCCTGTGGTGTAGGCTTTATCATCGTAGTAACAGATACGCTGACCTACCTTACCGTCAGCAACTATTAGCGCTTTGTTTTCTGGTGTACTGTATGATTTAGCAAAAACGGAACCCGACAGCAGTACTGCAAAAACACCAGCGGTAAAAATAGATACACTTTTTAACTTCATGAAAATCTCCTCAAACCTCAATAATACTAACAAGGACCCTTGTGAAGTTCTTGGAAGAATCTCATATTATTCAAATATCTACTGATATTTTTCTCACCTCTACACTTGGGTCTGCTTCACATTCAATCATTTAATTTATCTCATTTTAGTAAGCTTGAAGTTACTTAGCTCAGTAAAGAAGCGCACACTTTTAACGTGTATCTCTAATTTGAATATTTAAGTTATGAATCAAAAACTGTGAGCAAAAAATGCATAATAGGTTTATTTAAGTATAAGATAAGCACCTGTTGATCTCGGTATTTAACTAACTCTTTGACTATGCGTTTTGTTTCCCTATGCCTTACTTCAATCCTACTCTGCTCGTCTCCTTTGGCATATGAGCTAGATTACTATTCTAAGTTTGGTCACATCGATAATTACGGCAATCTTGATCTTAGAAACAAGCCTTACACCCAACTACCCTCTGGCCTAGTGGTAAAGGGCAACTTAAACATCTCACAAACCCCTATCAAAACCTTGCCTAAAGGGCTTGATGTTGAAGGCAGTCTGGAAGCAACTAACAGCGCACTCAAAGTTATTCGCTCAGGAACAAAGATAAAAGGCTATGCAAACCTACTAGGTAGTAAGATCGAAAACTGGCCTAAAGGCATCAAACTAGGCGGTTACCTAAATCTGACAGATACACCGCTAAAAGCGCTTCCAGCTAAACTTCGAGTAAAAGGTGATCTAAGTGTTATTCGCACTCCCATTTCTGATCTTCCTGAAGGATTAGTGGTTGATGGTAATCTCTATATTGGAGGATCAGCGCTGAAAGTATTTCCAGACACAATGACGGTGAAAGGGAATATCTATTTAGGTGGTAACAGGATCACAAAATGGCCCAGCAATTTAACCCTTGGTGGTGCCGTCGCACCTTAAAGAGCAGATAAACAAAAGCCCCGGCAGACCGAGGCTTTAAGGCATTCTGAATCAACGAGTTCAGTGACGAAGATTACTCTTGGTTATTCACAGGATTGGCATAGCTCGCCACCAAATAAGGTCTTGCGCCTTCAGGTAGCTGATCCAACTTATCCGCGAGATGACGCTTAACTGCTTCCGTAATGATGCTCGAATCTTCATGCCCAGCAGCTAACAAGTTGATTGGGTACAACTTGTAGTTGTTGTGAATTTGGCGGTCGATTTCACCAGCAAGAGATTCCGGCGTTTCAAACTCTTGCTCAATCACATCACCAAACGCAACATGTACACGGCCTTTATAGCCAACGATACCTTGAATGATGCTTTCGATATCTTCAAATTCGCCTTTTTCATAGCGGCCATTTTCTGCTTTTTCGTACAGCTCTTTTGCTTTGGCAATGTCACATGGATCATTTTCATAGGCAATCGAGACAGGAACGATTTTCAGAGAACGCGTGTACTCACCAAAGCTGATCTTTTGTTTACGACCTTCAACATGGAACATTTTTAAAATCGCAGGATCAGTAAAGTCGTTTCCATCTTTAGCACGGCCTTCCTTTTGGGCAATCCAAATTGAATTGCCAGTATCAAGCGAATGTTTGATATAGCTTGAAAGTTGTCCCAATGCTTTCATCATTTCTCTAGGCGCTTTAGCAGAGCGCTTAACGATGAAGCTCTTATTGAGTCGCATCAATTCTGTCGCACATGGCTTCTTCAGCAGGTTATCGCCAATCGCTATACGAACTGTACGGTGCCCACTTTGGTACAAGCCATAGTTTACGAGCGCAGGGTCCATCGCAATATCACGGTGGTTAGAAACGAATAGGTATGACGTGTTTTTATCCAGCTTATCCAAACCAGAAAAAGTGACGCCATCCGTTGTCTTATTCAATGTATCTTTCAGATACTTCTTCACTTCAATCTGAATTGCTTCGACAGAATCAAGCTTGCTCCACTTAGCTTTCAGGTAGATGCGCAGGATCGGGCTCATTAGCGTTTTGAACCATGCTGCTTTATTAGCAAAGCGATGTTCTAGGATAGCAGTGATAAATTCATCATCTTGAATTAGACGATCCAGCGCTGCTGGAATTTCTTCGTCGTTGTAAGGACGAATTTCAATATAAGGATCGGTATTGGCTGTCATTGTTCATTACATATCAAAAAAAGCTGGCACATTTTACGCATAGTTTTGCTGACAAGCAGCATTTCAACCCATACTTTTAACATGGTCATACCAGTTAAGCCACCATTTATCATGCTAAAAAATTCTCTCAGCAGGTTGGAATCGTATGGGTTTAACGTTACCCTTAGCGCCAAAAAACACTGGTACTCATAATGAACTACGCAATTGAATTTCACGACGCTAAATACCCCTTTCTTGATGTAGCTGCGCGTAAAAAAGCATTGAAGCACAGTCTACTGTCTGTCATCGAAGGGTTAGCCGTCATTAAATTGGGTAAGCAGGAGTATGCCATTGAACCAGGCCAATATTTTTGGATTCCTCAAGGATGTTTGAGCTCCCTCACCTTTTTACCTAATTCTCGTGTATATCGTTGTGATTTTTCTGTGCGTTTAAATGACGACTTCTCACAACAGGCGGGCTTTGTGAAGCCTTCACCGCTACTCAAAGCGCTCGTCGAGAAGCTAGCAACAACTGCCGAACGCTCGGATCTGCAAACCGATCTACTGACAGTAGTAAGACATGAAATATTGACGCTGTCTCCTAAACTAGCGCACTCAACGTTAACGAGAACCATCAATCAATGGACTCCTGGCTGTGACATGAATATTTCTAAAGAGCTTTGCTTGGTACTAACACTACGTGAAGCAAGAAAAATGAAACTGTCGGGGAAGAAGGAAGAGCAAATTGTTGACTCTCTTTTTGCTGGTAACATCGAAGAATATGAACAGCTTTGCTTTTTAGTCTTTGGAGAAGCGCTATAACTTGCTCTTCAACAAGCTACGTGTTCAGCATTACGTAGAATTACGGACACAGAAAGTAGAGATTCAAGTAAAAGCAAAAAGGGCGTACATTGATAATGTACGCCCTTTTTTCATTTGCTTGAGGTGTCTAGAAAGGTACCTCTATCTGCATCATCCAGTCAGCGTCATAATATTCGTGCCAACGATAATCAAACCGCATTCTTGGCTGTCCGTCGGATTTATCACCAAAACCAACGCTGAACATCAACCCGTGACTACGAAGCCACTCTTCTGTATCCATTTTACTCTCTTCGTCTCGAAGCTCTTCCGGCATCCAAAAACCAAGACCAAAGTAATTCTTTTCTAAGTTTTGAGTTAGAAGTGGGGTGTCTTCCGGCTTAATCGCCCACTCCTCCCAATAGTTTTCTGTTGGTCCTTCAAGCTTCGCTTCCGCTGCATACCAAATCAATGCTTCAGTACTTAACACGCCGATGGAATCTAAAATTTCTTCACAGATTGGAAGCGTGTTATCTTCAAACACCACGGAACGATCAGAAAAATAGTTACACGCGGAATGAGCTTGTGTCACCACAAGCAGCGCACATGCACTAAATAAAACGACTCTGACCATGAAAATCTGACCTCTCAGTTCCCAGACAATGTTTCTCTGTATAAGCCTTTACTAAGTAATAAATCACGTACGGAAGGTGTTGTATAGGCGCCGATCTCTTCACCCTCGGCCAATGCTTTGCGAATATCCGTGCTTCTGACTTTTACTTTTTCAGGACATGCCATAACAGTCCAACGTTCCGTAATCTCTTCAGCTCTACTAAATTTAGCAAATTTGAAGAAATTATCAGGACCAATGACAAAAGTTATATCGGCAGTTGGGTAGATTTCTTGAATTTTTTCTAACAACGCATAGGTCGTCACACTTTGTCCAGGTTGGTATAAAGCTTGCTCTGCATCAGAACGCTGAACATTAGAAAGCCCCATATCCTTGATGAACGCATCAACCATTTTGCACCGAGTTGGGTAATCAAGCATGTTCTTGCCCCAAGCGTGTGCAATGCTTGGCTCAAGTAGCACAAGATCAAAGTGGCTCAATGACTCAATAACACTTTTATGCCCTAAACTAGGTGGGTTAAATGCACTACCAAAAATGGCGATTTTTTTCATATCCGGTGATTACCTGGTTGAAGAGAGTTTTCTAATCTGATGATTTCGGTATGATACTACTAATCTTTACAGCTTTTGACCCTAAAGTCGCGTTTAATGAGCCTCAACTGTATGGTTTATCACCATTTGAGCAAATGTGCTTTAGAGTCTGAAATATTTGCAGGAAAAGGAACCCTAAATGGAACAATCCATCCGTGACGAAATGCGCGTACTCCCTTCAATTGATCCGCATTTTGAAATTGAACGCCGTGTCGCTTTTATTAAGCGTAAATTGCAAGAAGCGGGCTGTAAGTCTCTTGTTCTTGGCATCAGCGGTGGCGTTGACTCAACGACATGCGGTCGTTTAGCTCAGTTGGCTGTAGACCAACTGAACGAAGAAGCGGGCAACAACAGCTACCAATTTATCGCAGTTCGCCTGCCTTATGGGGAGCAAAAAGATGAAGATGAGGCTCAGCTCGCTCTGTCTTTTATCCAGCCAACCCATTCTGTATCGGTAAACATCAAAGCAGGTGTTGATGGGCTTCATTCGGCTTCTCACGTTGCATTAGAAGGTACAGGTCTTTTACCAACTGATGCAGCAAAAGTCGACTTCGTAAAAGGCAATGTAAAAGCGCGTGCTCGCATGGTTGCTCAATACGAGATCGCGGGCTACGTAGGCGGCCTTGTTCTTGGTACTGATCACTCAGCAGAAAACATCACTGGTTTCTACACTAAATTTGGTGATGGCGCTTGTGACATGGCACCATTGTTCGGATTAAGTAAGCGCCAAGTTCGTGAAGTGGCTGCTACATTGGGTGCACCTGAGCAACTAGTGAAGAAAGTGCCAACAGCAGACTTAGAAGAGCTTGCTCCACAAAAAGCAGATGAAGATGCCCTAAGCTTAACTTACGAGCAAATCGACGATTTCTTAGAGGGCAAACCCGTTCCACAGCAAGTGAGTGACCGTCTGGTAGCGATTTACAAAGCAACGCAGCACAAACGCCAGCCAATCCCGACGATTTACGACTAAGCGATATTTTCAGCTCTCTTTAAAACTCAAAACGCTGCTAAAAATAGCAGCGTTTTTTTGTCTAGGAACAGTTTTTGTCGAAGGAAAAAGGTGCTCTCGCCTAGTTGGTTACTGTTACGTCCGTCTCTGGCACAGCACAACACGCCAATACGGTTCCCATTGCACGTTCCTCATCAGTCAACGCGGGCACGTCCGGATGATGTACTTGACCCGACGTAAGCTGAACTTTACAGGCACCACATAAGCCTGCACGACAGCTATTGCTGATGACCTTCCCAGCATCTTCGAGCTGATCTAACAACGTTTTTTGGTTGTTGCCTACGAATTTAGTTCCATTAAAGTCAATAGCGAGACTCTTCTCTGGCTTTGACGTAAGAGAAGAAACTCCAAACGCTTCTTGATGGTAGTTTTCCTCTGGCAGCCCTTTTCTTAGCAGGAGATTTTTCGCTTTCTCCATAAAACCATCAGGACCACACACAAACACTTGGCGCTGTTCAACATCTTTGATTTGCTTAATGTGTGACAAACTTAAACGCCCTTTTAACCCAAACCAATCAACGGCAGGCTGCGTTAAACAGACTTTTACTTCTAGCCCTGGGTGCTCACGCTTTAACTGCTCCAACTCTGAGCGACAAGGAATATCATTTTCGGTCCGACATTGATGGTAGAAAACCACGTTCTCCAACTGATTATGATCCGCTAAGTAACGTACCATCGATAGCATTGGTGTTACTCCGCTACCCGCAGAGAGTAACAATAGAGGCTGCGCTTCATGCGTTTTTAGGTGGAACTGGCCGTCAGGTTGTTCTGCCTCTAAAACATCACCGACTTGTAAGTTGTCCAAGAGTGAGTTAGAGACTCTTCCACCCGCGATACGCTTTACAGAAATAGCATAACGACCCGGGCGAGAAGGACTGGATGATAAGGTATAGCGTCGACCCACTTTCTTACCATCAATATTCACCTCTATTGGCAGGTGTTGTCCTGGCAAGTAATTAGGCAACGAACCTTTGTTTGGCTCTAACCATAAGGTCACAAAGTCTTGGGCAATGTCTTCACGCTCAACACATGTAAGCTTCATGCGCACTGGCGAGTTATCTACGTAAAACTCCGGCTCTTTGTACTCCAATACTTCAACTTTATCGCCTTGACGAATAATGCCTTCATTTCGCGCGACAAGATTCTGGCCAAAGAACACACCACCGACATCGTTTGCACGGAACTGTTGCAAGGTTTTGAGCGGCTCTTTGCTCTCACGGAATGTGCCTCTTTGGGTATTCACCGTAGTCAGGATACAGCGCTCGCAAGGTTTGAGAGACTCAAACTCTACCTCACCGATTCGTATGCGCTTCCATGAATCTTCTTCAAATGGTTTAGTATCAGAGACAACTAAGTTAGTACGAAACTGATCCATTGAGTGTAGCTCTGAACTTCTTCGGTTCAGCTCATCAAGTGAAGCTTGGCTGATCACTAAAACCGGATAACCATCAGCAAAACTGACGTTTTGACCTAGCTTTTCACGGACACGATTCGATTGCTCACCACTAAACAACAACTCAACGCGTTGCCCCAACACACGACTAAACCAGTCATCTGCATCATCTGTCGTGGTATAGGCAGTAAATGTATCTTTCCAAACCGTTGCAGGTGTCTCCTGCATTTTGAAATCTTGGTAACGGATTTTAAGTGGCTCCATACCCAAACTACTAAACACCACTCCATCGGACAATAAGGCAGACTTAATGGTTACCATTTGCGGATACTTTCGCGCAGTGATCATCGAGCCATCAGCTTTCGCAATCATAAAGCGACGATCGAAGCTCAATCCTTGCTTCTCAACCCATACGGACGACAGCGATAATCCGCCAACTGACTTAACCGGAAAAACATTAATTTGGGATAAAACGGGTTGCGACATGGCCTTCTTCCTACGGGTGTTTTTTATTTGTTGCGGTATTGTATACTCAAATCACATTAAGTTGCAGAGTCTACTGCCTCTTCATCCATCGCAACTTTCTCGAAACCATATTCTTATAAATTTGGTTTTAGTGACAAGTATTTACTACACTCAATATTCGCGTTTTTTAACACCGTTCTGACCAAATACCGTTTGATAAAGTGTGATACGACACACATAATTCACCCAAGTTATCACTACTCCCATTTATCGATTTGGAGCTTAATTATGGATACAAGAAAACTGGTTCTGATTTTGTTATGTATCTTTCTTCCGCCTGTCGCGGTGTTTATGGAGAAAGGTCTAAATAAAGACTTTTTGATTAATCTAATATTGACGTGTTTCTTCTTTCTACCAGGTACGATCCACGCGCTTTGGTTAACAATGAAGTAACCACTTACACTCTCACTCTTTATAAAATTGAAAAATGGGATGAAATATGAGGGCAATTCCTCTATCATCCTGTCGCCTAAGCGCAAGCGTTTGCTCAAAAGCAAATACGGCGCTTAGGCTCCAATCAGACAACTTTTCAATGGTGGGAGCAATTAATGACAACACTGACTATCACTCGTCCTGACGACTGGCACGTTCACTTACGCGATGGGGAAGTTCTTAAAGACACCGTTCGCGACATCAGCCGCTACAATGGCCGTGCGCTGATTATGCCAAATACCGTCCCACCTGTTACTACAACTGAGCTCGCCCTAGCCTACCGTGACCGAATTCTCAAAGAGCAACATGGCGAACAGTTTAAGCCTTTAATGGCGCTTTACCTTACAGATAACACGACACCAGACGAAATACGTAAGGCTAAAGCAACCGGACACATTGTTGCTGCCAAGCTCTATCCTGCTGGCGCCACAACAAACTCAGATTCCGGTGTGACCAATGCGAAAAACATTTATCACGTTTTAGAAGCAATGGAAGAAGTCGGAATGTTACTTCTAGTTCATGGCGAAGTAACACATCACGATATTGATATCTTCGACCGAGAGAAAGAATTCCTTGATACTGTCCTCGCTCCTATCGTCAATGACTTCCCTAATCTTAAAATCGTTCTAGAACATATCACCACCGCCGACGCAGCAAACTTCGTTAGCAACGCCTCAGACAACGTAGCGGCTACCATCACTGCCCACCACCTTCTTTTCAACCGTAACCACATGCTTGTGGGTGGTATTAAACCTCATTTCTACTGTTTGCCAATTCTTAAGCGCGGAACCCACCAGCAAGCGCTGATCGAAGCAGCAACTAGTGGTAGCAAGAAGTTTTTCCTAGGTACAGACTCAGCGCCACATGCGAAAGGGGCAAAAGAATCGGCTTGCGGTTGTGCTGGTTCTTACACTGCACACGCAGCGCTAGAGCTTTATGCAGAAGTCTTCGAAAAAGAAGGCAAGTTGGAAAACTTGGAAGCTTTCGCAAGCTTCAACGGTCCTGATTTTTACGGCATTGCACGTAACACAGATACGGTAACGTTAGAAAAATCCGCTTGGGATGTGCCAGAAACGATGCCATTTGGCAATGATATCGTTGTGCCTATTCGAGCAAATGAACAGATCGAGTGGAAAGTGAAGTAAGTACTTTACTGACGTTTCACCTATAAAACAGGGTCATGCTTTTTGTAAAAAGAAGTCATGACCCTTGTTATTATCGTCTCATGTTTTAGATGTGATTATTGACCACGAAGCTTTTCAACCATCGTCCATACCGCAACCACAACCAACCCCGCCACAAAGCCGATAATACCGTTCAGTAAAATAGGCAAAATGGCTGTAGCAACCGAATGACCACTAAAGTTCATAATAATCGGCTCTACAAAGTGATGAATGGCTGGCACGTTGTGCACCATAATTCCTCCACCCACCAAAAACATCGCAGCAGTTCCTACAATGGTTAACAACTTCATCAACTTTGGTGCAAAAGCGACCAAGGCCCCTCCGACTTTCGCCACCCAACCTTTACCGTTTGAGCGACTTTCAAGGTAAAGGCCTAAATCATCTAGCTTCACAATCCCAGCGACTAGTCCATAAACTCCAACCGTCATAATCACTGCAATTAAACTGACAACTAAAATTTGCGTAACAAGACTGGCTCCTGTCACGGTACCTAACGCAATCACGATGATTTCTGCTGAAAGGATAAAGTCTGTCCGAATCGCACCAGAAACTTTACGCTTTTCATACTCTTCTATCGACTCGCCAGTATTAACTAGCTCATCTTCTTCTTCGTGCGGATGCGAGTGAGGAAACACTTTCTCAAGTACTTTCTCTGCCCCTTCAAAGCAGAGAAATAAGCCGCCAATTAGCAATAATGGCATGATAAGCCATGGAATAATCGCGCTAATAAGTAAAGCTGAAGGAACTAAAATCAATTTATTTTTGAATGAGCCTTTTGCAACCGCCCAAACCACTGGAATCTCTCGCTCAGATGCAACACCAGACACTTGTTGAGCGTTTAACGCTAGATCATCTCCCAACACACCTGCGGTTTTCTTTGCCGCCATTTTTGACATTAAGGCGACATCATCAAGCACCGTGGCAATATCGTCCAACAGTGTGAGTAAACTTGCTCCAGCCATTTTTTGTCTCTTATATGAAATTGAGTAAGTAACAAAATGTAACACCAATGAATCACTCATCAAAGTGATGATTTTGCAAAGAATACCACCCCAAATGGTGTTTTATATTGCCGTAAAGATAAGACAGGTCTAGTCTTGTGATACCTTTCAGCAGTCAAAAGAAAAAGTATAGATGAAAAGTGGATACATTTACCCGATCGGTACTCCTGGCCAACCTTGGAACGAAGAAGAACGTAAAGCTTGGTTAGCAACGCAAGAAGTAAAACGTAGCTACCAAGATGAAGTCGTCAGTAAAATCGATGCCCTACGCGAGCGTTTTGATGTTGAACAATATGGTGCGCTCTCATACAACGAGGCACGCTTCCCTCTGTTTTGTATCAAAACACACAATTGGGATTCAACTAAACCTGTTGTGTTGGTCACAGGCGGCGTGCACGGTTACGAAACCAGCGGTGTACATGGCGCATTAAAGTTTGTAGAAACAGAAGCAGAGCGCTATGCAGAGCATTTCAATATTGTCGTTGCACCCTGCGTAAGCCCTTGGGGTTACGAGGTGATCAACCGCTGGAATCCAAACGCGATTGATCCAAACCGCTCTTTCTATAAGGATAGCCCTGCCGAAGAGTCCGCTAACCTCATAAAGCTAGTTGCAACTTTAGGCGATGTGTTAATGCACATTGATCTACATGAAACGACAGATTCTGACGAAACTGAGTTCCGTCCAGCCTTAGCTGCTCGTGATGGTATTGAGTACATTGAAGGTATGATCCCAGATGGCTTTTACACGGTGGGAGATAGTGAAAACCCTCAGCCTGACTTCCAAAAAGCGGTCATTGAGTCAGTTGCAAAAGTGACTCACATTGCACCAGCAGATGAAAACGGCGAAATCATTGGTTCACCCGTCGTACAGTTTGGCGTTATCAACTACCCAATGGTAAAACTGGGCCTGTGTGGCGGCGTAACAAATTGCGTTTACGGCACGACAACGGAAGTGTACCCAGACAGCCCAACAGTGACCGACGAAGAATGTAACGATGCACAGGTTGCAGCCGTAGTTGGTGGTTTGAATTACATAATCGCTCAGCTATAACAATCGATTCTTGTATTGCTCCGGTGTCATGCCGGAGTATTTCTTGAACATCGCGATAAAAGGGCTAGCTTGGTTATAACCTAACGTCAGAGCGACTTCTTTTACGGTCTGCCCTTTACGCAGCAACTCCATAGAATGTAAATATCGCACACGTAAGCGCCACTCAGTAAAGCTCATTCCTAACTCACTCTGGCAATGTCTCGCTAACGTGCGTTCTGTGGTATGCACTTTTGCCGCCCACTCCGCCAAACTGATCTCATCCGTCGGCGATTCTTCTACTGCTTTTAAAATCGGTTCAAGATACTTATTGTCGGTAGTCGGTAAAAAGTGATGTTCGACTTCTTGCTTTGCAAGCTGGTCCAATAACACTTGTACCAAGCGCTTGTCTTCATCAGTTTGCGCCACATTAATGTCTCGCTGACGAAAGTCCTCAATAATAGATGACACGATTGGAGTCACTTTGATCAAGCTCGTTTTAGTTGGAAAATGCGCCGTCAATTCAGGGGCAATATTCAAAGAACAATATTCGATTGGCTTACGGTTGTAGCTAGTGTGACGAATTCCGGCGGGAACCCAAATAGCAAGATGTGGAGGTGCTAGAAATCTTGTGTCTTCTGCATCCATCTCCAGAATCCCACCGCTGATCAGTTGCACTTGCCCCCAAGGGTGGCTATGAATTCGTGTTTCTGTATTAGAGAGAAACGCTTCGAAATTCATAAATACATCTGATGGCGCACGATCGATTGATAAGGAGGGATGAAGATTTCTGGCGCTCTTTTTCAAAATTGTCTTCCTATCGCTTACGATGTCTTTTAAGAGATACTTTTTATTATAAAGACCTGCCAGACTAGCGCCATCAATAATTGTGCTATAGGGTTCTCATGATTTATTTACTTCCGTTTTTCACCGTTATGATTTGGGGTGGTAACTCAATTGTGAACAAGATGGCTGCGAGCGCCATTGAACCAAGTGCGATGAGTTTCTACCGTTGGTTTGTCGCAATGGTACTCCTAACGCCATTTTGCCTGCCTGCAATCATCAAACAACGACACATTATTCGACCTTACTTAGCTAAGTTGGCGTTTCTTGCGTTACTTGGTATGGTTCTCAACCAGTCACTTGGATACTATGCCGGTTTAACAACAACGGCCTCTAATATGGCCCTGATCACCTCTTTAGTTCCTTTGATCAGCGTGTTTTTAAGTGTCCCATTGCTCGGTAAATCTATATCAATGTTAAGTATCGTCGGTGGTGTCATTTCGCTCGGCGGCTTGGCATTTATGCTTGGTCACGGTGATATCACTTACTTTTTACATCAAGACTTAACGCAAGGTGACAGCTTAATGCTCGTTGCTGCCATGGTATACGCGGCTTATTGTGTTCTGCTAAAACGCTGGAAAATGCCATTCAGTAGTTTGACTCTGGTTTACATGCAGGGCTTCTTTTCTGTTTTGATGCTCACACCACTTTGGCTCTCTAGTGAGCAACTGTTACCAAGCCAAGACGCGCTACCATTAATCGCTTATGCTGGTATTGCTGCTTCCATTTTCGCGCCGCTGATGTGGGTCAAAGCGATTGATTCAATTGGTGCTGATTCAAGTGCTATGTTCATGAACCTAATGCCTGTGGTTTCCGTCATACTTGCTTCAACACTAATTGGTGAGAAAATTTACACTTACCACATTATTGGTGGGTTGTTAGTCATCTCTGGCGTTATCTTGTCGCAAATAAAAGTAAGACAGAGAAAACCATTGTCCAATTCTGAGATTGCCTCTACCACCAATTAACATCTACACCCCAAGCCACAGAACTACGCTGTGGCTTGTCACTTCCAGCGTTCGAATAAAAGTTAATATTTTGTTTCATTCGCTATTCCCGAAAATTCATCTTGCTGCTAAATTGGGAAAACAATAACCCATCAAGGAAAGACAGATGAGCAGTGGTCAAAGAGACATTACCCTTCGCTTTTTAGCAGAACCCAGCGACGTAAATTTTGGCGGAAAAGTGCACGGCGGCGCCGTAATGAAATGGATCGACTTGGCAGCATACGCCTGCTCTGCAGCGTGGAGTGGTAAATATTGCATTACCGCATATGCTGGCGGCATTCGGTTTGTTGCGCCGATTCATGTCGGCAACTTAGTCGAAGTTAGCGCGAAAGTCATTTATACCGGACGAAGCTCAATGCACATTGCGATTGACGTGCAAGCTAGTGATCCAAAGCAAATGAAAAACAGACTCACCACTCACTGTATCGTTATCATGGTTGCTGTAGATGAAAACGGAAAACCAACCGATGTACCGAAATGGATTCCAGAGTCAGGTGAAGACAAAGCCTTAGAGCAATCCGCTATCCGTCTTATGAACATGCGTAAAGAGATTGGGGAAGAAATGGAAGCACACGTTAAATATCTCAAGTAACTGGCATCCGTTAAGAGCGCTATTAAGTACCTCAACGTTACCTAGACCCAGAGTGTGGAGCAACATCATGGTTTCGCCATTTGTTTCACGCTCGCCCTTCTCTGTCATAAATCCTTCACCTAGCTTTGCTTAAATCCATCCATTATTTTAGAGTTGGATAGAGTTTGGATCTTGAGACTAAAAGAAACGACCTTAAGTGAAGAGACGTTGACCAATTTAAAAGCGGTCGAGTACCAGTGGGTGAGAACCATGTACGTCGAGGGGTATAACGAAACAGAAATTAATCATTACATTCAAACTTGCTTTGGCGGTGACGTTACCTTTGCTAATTTATTTCGTCGCGTCGCACTGCAGCAAGAAAGTTTGTACACGCTGCTTCAATACGTTGGATGCGCACCTTCCAGCCGAGAGTTTTAATCTCTTCCTTCCCTACCTCAATTTAGCTTTTTACTAAGCTCTAGTTATTTATGTGAAGTGCTACGCAGGGCATTATTCAAGCCCTGTGTAATCCATTGCAAAGCCGCTAATCTCTATCAACTTATTGCACAATTGCCTTTAACAGGCATAAAAAAACCTGAGTCTAAACTCAGGTTATGGTTACAAAAACTGTTAGTGATTGAATCGTAAGGAACTAAGCTAACAGCCAGCTATGCGTAACGCCAATAAAAGCCAAGATATTACTGATCGGCGGCCAAACCAAAATTGTAATATCCGTGCTAAGTATAAGGGCGACCATGTGGTCGCCCTTTTCTAGTTATTCTTATCAATCTCAGACCACAAGAGATTATCCTTTCACACCACCAGCGGTTAGACCACCAACCAACCAGCGCTGCGCAAGTAAGAATACGGCAGTGATTGGCACTGCTGAAAGTACAGCAGCTGCGGCAAAGTCACCCCACAAGTAGTTTTGTGGATATAGGTATTGCTGCATACCCACTGCAAGTGTGTATGAGTCTACATCAGAAAGCAGTAGTGATGCTACAGGAACTTCACCAATTACCATGATGAACGACAAGATGAAGACTACCGCTAAGATTGGCACAGACAGTGGCAGCAATACCAAACGGAATGCTTGCCATGGTGTAGCACCATCAAGAGCCGCCGCTTCTTCTAGAGACGAGTCAATACTTTCGAAGTAGCCTTTAATGGTCCAAACGTGCAGTGCGATACCACCTAAGTAAGCGAAGATCAGACCGCCATGCGTGTTCAGACCAAGGAAAGGAATGTACTGACCCAGTTTGTCGAACAACGCGTACAGAGCAACCAATGCCAACACTGCAGGGAACATCTGGAAGATCATCATCGCTTTAAGAATGGTGTTCTTACCTTTGAACTTCATACGAGCAAACGCGTAAGCCGATGTGGTTGATAGCGCCACGATTAGGATTGCAGAAATACCACCCACTTTTACAGAGTTCCACAGCCATGTCATTACTGGGAATGGTGGCGGTGTAACTGTACCGTCTGGATTAGTCACCGAGAAACCTAATGCCAATTTCCAGTGATCAAGTGTTGGGTTGTCTGGGATCAGGCTACCCGTTGCAAAGTTACCTTCACGGAATGAAATCGCGATGATCATCAGTAAAGGGAAAATAATCAGTGCCAAGAATGCCCACATTGCAATATGAGTAGCCCAAACACGATACTTTAATGACTTACCTTGTACCATTGCCATTGTAATTTCTCCTTAGTCCTGAGCTACTTTAGTTACGCGTAGGTTGATAAGTGCCAATGCGCCAACCAATAGGAAGATAAGCGTTGCTACCGCACTTGCTAGACCGAAGTCTTGACCGCCAGCACCTTCGAATGCAATTCGGTAGGTGTAACTTACTAGTAGGTCGGTGTAACCCGCAGGCTCTGATGTACCAATCATGTTTGGACCACCGCCAGTCAACAACTGGATAAGTACGAAGTTGTTGAAGTTAAATGCAAAACTCGCGATCAACAATGGTGTTAACGGCTTCAACATCATTGGTAGTGTGATACGTGTGAAGTTCGTGACAAAGTTCGCACCATCAATTGCTGATGCTTCATATAAATCGTCTGGAATCGCTTTTAGTAAGCCCATACACAAAATCATCATGTAAGGGAAACCAAGCCAAGTGTTAACAATTAAGATCATGGTTTTCGCCATGAACGGATCAGAGAACCAAGCCGGGCTAATGCCGAATAAGCCTTCCAACAACATGTTGATCTCACCAAAGCTTTGGTTAAACAAACCTTTAAAGATCAAGATAGAAATAAACGCCGGAACTGCATAAGGCAGGATTAGCAACAAACGGTAAACTGAGCGACCTTTAAGTGCTTCCCACTGAACCACACTGGCAAGGACAAGACCAATAACAAGCGTAAATAATACGGTTAGCGCAGAGAAAACAATGGTCCAGATAAAGATACTGATAAACGGCTCTTTGATACCATCATCTTTCCAAACACGCTCAAAGTTGTGGGTACCAATGTTCACCACGAAACCTGGTGACACTGTGCTACCAACAAATTGACCGTTTTCATCGACAGGCTGGTAGTAACCTACTTCCATATTTGGACGTAGCGTTTCTTCAGTCCGGTTGTTGTAAAGCGTTTCACCATCTTCTTGTAATGTGTACAAAGGTACAACTGCAGCAAATTTGCGCAGCCCACTCATGCGGATATCATCACCACTTGGCAAATGTAAATCGACACTGCTCAACGCACTGCGGTTCTTAACAATCGCCTTGATTGATTCTTTTTCACCCGTTACTTCTTCAATTGGTGAAAGATCAAACTCCGATGCTGAAAGGTTATCAAGCTGAAAAGTCGGGCTTGCAAGTAGCTCACCATCTTTTTCAACCACAAGTTGATGGCCTTGCTCCGTTTTATACAAAGTGAACGGGTAGCTATCACCACTTTGGTAAGTTCGGTCCAAAAGTACGTTCTGAGCGCGATCAAAAGAGAGTTGGTTTTTCGCGCTATAGTTGGTAAACGCCAAACCTATGGTGTACGCCAAAGGAAAAAGAATGAAAAGGATCATCCCTGCTATACCAGGGTAGATGTAACGGTGTGCGTACGTCTTTTTACTACCAAAGATGAACAACGCTAAAGCGGTAAGAATGAGCGTAAGTAGTGCAAACGCAATCTCACCGCGAGAATACATAAGGATTGTTGCGTAGCCATTGATGATGCCGACTGTGCCTAAAAGTGACCATTTCATGAACACTTTTTTGCTGCTCGGAAGGCTGGCTTCTGGTGCTGTCATAGCATTTGTACCTTGAACTGACTGCATAGGGAACCTGCTAGCGAATATAGAATAAATATAGAAAAGTAAGGAGGAGTTGCCTCCTCCTTAAAAAGGTCTTACTTAATTATTTAGTCATTTGTTTTTCTGCATCTGCAAGAGCTGCATCGACAGTTTGACGACCGTCAACTACGTTGATGATTGCGTTCTTAGCCGCACCCCAGAATGCGTTCATTTGAGGGATATTTGGCATGATTTCGCCGTTCATCGCATTGTCCATTGTTGCTGCGATACGAGTATCTGAATCTAGCTCACGTTGGAACGAGTTAAGTGCTACCGCACCTAGAGGCTTATCGTTGTTAACCATACGTAGGCCATCGTTTGTTAGTAGGTAGTTCTCAATGAACTCAACTGCTAGATCTTTGTTTGGAGACGCAGTGCTGATACCAGCCGTTAGAACACCAACGAATGGCTTAGAAGATTGACCTTGGAACTTAGGTAGCGTAGTCACGCCGTAGTTAACGCCAGACTTCTCAATGTTGCCCCAAGACCATGGACCGTTGATCGTCATCGCTGTTTTGCCTTGGTTGAACGCAGACTCAGACACTGAGTAATCCATATCCGCAGAGATTACGCCTTTGTCAACTAAGCCTTTTACGAAGCTCATTGCGTCTTTAACGCCTTCTTTCGCGATACCTGCGTCTTTAACATCGTAACCTTCAGAAGTGTATTTAAACGCGTAGCCGCCATCAGCAGCCATTAGTGGCCAAGTGAAGTACGGTTCTTTTAGGTTCCACATGATTGCAGACTTGCCGTCTTTTTTAAGTTTTGCATCTAATGCTGCAACCTCTTCCCAAGACTTTGGTGGGTTTGGAACTAGGTCTTTGTTGTAGATTAGAGATAGAGACTCAACCGCAACTGGATAGCCGATCAATTTGCCGTCGTAACGTACTGCATCCCAAGCGAAATCAACGATACCTTCTTGAATATTCTTAGAAGGTTTAATTTCTGCTAGCAGGCCAGCTTCTGCGTAACCACCGAAACGGTCGTGAGCCCAGAATACGATATCAGGACCGTCGCCAGTCGCTGCAGTTTGAGGGAATTTGTCTTGAAGGCCATCTGGGTGAGCCACAGTCACTTTAATGCCTGTGTCTTCTTCAAATTTCTTACCAACTTCAGCAAGGCCGTTGTAGCCTTTATCACCGTTGATCCAGATAGTAAGTTGTCCTTCTTCGATGGCAGCATTAGCACCAAAAGAACCCAAAGCAACAAGAGTACCTAGTGCTACAGCGCTTAACTTTTTCATGTTCGTATCCTTTTTATATTTTTGATGTAGGGCTAGTCCATTGAGGTTCAGCCGTATTTCGACATATATCATCTGAAATAATCCAATATGTCTCATCCTCCTAATCCCTACGCCCTTACAATTATGACGTATTTTCGTGATCTAAATCGCCAAGGGTAAGAGACTCAAATCACAAAATGGATAGTTCCTGTGATCGGTTTCAACTTTAGGTGGTGCAATAATGTGATTTCCGACCAACTGCTTTCTTCCTCCTCCTTTTTTACTCCTCCCTTTCTACTCCCCCTACAATTATTTCTATTAGGAGGATGTCGCACTACGCACAATCTTAGAAACTGCAGTCATCCAAGAGTGGATGGTAAGAACCCTTTCCCAGCAGTGCCTACGTATTAGGAAAAAGATTTGCTGGTTTTGCATTGCCAGACGAGTGGAATGTCATTATTAGTGTTGTTTGTGGTAATTATTTCACGGGGGAGACAATACGAATAATGTGGGGGAGAGAAACTCGTACTTGGCTATGATGGGTAGCACTTCTATTCAGGACATTTTATTGAAGTGCTACCCTACTTTTCTTACCAACCGCAAGAACTTACCGATTCCTACTGTTACTGCTCGCTAGATAATTCATATAATGATGAGCGGTGAATAATAAAAAATTGATCGAGGACGAGCTACATGGCGAGTGTCACGTTAAAAAATGTTTGTAAAGCGTATGGCGACGTACTGATTTCTAAGAACGTAGACCTAACAATCAACGAAGGTGAATTTGTTGTTTTTGTAGGTCCATCAGGTTGTGGTAAATCTACCCTTTTACGTTGTATTGCCGGTCTTGAAGACATTACTTCAGGTGATTTGTATATTGGTGACCAGCGCATGAATGACGTCGAACCATCCAAACGTGGTGTTGGTATGGTATTCCAGTCTTACGCTCTTTACCCGCACCTTAACTTATATGACAACATGTCATTTGGCTTGAAACTAGCAAAAGCAGACAAAGCAGAAATCGACAAGCGTGTTGAACAAGCAGCAGAAATCCTACAACTAGGCCACTTGCTTGAGCGCCAACCAAAAGCACTTTCTGGTGGACAGCGTCAACGTGTGGCGATTGGCCGAACATTGGTATCGCAGCCAAATGTATTCCTTCTAGACGAGCCACTATCAAACTTGGATGCGGCACTGCGTGTAAACATGCGTGCACAAATTACTAAGCTACAACGCCAACTTGGTTGTACCATGATCTACGTAACGCACGATCAGGTAGAAGCGATGACAATGGCAGATAAAATCGTTGTACTAGACGGCGGTTATGTATCGCAAGTTGGTAAGCCGCTTGAGCTTTACCATTACCCACAAAACCGCTTTGTAGCTGGCTTTATCGGTTCTCCGAAAATGAACTTCATGAGCGTATTCATTGATGAAGTAGAAGCAGAGCGCGTCAAAGTTCAACTATCTAACGGCGTATCTTTCTGGATTCCGGTGGATGGTACAACAGTTAACCGCGGCGACCGAATGTCTTTAGGCATTCGCCCTGAGCACCTATTATCCGCTTCTGAAGCTGATGCAAGTATTCACGGTGAAGTGATGATTGTTGAGAAGCTAGGTAACGAAACTCAAGTATACCTAAATCTAGAAGGCGCGGACGCCGACGTTATTTTCCGTCAGCCGGACACGCTTGCAGTCGACACTGGCGATAAAATCGAGATCGGTATTCCAGCTCATCGTTGTCACCTGTTCCACAGTGATGGTCGCGCATGCCGCCGCCTATACAAAGAAAACGGCGTAGAAGTCGAATAGTTCATTCGTCCTTACTCAAAAAAATCCCTCTCAAGTGAGAGGGATTTTTTTATCTTAATAAATATCAGCAATTCGATACTAAATCATTAATCGTTAACGAATCAAATCACCCGTTTCTTCTACCCTCACATAAACCATTGTCTTTGTACTGATACTTCATTTTTAATACTTTTCCTCATTCCTCATAAGTAAGTACCAGCTTTTTCCTAACCCGCCAAACTTAGCCAAAGGGCTAAATATCATTCTTATTTCCACTTACCTCAACAAAGCAAATTTTTACACTTATCAACGAAATTACACGTGACAAAAAACTCAGCAGCATTCCACAGAATGCTCTGTGCACTAACTACTAATAACGTTCACGACACGGCAATTGGGGAAGACACCCAAGGGCGGTAGCGTGTCAGAAGGGAAACTGAGTCATGAAACAAAAAGGACTTATCCGCTCTCATGAGATGGAGTTCGCTTTTTTATATCGCATCTCAGATCTTGCTGTCATCGTCTCTTTTATGCTGCTTTTAGTGTTCAAAGACATGAATACTGCGATGGGGAAAGATTACGTCATATTGGCTTTCGTTGGAGGCATCTCCTTTCTATTTATGGCAGAAAGCGGCAATCTGTATCGCTCTTGGCGAACCAGTTCGTTTAAAGAGCAGATGTTTATTGTCTGTGTTGCTTGGGCGGTGACTTCTGCACTTATCTTTATTGTGCTGTATTTTTCTGAAGTCCATACCTTATTTGATAACACAATTTTAGCGCTGTGGTTTGCGATTACGCCCGCTCTGCTTTTAGCATGGCGAGTAACATTCCGTACCGGATTAGCCTATTTGAGAAAAAAAGGATTCAACACTCGCACTGCGATCATCATCGGCCAAACTCCTCACGGCATTACCCTAGCTAACGAAATTCAAAACCACACAGAACACGGCGTGCTTTTTGATGGCTTTTACGACGAACGATCTTCCGACAGATTGCCAAATTCTGATTATCCTATTAAAGGAGCTGTTGACCACGCCCTTGAGCGAGCTAAAAAAGGGGAAGTAGATTACGTCTATATCGCGATGCCAATGCACGCAAAAGAGCGCATTGCGTCACTTCTTAACCAATTCTCAGATACCACCGCAAATACGTATCTGATTCCCGACTTCTTCACTTATAACCTTTTACATTCTCGTTGGGCGCAGATCGGCCAAGTTCAAACACTAAGTGTCTTTGATACACCTTTTGCTGGAATTTCTTCTTGGGTAAAACGGTTTGAAGACATCTTGTTTTCGAGCATTATTTTGGTCTTAATCGCCCCTATTCTATTCGTCATTGCGATTGGCATTAAGGCAACTTCTAAAGGCCCTGTCATCTTTAAACAACATCGTTACGGTCTTGATGGACGCAAGATTGAAGTCTGGAAGTTCCGTTCAATGACAACCATGGATCAAGGTTCCAACGTGAAACAGGCGACAAAGAACGATCCTCGTATTACGCCTTTTGGCGGATTTCTACGTCGCACCTCTTTGGACGAACTACCTCAATTTATCAATGTACTGCAAGGGACCATGTCTATTGTCGGCCCACGCCCTCATGCCGTGGCACACAATGAAGAATACCGTCAGATCGTGGATCGCTACATGCTACGTCACAAAGTAAAACCAGGCATTACTGGCTGGGCACAGATTAATGGTTATCGCGGCGAAACCGACACCTTAGAAAAAATGGAAAAGAGAGTCGAGTTTGATTTGGATTACATCCACCATTGGTCGGTTTGGATGGACATCAAAATCATCTTTATGACCGTTTTCAAAGGCTTCACTGGTGCTAACGCTTACTAAGGTTAAGATTATGAAGAAACTGACAATGGCAATAGCATTAAGTCTGTTTTCTACTGACTTGCTCGCAGAACCGATGGCTTACCAAACCGAGTCTGGTATAGAGTTGATTCCCCTCGTAAAAACTTTCTACGAGGGAGATGACAACATCAATAAAGCGGAAAAATCCGGCAATGTAGAATCGGTCAATATTTGGGGTATAGAACCAAGCTTACTAGCACGTATAGAACGGAATCGCTATCGCGCAGATATTTTATATAAGTTAAAAGCTGGCTTTTCATCTGACGATCGCAACGACTTCGACGACCACACTTTTCAGTTTTCCAACTTTTTCGAATTTAATCATCGTCATCGTTTAGTGGTTGATTACCGTTTTCGCGCCCAGCATGAAGTTCGAGGAGAAGATATTACCGAAGGTAATGGTAGCGCAATCGACTCACCAATAGAGTTCAACCGTAACGATGTAAAAACCAATTATGTCTTTGGATCTAACGGTGCCAAAGGCAGACTCGAATTCGGTTTAGGCTATAGTGATAAAACCTATCAAAACTATCGTGACGGCTTGCCTGGTCGCCCAAACGCTAAAACTAAATACAACGATTTTCGAGCTCCCAATGCACATTTGGAGTTCTATTTAAGAGCGACGCCAAGAACCTATTGGTTAGTCGGAACAAACCAAATCGTAACCGAGTATCAGCACCGAAATTCTGCGCAGCCATCGAAAGATAACAACACCAGTTTCTATTACACCGGTGCCGAATGGGAAGTCACAGGAAAAACCAAAGGCATCGCTCGACTCGGTTATCAAATCAAAGATTTTGACAGCGCTCAACGAGAGACATTTAAAGGCTTTAGTTGGGATATCGGCTTTGAATGGTTGCCTCAAGAACAAACTCTAGTCAGCGTGAAAACCACTCAAGCGGCGGTTAACCCCGATCAAGATGGCGATTACAACCTACAAACTCGTTACCGACTGAACCTCAAGCACGATTGGAATAGTTACCTTGCAACTCGCTTAGGTGCTGTTTATCAACAAGATGATTACACGGGAATCTCCAGAAACGACGATCGGTACACTCTATCTTTTGGTATCGATTATCAGATCAAACGTTGGATACAGCTGCAAGCCGATTGGCAATACCAAGATAAAAACTCTAGCCGATCGGGTTATAGCTTCGAACAAAACATTTGGACTTTAAGCGCACAGTTTTCTCTGTAAAAAGGATTATTAATGAAGGCATTCATCAAATTCATGAGTGTAGCGTTGTTGCTATTTAGCACTTTGGTCAACGCTGACTCAAACGAGGAAGATTACTTACTCGATACTGGCGATACCATTTCCGTGCAGGTCTATGGTGAAGAAGATCTTACGATTAAAAATATTCTAATAACGTCAGATGGCTATTTTGATTACCCCTACCTTGGCCGAATCAAAGCAATCAAAAAAACACCAAAACAACTCAAGTACGAAATAGAAACGGGCTTAAAAGGCGATTATCTCATCAATCCAAAAGTGATGGTCACCATCAATAACTTTCGTCTGTTTTACGTTAATGGCGAAGTCAGGAAACCTGGTGGATTTGAGTACCGTCCAGGGTTAACCATAGAGAAGGCCATCGCTCTAGCAGGTGGCTTGACCGACAGAGCCTCACGCAAAGGCATTAACCTCACCAAGCATAAAACAGGTCAAACGATGGAAGGGGTCAGTATGCACCGCAACGTTGAACCTGGTGACATTGTATTTATTGACCAGAGCTTCTTTTAAGTGACAGGGAATCAAATGAACGGGACTCATCCAAATAATCTCCAGATGAACAAAGTAGAACTGATTCGTTTTGGCCATCACTTCAAAGCGATTAAAAAGAATTGGCTAAGCATCGCAGCATTCACGCTTCTGTTCTCATTAACTTGTACTTGGTATATCTACTCCAAAGCATCGATATACCAAGCTACAGCTACGCTACTCATCCAAGAGGAGCAAAAAAGCGCCCTTTCAATCGAGGAAGTATATGGCGTCGACACGACAAAAAAAGAGTACTTTCAAACGCAAATCGCCATTTTAAAATCGAATCATATTGCAGATAAGGTCATTAGAGAGCTGAACCTCACCCAATTACCTGAATTCACAAGCTCAGGGGGGTTAAATAAAAAAATCGACCAAATAAAGTCGATTCCTTTTGTTCAAGACCTACTGAATGTGGCACCAAGCCCAAAAGAAACCGCGCAGTTTTCAGAGTCCTATTATCAGGCACTTCAAGCTTTCAGAAGTAAACTCGATATTGAGCCAGTACGTAACACCCAATTAGTCAGAATTCGCTTTCGTTCTACCGATCCTAAGCTTGCTACGACAATCGCCAACGCGGTCGGCCAAGCCTATATTGACGCAAATTTTGAAGCCAAATTGGTCGTTACACAAAATGCGGCTACTTGGTTGACAAATAACTCTCAAAAATTGGAGGAGCGATTACGTAACTCGGAGCAAGCGCTGCAAGAATTCTTGTTAAAAGAAGGGTTGATCGATATAAACGGTATTGATGAAATTTACGCAAATGAGCTAGAAGAACTCACTCGCAAGCTGAATATCGCTGTTAATAAGCGTATTGAAGCGCAGACGTTAATCCAACTGTTACGACGTAAATCTTCGCAAAGTTTAGACAGCTTGTTGTCAATTGATGAATTCGCTAATCAAGCGCAAATCCGCGATCTAAAATTGTCGGAAGCACAGGCAGCCAAAAATCTCTCTGAACTGGCACAGCGCTACGGACCTAAGCATGATCGAATGATTCAGGCGAAAGCACAGCTTGCTGAAATTCAATCAAGAACCCAGCAACTCATCCGGGACATTTCCTTCAGTAAGCAACAAGACCTTCTTGCTGCAAAAGCGCAAGAGGACATGCTTCGAGCAGAACTCGATAACAAAAAGTCAGACTTCCAATCGTTAGGGTCACAAAAAGCGCGTTACGAACAGTTAAAACGCGAGGTTGAATCCAATAAGGCACTCTATGAAGCGTTCTTAAATCGTGAGAAAGAGACCAACGCCACCAGCGACTACAAGAATGTCACTGCTCGCTTTACTGATAAAGCCATCATCCCTCTATTCCCGGTGGCACCACAACGAATCAAACTGGTACTAATTGCCACCTTTTTTGGCTTTGCCATTGCTTGCGCTCTGGTCATCATCTTAGAAACGATGCGAGAAGTTATCCGAAGCACAGCCGATGTGCAGGAAAAACTTGGTGTTACGTGTTTAGGTGTGATTCCTATGGTCAAAAAACGCAATTTGCGTAAAAACGGCGTCAGTTATACCGCGTATTTAGATGATGAAGAAAAGCTATTTAGTGAAGCTTGCCGCTCCGTCAGAACCTCGCTTCTGCTCAGATTAACCAACACGAAGCAAAAGATATTGCCCTTTACCTCTGCTATTCCAGAAGAAGGAAAAACATCGACCAGTATCAATATGGCGGTGTCGTTTTCAAAAATGGAAAAGGTGTTGATCATCGACTGCGATTTACGTCGACCTTCCATCGCAAAGCGATTCGGTATTGCTGAATCAAGCCCTGGCTTAACGCATATCCTGACGATGGATACGCCAATCAAAGATTGTGTTACACATATAAAAGAAGCCAACTTAGATGTATTATCGGCCGGCCTAATTCCGCCAAACCCACAGGAATTACTGGCTTCTGATCGCTTTAAAAAGTTGCTCGAACATTTTCAAAATAAGTATGACCGGATCATTATCGATACGCCGCCCCTACTGTCAGTGAGTGACGCACTTATTCTTGGTCAATATGCCAATGGTCTGATTACCGTCATTCGCTCAGAATCAACAAAATCATCACTGGTTAACCTTGCGTTATCTAAACAAATACAACACTCAGTTCCATCTCTTGGCGTCTTAATCACACAAGCCAAGGCCAAGGAAGGAGAGACGCTTTATGTCCAGAAATACGCCTACTAACGTAAACCTATCTTGGTACCAAACCTTGAAAAGCCAAGAACAGCCGGTATTGATCTATCAAATGGGCAAAGTAGGTTCGAGTGCATTAGAGCATTCCATTCCTAACTCGATTCACTTGCACGACCTTATGACCGTCGATGCGCAAAAACAAATATCCCCCGTTAGAGCGCAATTGCATAAACCTCAGATCAATGCGTTAAAGCGACGACTAAAGCGTATAACGATGAGCCATATGTTAAAGCGCAAAAAAAAAGTTCGAATTATCTCGCTGGTGCGAGAACCGATCGGACGAAATGTCTCAATGTTCTTTCAAGCACTTCCTTTTTGGATGGCGGACAAATATCTAAAGGATGACAGCGCAATACGTACCGAACGACCGCAATTACTCCAAGAAGCATTTGATAAGCACATGAATCATCAATATGCGCTGCAGTGGTTTGACAACGAGATCAAACAACTAACAGGGATTGATGTGTTTAACGAGTCTTTTAATCACGAAGTAGGCTATCAAACATACCATAACAATAACTTCTCACTGTTGGTCATTCGAAGTGACAAGCTAACGCAGGCTAACTCCGCAGTTGAAGACTTTTTAGGTTACCCCGTGGATGTTGTTTATGAAAATCAATCAGACAACAAATGGTACTCGCCACTAATGAAAGAATTCAAAACGCAATTTCAACCTACACCCGAGTACGTTGAAGAAATGCTGAATTCTAAATTGACGAAGCACTTTTTCTCAAATGCAGAAATCACCGACCTTAAACAGCAATATCTGACCAATTAATCATGAAAACCAAGATTCTACATATTATCAATGATCTTTCTCAGAACGGCGGTGCTCAGAAGTTCTTAGTCGACCTTGTTTTAGAACATAAGCCTGAATACGAAATCAAAATTTTGGTCTTGTGTTATGAAAATGATTACTTACCAATGCTATCCGCCCAAGGTATAGAGTGTTTTAACTGGCGCACATTGTCATTGAGTGAGAAATTCTCTTTGCTGCGTTGGCCGGATGTCGTTCACGGGCACCTCTACCCTTCCATTTACCTAGCGCTATTGGCGGTAGGTAAAAAACGAATCCAGACTGAGCACTGTTCTTATAACCGTCGACGTGACTATCCGCTGTTTAAGTTCATGGAATACGTCTTATATTGGGGCCACGACTTGACGGTCAGTATTAGTGAAAAAGTACAAGATGAACTGGTGAAGTTCATGCCTCGCTACCAACACAAATATCACGTGGTGCACAATGGCGTTGATTTAAAAAGGTTTTCTATGACGCCAAGATGCGCCAGCCACCTAATCGACAAACAAGTTATCAAGATTGGAATGGTGGGCCGACTTCACCAACATAAAGATCATGAAACGCTTATCCAAGCACTTATCCATTTACCAAGACGATACGAACTCCACCTTGCGGGAGATGGAGAAAAAAAATCGTCACTGCAAGCATTGGCAACAAAAATCAACGTCGCGCAACGTGTTCACTTTCATGGCGTAGTTTCTGACGTTCCAGCCTTTTTGAACGACATGGATATTTACGTGCAATCGTCGCACGTCGAAGGCTTTGGTTTGGCGGCGGTTGAGGCAATGGCAGCAGGCTTACCCGTACTATCGTCGGACGTACCTGGTTTGGATGACGTCACCGGACGTGCCGAATATTTATTTCAAGTTGGTAACGCCACTGAACTGAGCCAAAAAGTTCTCCAACTGTGTGAAAGTGTTGAGCGGTATAACGCTGCAAGTCAATACTCCGTCAATAGGGCCTCTCTCTACACCATCGATAAATTTCGTGAAGGTTACTATGGAATCTACCAGCAGCTTTGCGCCAACAAATAATTCCGCGCCATCGAGCCATCGCGCCTCATTGCTTGCAGCATGCCTATTAGCATTATTCTTTATTCCTATGAAGTTTCGTGCTGGAGGAATAGCGCTAGCCCCATCTGACATCGCAAGCCTTTTGTCCATTGGTTTTACTGCATTAGTGGTATTGGAAGGAAAAGCTGAAAAACTCATGCATCCCTGTATGGGGTTCCTCGTATTGTTCACTGGGTATGTGTTCATAAATGGTCTGCTAAATCGCGTCCCTTCAATGCCGCTAGTTATAGAAACTGTGCAATGGTTAGCGATTTTGTGCCTACTGAGCCTAATGTACGCCTATGGCGTGTTTGATGACGAACGGGTAATGGTTTATTTCACGTATCTGTTGTTTTTCATCTGTACGCTCGTTGCCTTATGGCACTTTGCTCAGGGTTATCAAAGCGGGTTTAAGTTACTCGGGGTAAGTAAATACGGGTTCGGTGTACTGTGCTCACTACTGTACCTTTATCGAGATAAAATTCGCGCTTTCCACCTTTTGATGCTCGTAGCTTTAGTATTACTGGTGTTGTCACAAGAAAGAAAAGCGCTACTTGGTTTTTGTCTGCTTTTCTTCTTTGACCAACTGCTCGTAAAAAACTTAATGAGAAAATCGCTCAGCGAAACGTACACGTGGACGATTTTATTAGCCTTAAGCTTCATTGTGTTTACTGCCGTCACAACCACACTCTACGTTGGGTTTGAAACGCTAGCAGACACATTGGAAATAACCCAAGAAGACGTCTTATTTGCCAACCAAAGTGAAGCCCGCTGGGTATCGAATCTTCATAGAAAACTTTTACTTGCCAATGGGCTAGATATTTTATTTCAACACCCGGTGTTAGGTGTCGGCGCGAAAATGTTACCCAACTTTATGATCAGTTACTTTAATTATGATGAGCTGGCGATCTACACCCACAACTTTGTGTTAGATACCGCAATTGAATACGGATTGCTTGGTATCGGTCTGCTGTTTGGTGGTTATTTTCTTTTTATTCGCTTTTGCTTCCGTAGTCTTAATGAAAACAGAAAAAGCCTATTACTTGCGATATACGCCCTCATCATGGTGTTTTTCGTTGCGGTAAACACCACCATAATTTTAATACTCTTATTACCCGTCATGATCAGCATGAGCAACGACTCAAGGGCCATTGCTCATACTTTTCCGGTAAACCATCACCACGAATATGAATAATCAAGGATAGGATAGATGAAGTATTCAATCTCTCGACAATTTGAAAAGAACCGAGAACTCCAAGCTGATAATTTTGTTTTAGTTTACCAAATGGGCAAAGTTGGCTCCTCATCAATTGAGCACACGCTAGGGGAGAAAAATATCCCGAGCTATCACATCCACACCTTTGATGATCACGAAGAATTTCACATGTATCACAATAAAAAAGACGTGAGTAAATTCTTCGACTTCCGAAACCGCGCACTCTATCGCTTAGTGCTCAAGCAGCGAAAACGTATCTTACAAAAACGCGAGCAGATTAAAATCGTTACGCTGGTCCGCGATCCAATCGCAACTGTCTTTTCTCGCTTCTTTCAAGATCTCCATTTGCAATTTATCGAAGGCAAAAAGAACGATGCAATTCACCGAGATATGGAAGTCACGTATCAGCACCTCGAGCATTGCTTTGATAACTATATCAATCTCAACTATTTTGCGGACTGGTTCGACAACGAGTTAAAGCGTAATTTCAATATCGATGTGATGCGCCAAGAGCTGGACAACACTCAACCTTTCTTCACATTCCAGAACGCTCAGGCCAACGTCATGCTAATCAAATGCGAACAGCTCAGTTCTCTTGATAAAGAAATCGGTGAGTTTCTTGAGTTGCAAGACTTCGTGCTAAAAAACAGCAACGAAGCGAAAAACAAGTGGTACTCCAATATCCACCAACACTTTAAGAATCACTACGACTTCTCAAAACTGTTCTATATGTACGATCTTCCCTTGTATCGCCACGTTTATTCAGAGCAAGAGCGTGATGCTTTTAAACACAAATGGATGCAAACACCAGGGACAAAATCATCATGAAGAAAGTACTCCATGTTACAGAAGCGTTTGGAGGTGGCGTTCAAACCGCCCTCTATAGTTATGTTCACTCATCCAGAGACGAGCCTTATCAACATTTCTTGCTAGCCAGAGCCCGAGAAAACGACTTGACCAATGAGAACAACCACCACATTTTCGTACAGACAAAGTGGGTAGAAGGCGGCTTGCTTCAATTTATTCGCGATGCAAACCACATGATTGCATCACTTGGTCCCGACGTCGTGCATTTGCACTCGAGTAAAGCGGGATTTCTCGGCCGATTTCTAAAGCTTGGCAAGGCACGCTTGGTTTACACACCGCACTGTTATGCCTTCGAACGTGAAGATATCTCAGAGCTTGCACGCCAGATCTATAAAGCACTAGAGAAAGTAAAATTGAGCAAAATTGATGTGGTTGCAGGCTGTAGCCAACGAGAGTGTGACCTAGCCATTAGCATTGGTGCGAAACGTGCCGAACTGCTCAACAACTACGTGTCTTATCAAAGTGAAGATCGTATAGAGCGAAACAAGCAAGAAGCGCTGAAGCTCGTTGTACTTGGTCGTGTCGCGCCCCAAAAAGATCCTCAGTTTCTTATCAGCACATTGCAGTTCCTTAATCGGTATGCGCTTAACCGCCCGATAGAGATCACATGGATAGGTGGCGGTGACCACGTACTCGAACAGAAATTACGCACTGAAAATGTGGATGTAACGGGCATGCTGCCTCGCGATGAGGTAGTTGAAAAGCTCAAGGGTTCAGACCTTTATCTACATACTGCAGCATGGGAAGGGATGCCGTTAACCATTCTAGAAGCATCCAAGTTACATCTTCCTATGGTTATTCGGACCATCGGCGCAACCAAAGATCTCAACTACCCGTTTTTAGCGCTCACACCTGAAGAAATGGCCAAGCAGATCGCGCATTGTGTCAATCATTATGAAGAGATCGATTTTCGCCAATATACAGCAGAATTAAACGATGCCTTCAGTGAAGAAAAACAGCGCCTCGCACTCAATAATATTTACGGTTAAATGCCCCTATGTTTCACACTGTTCAACAAAAATTACTGTTGATGCCCAGCGGTAAAAAAAGCTTGTTATCTACTGGATTAAAAACCGCAATCACGCGTGTGTTGAGTGCGCTATTTGCTTTTTTACTGACTCTGATTGTATCGAAGACCAGTGACGCTTCGACGGCCGGTCAATTTTTCTTTTTATTCAACCTAGTCTCGCTACTCGCTATTGTTTCTCAGCTAGGTTTTGATGTCTCGTTAGTTCGTTACAATGCGATCGCTTTTAATAACAAAGAGAAGCTTGAACAAAGCCAAAACTATAAAACCGCACTTTATCGAAGTATGGCATTTTGCTTGCTCGCCATAGGCGTTTTGTTGGCAGGGTTTAATCTGTTTCCAGAACAGCTAAACCAGACTCAATCACCAATGTATGCGATTACTTTATGCTTGCTTTGTATACCTTTCTTGGTGCTTGCGCAAACCAACAGTCGGGTGCTTCAAGCATGTAGAAAAGTCGTATCATCTCTGTTTGCGTTGCAGCTTGGGGTAAGCATGTTGATGGTCATTTTTGTCTTTGCCCTAGACTATATCGGTCAGCAAAATATCAACAATCTAATGACCGCACTGCTTTTAGCGAGCATAGGCGTCGCGGTCATATCCAGTGCCAATTGGCTTGGCTCAGATCAATATCAAACATCGGCTTTCGTACCAAACAAAAAAATGGTCGCTTCTGCCAAGCAAGTCTGGGTTGGCAGTATCTTCACGAATGTTCTTCAATGGGGAAGCCTTGTTATTGCGGGCTTTTTTATCTCAACAGCGGAAATCGGTTTGTTAGCCGCAGCCCAACGCACATCACTACTGATTGGCTTTGTGCTGATTACCATTAACTTTGTGGTCGCCCCGATGTTTGCCTCTCTCTACAAAGAGCGTCAAATGCGCAAACTGCAGAACCTGAGCCGCTTGGCGTGCCGAGCCAATGTTGGTTTAGCGATTGTACCCGTAATTATTTGCACCCTCTTCCCCGAGTTTGTAATGCAGTTTTTTGGTGAGGAGTTTCTCGCCGCGGCACCACTATTAGTCGTCCTTTCTCTGGGGCAGTTAGTCAATGTTGCGACTGGTTCAGTAGGTTTTTTATTATTAATGAGTGGTCATGAGAGAACCATGAAATACATTACAATTTCCTCCGGTACGGTGTCCATCTGCCTACTTGTTACGCTTTGTCAAATGTTTGGTGTGATTGGTGCAGCGTGGGCAATGGCAATTGGCATGGCTATCCAGAATTTAGCTGCACTGTACTTTGTAAAACGTTACTTAGGCTTCTTTCCAATAGGTTAATTATGGCTTTAATACTGGCACGCACGAGTTTTGTTTTAGTCCTGATGCTAACCGCTTCACTCTCTTTGTGGAAAAGCTCTGACCTACACCATACTGCTTACCTGCAAATGGAAACCTACTTAGGCGGATCAAGTACGCTTCACTTTACTTTCAGTTTATTGATCGGCTTTTTATCGGTCTTCACGTTCCCTTCTCTGGTGAGCTCGAATAAAACCGACGTTTTTGGGATTCGTCTTTTGCTACTGCTGTTAGCTATCGTTTCAATGGAAGAAATAAGCCAACTTTTTATTCCAAATCGATCATTTAGTTTTGATGATCTCAGCACCAACTGGATAGGCGTTATCTCAGGTTACTTTAGTGCCAAGTTAATTCGCTTCATCCGCGCTCGATCGTTCTAGTAATACAGGAATCTCTGGGGGATTTGGGTATATAATTACGCCAAACAACCAGACTAACGAGTACATCATGCCATCTCATCCAACCAAGATTACTTTTTTTGAATTCTTAACCCCGTTGATCACGTCAGGCAAAAAGACGATAACGATTCGAGATGAATCAGAAAGCCATTACGTTCCCAATACAGAAGTCGAAGTTTTTACCTTAGAAACGGATCGTAAAGTCTGCGATATCAAGATACGTTCTGTAGAACCACTTCACTTTGAAGATATTAATGAGTTTCATGCCGAACAAGAAGCCATCGAACTACCAAAACTCAAGCAGCTAATTCGAGAAATCTACCCAAATACCGACACGCTCTTTGTTATTGAGTATGAGCTGATTAAATAACCCACAACAAATACTAGACGACTGGTCTAATTCATTCTATAGTACACTTCATGAACGCAAAGACGAATGACACACGCCAACATATTCTCGACGTCGGATACGAGTTGATCGTAAACCGAGGGTTCACAAGTGTTGGTCTTTCAGAGCTATTAAAAAAGGCCGCAGTGCCAAAAGGCTCGTTTTATCATTACTTCAAATCCAAAGAACAATTTGGTGAAGCGATGATTCAAGACTACTTTACTAAGTATTTTGAGCGTTTAAACGCACGCTTTACCAATACTGAACTGAGTGGCTACCAACGCCTAATGAGCTATTTCGAAGAAATGGTCAAAGTAGAAGACGACGTGTGTAATGCGAACAAATGTTTATTGGTTAAGTTAAGTGCAGAAGTCTCCGATCTCTCTGAGTCAATGCGCTTGGCATTACGCCAAGGAGCAGACAAAACCATTCAAGCGATAGCGGATTGCATTGACATCGGCATTCAAGATGGCTCAATCCCCAATGGTGACAGTGCGTTATTAGCAAGGCAGATATACTACCTTTGGAATGGCGCTAGCTTGCTGAACAAACTTTATCAAGATCAGGCAGCATTGACGCAAAGTCTGACCTATACTCAACACTTACTGCAGAATACGCGCACTTGCCCATAATGGGCGGCGTGGAAGCAGAATGAACACCCTACACACGTTTCACTGTCAGAAAAAGCGTCAGTGTTAACACAGTAAACCTTCCCGCTTTAAATAAGCGGGATATTTTGAAACAAATACTAGACGACCGGTCTAATCAACAAGTGAGATAGATATGACTAACGCAACAAATCGCAGAATCGTACTCGCGTCACGTCCCCATGGTGCACCGACACAAGAAAACTTTCGTTTAGAAGAGGTAACGAAACCGACTCCGAAAGAGGGTGAAATGCTATTGAGAACGGTTTATTTATCTCTAGATCCATACATGCGTGGTCGCATGAGTGATGCCGAATCATACGCTGACCCTGTTGCAATTGATGACGTAATGGTCGGTGGTACAGTTTGTCAGGTAGAAGCATCAAACCACCCAGATTACGAAGCAGGTGAATGGGTTCTTGCCTACACTGTTGGCTGGCAAGACTACGCTATCTCAACTGGTGAGATGGTCATTAAACTTGGTAAAGAACCGCAAAATCCTTCTTACGCGCTAGGCGTTGCAGGTATGCCAGGATTTACCGCGTACATGGGTTTACTCGACATTGGTCAGCCAAAACCAGGGGAAACCATCGTGGTAGCAGCTGCTACGGGGCCTGTAGGCGCAACAGTTGGTCAAATTGGTAAAATCAAAGGTTGCCGAGTTGTTGGTATAGCAGGCGGAGAAGAAAAATGCCGTTACGCTAAAGAGGTACTTGGTTTCGATGAGTGTATTGATCACAAAGCTGAAGACTTTGCAGAACAACTGAAAAATGCCTGTGACAAAGGTATTGATGTTTACTTCGAAAACGTAGGTGGCAAAGTATTCGAGGCTGTAATGCCACTTCTGAATACAAATGCGCGTATCCCACTTTGTGGTTTGATTTCTCAGTACAACGCGACAGAGCTGCCTGAAGGTACCGACCACCTTCCATTACTAATGGGTAAGCTCCTGACCAAACGAATCAAGGTGCAAGGCTTCATCATTTTTGATGATTACGGACATCGTTACGGTGAGTTTGCGCAAGATATTAATCAATGGTTGGCAGAAGGAAAGATCCAATACCGCGAACATCTAGTACAAGGACTGGATAATGCGCCAGAAGCATTCATCGGTCTGTTGGAAGGTAAGAATTTCGGCAAGCTTGTAGTACAGATTAACGACCCATTATAAAAAGGGATATGTAAATGATTAAACTTCACCACCTCAATCAGTCTCGTTCAAAGCGCATCATTTGGTTACTGGAAGAGCTAGATGTAAATTACGAGATTGTACCCTATGTCCGTGATTCCGTGACCTTCATGGCACCGCCAGAACTAAAAAGTGTTCACCCATTAGGAAAGTCACCTGTTCTTGAAGATAACGGCGAGATTATCATTGAGTCGGGTGCAATGACCGAATATTTGATTGAGAAATACAGTGACGGAGCCTTTGCTCCTGAGCGCGGTACAAAAGCACACACAGAATATTTGCAATGGATGCACTTTGCAGAAAGCTCCGCAATTTTACCTATGCTGCTAAAAATCTTCGTAAGCAAAGAGCCAAATGAAACTCAGTTTTTATCAGGCTATGCCGACAAGGAAGCAATGAATGTACTAGGCTACTTCGAGCAATCCTTAGAAGGCAAAACTTACCTAGTAGAAGAGCGTCTGACTGGCGCAGACATCATGATGTCTTTCATTGTCGAATTGGTTCAAAAGTTTGGTTTAGTTAATCACTTCCCTAATATTGAACGTTATGGGAAACAGCTCGCGACACACCCAGCATTTGCAAAAGCTGAACAACTTGAAGTGAAGTACTCTTAATTACTTCCCCCTTTCGCCCCTTTGATGACACGTAAAACTTCATTTAAGGGGCGATATTACTAGCATCGCAGACACGCTAACTGGATAGCGCTCCCCCCAGTCAATCGTATTCGAGAACGTCGATTGTTATGTCAATCAAGCTAATGTAGTAAATTTCTGATTCTAATATAGTTTCGATCATAGTCACCATCTATTGAATTGATAAGCAATATCAGTTTTCTCCTCCAGCTTTTCCGTAATAACCTCCTCTACAGTTTCTAAGGTATTGAGCCCTGGAGGGGGAAGAAAAATGACAAACAAGAAATTGACTACAGCAGCAGGTTGCCCTGTCGCACATAACCAAAACGTTATGACTGCAGGTCCTCGTGGCCCTCAACTATTACAAGACGTTTGGTTCCTTGAAAAATTGGCACACTTTGACCGCGAAGTGATCCCTGAGCGTCGTATGCACGCAAAAGGTTCTGGTGCTTACGGTACGTTCACAGTAACGCACGACATCACAAAATACACTCGCGCTAAAATCTTCTCTGACATCGGCAAAAAAACAGAACTATTTGCTCGCTTCACTACCGTAGCTGGTGAGCGCGGTGCAGCAGACGCAGAACGCGACATCCGTGGTTTCGCACTTAAATTCTACACTGAAGAAGGTAACTGGGACTTGGTTGGTAACAACACACCAGTATTCTTCCTACGTGACCCACTAAAATTCCCAGACCTAAACCACGCAGTAAAACGCGACCCTCGCACTAACATGCGTAGCTCTACCAACAACTGGGATTTCTGGACATCACTACCAGAAGCATTCCACCAAGTGACTATCGTAATGAGTGACCGTGGTATCCCAGCGTCTTACCGTCATATGCATGGTTTTGGTAGCCACACATTCAGCTTCATCAACGCAGAAAACGAGCGTTACTGGGTGAAATTCCACTTCAAAACTCAGCAAGGCATCAAAAACCTAACTGACCAAGAAGCAGAAGCAATCGTAGGTAAAGACCGCGAAAGCCATCACCGTGACCTTTACGAAGCGATTGAGCGTCAAGACTTCCCTAAATGGAAGATGTACGTACAGATCATGCCTGAGCTAGAAGCGGATGAAGTCAACTTCAACCCATTCGACCTAACACGTGTATGGTCTCAAAAAGATTACCCACTGATCCCAGTTGGTGAGTTCGAACTGAACCGTAACCCAGAAAACTTCTACGCAGAAGTTGAGCAATCAGCGTTCAACCCAGCAGCAGTAGTACCTGGTATCGGCTTCTCTCCAGATAAAATGCTACAAGGTCGTCTGTTCGCTTACGGCGATGCTCAGCGTTACCGTCTAGGTGTGAACCACCATCAAATCCCAGTGAACGCACCTCGTTGCCCTGTTCACAGCTACCACCGCGATGGCGCAATGCGCGTTGATGGCAACTTTGGTTCAACACTGGGTTACGAGCCAAACTACAAACAAGAATGGGCAGAGCAACCAGATTACTCTGAGCCACCTCTACGCATCAATGGCAACGCTGATCACTACGATCATCGTGTAGACGAAGACTACTTCAGCCAAGCGGGTGACCTATTCCGTCTGATGAGCGAAGAGCAACGTCAAACTCTGCTCGATAACACAGCTCGCGCAATGGACGGTGTACCAGAGTTCATCCAACAGCGCCACGTTCAACACGCATACCAAGCGGACGAAGCGTACGGCAAAGGTCTTGAAATTGCACTAGGCTTAAACAAGTAAGCGAACGCTGCAATCATTACACTGTGTGATTTAAAGACGAAAAAAAGGAGGTGCTCTACAGCACCTCCTGATTTCAAATCACTAATCCTTAATCACAAGTCACAAACCATGCTCAAGGAGATTCATTATGATTAACTTAGATTTCTTTAAGCTCTTTGATACCAAAGAACTGTTTATCTATTACTGATTCATCAACTACTGATTTTTAGCTACCGCTTTGATCAGTACTGATGTATCCATGCGACCTAAACCATCACGTTGAAGGTCTGCGTATTGCTCATCCACTTTCTTAGTCAGTGGAAGTTCTAGACCCACTCGCTCAGCTTCTTGCAGACAGAAACCTAAGTCTTTGCGCATCCAATCAATAGCGAAGCCAAAATCGAACTTGTCTTCAGCCATCGTATTTGCGCGGTTTTCCATCTGCCAAGAACCTGCAGCGCCATGCTTAAGCGTTTCTACAACTTGAGCGATGTCCAAGCCTGATTTTTGTGCCAGCAACAAAGCTTCACTCAGCCCTTGTAAAACGCCACCAATACAGATTTGGTTTACCATCTTACAGCGTTGACCCTGACCGTTTTCACCCAGTAGCGTCATCTGCTTCGCGTACACATCCATCGCCGGAGACACACGGTCAAAAATGCTTTGTTCACCACCACACATGATGGTTAGAACACCATTTTCTGCGCCCGCTTGACCACCAGAAACTGGCGCATCAATGAAGTGATTACCGTACTTAACACACGCTTCAGCCAGCTCAACCGCTAGGTCTGCAGAAGTCGTCGTGTGATCCACTAACACTGCATCCGCTTTCAAACCGACCAGAATGCCTTCTTCACCGTAAACAACGCTACGAACGTCATCATCATTACCCACACAGGTAAAAACAATGTCACAGCCTTCTGCGGCTTCACGTGGTGTTTCACAAGCCACACCTTGGTATTCTTCAGCCCACTTATCGGCTTTCGCTTTTGTGCGGTTGTATACTTTGGTTTCAAAGCCCGCTTTACTTAGGTAACCAGCCATTGGGTACCCCATCACACCCAGACCAATAAATGCTACTCGTTGTTTTTCCATTGCACGCTTCCCTTAGTTCACCTGACTGAAATGTTTCGTAACATGCTACTAAAGAATTGAAATCATTACTCGTGATTTCTCTTTCCACGGTCTCGATGATCCAGTATTTCAGTTCGTTTATTGCGCCTTCTACACCCCTTTACTTGACGATTAGCATAACAGTCAAAGCACTTAAAAAGGTTTACTACTGCTTAGCATGGAACATCGCTTGCCCACTCTTGTCCTTATTCGACCAGAAATTGATGTTGAACTGAGCATCATCGCTCATCTCAATACGGTGCCAGTACTGCGGTGGGCTGGTAGCAAACTGGCCTGCATTAATCACCACCACTACTTCTGCTTCTGTGGCATTTTCATCAGCAAAGCCGTAGTAAGTCACTTGCCCTTCCATGACGCAAAGCTGTCCAAACACTCCCTCAGCGGTATTGTGATGAGTCAGTAGCGCTGGTGGCACATTGTCTTTAGTGAAGAAAGGCGTTGAACGTTGAACAGTCCAGTCTTTAGGAATTCGTAGATGCGACATAATAATACCCTCTCTAATTACAATTCTTTTCGTTTAAATCGGTTAAGCCTGAGCGGCTTGAGACAACTCTCGAAGCAATGGAAATGCTTGGCTGACTTGTTCGCCCGTCACGACGAAGCCCATGAGTCCGCTATTTTCATCTTCAGCCTTTGCGGCAATACCAGTTTGAGAAATCTGCACACTCCAATTCGTCACCGAACTAAAATCGCCCGCCAGTTGAATTGGGTAGCTCGGCGTTTTCACCTTTACCATCATAGGCGGTAGTTTCAACTCTGCTTCTTGCCCCAGTAGTTGTTTGCCCAAAGCATTGGCACTTAGCACGATCGGTTGGAGGTACGGCATCATTCGACCTTGGATCTCAGCACAATCGCCTAATGCGAACACATTGGCTGCTGATGTCTGTAATCGAGCATCCACCTCGATGCCTTTATTGACACTCAACCCACAAGCCTTCGCTAACCAAGTGTTAGCACGTAAACCCGCAGCTGAAATCACTACATCGGCTTCGATTTCCTTACCTTTGCTCAAGCTTGCCACCAGCGAATCATCCGAGTGATTGATCGCGACAACTCCAGTCTCTAAGGCAAGTTGAATACCTTGCTGCTTAAGTTGGTTCTCCAGCGGCAATGCAACAAATTCAGGAATCAAGTTAGCGAGCAAACGGGAATTTGGCTCAACCACCGTAACGGCTTTACCACTGGTTGCGAGATCCATGGCGATCTCGACGCCGATCAAACCACCACCCATTACTAGAATTCGTTCCGCGCGGCTAATTTGCTCTTCCGCTAATTGATATTCTTGCAGCGAGTTCAGCGTTATCACCTCAGGTGCTGCACCACCAGATATTGGCGGCACAAAGGCTTTCGCGCCTGTCGCAAACACCAGTTTGGAATAAGGATAGGTTTGGCCGTTGGCGACCACTTGCTGAGCTTGCACGTCGACATGCTCAACCTTGGTATGGGCGAACAGTTCGATGTTGTGTTCCTGTGCAAACGCCTCACCACTTTTAACTACCAAGTCTCGGGCAGTTTGCTTGTTACTGAATACATGACTCAAATCGGGCTTGTTGTATTCCGCGCCATCATCAGCAGTAAACACTTGCAGCGGAATATGTGCGTCCATTCGACGCACTGTTTTCACCAATTGGTAAGCCGCAAAGCCGCTACCAATAATCACAATAGGTGCTTGCATATTCCCTCCTAACCGTTGTATTCAACGAAAACGTCTTTACCTAAATGGCATTCTGGGCACAAGAAGTAATCTGGCACTTCCGACCAAGCTGTACCCGGTTCAACACCTTGGTTAGGCTCGCCTTTAGCTGGGTCGTATACCCAATTACAAACCGTACAAACCATGCATTGACAACCTGCAGGATGCGCCTCGGTACTAGGGTTGCTAGGAGCAGTATCTACTACCGCCTGTGTTGTAGCTGGCGCAGCAGGTTGTGATTGAACTTGTGGTGCAGACGCAGCAATTGCCGGAGAAATAACAGGACTTGTCAGGTCATGCTTTGCCCATAATTTCGCGATGTTTTGACCATGTTCGCGACATTCACGCATCGCTTTACCATCTGGTCGCCATTTGGTTTTCAAACTCACTGCGGTTTCAAAGCCTGCGTCGGTCAATCGAGCATGGATACGCTCCACCGCGCCACCATTCCAACCGTAACTACCGAATGCAGCGGCTTTCTTCGCTTTAAAGCGCAGACCGGTAATTTCTTCTAGCATGCCTGCGATCTTCGGCATCATGACGTTATTCATGGTAGAAGAACCAACCAAGATGCCTTTTGAGCGGAATACGTTGGCGAGAATTTCATTCTTATCATGCTTAGAGACATTAAAGACTTTGACCGCCACACCAGGATCGACATCGTGAATGCCTTGCGCGATTGCATCGGCCATCATTCGAGTGTTGTTTGACATTGAATCGTAGAAAATCGTAATGCGATCTTCTTGATAATTGTCTGCCCATGCTAAGTATTGCTCGATGATTTGAACCGGATTATCGCGCCATACAATACCGTGTGACGTGGCGATCATGTCGACAGGCAAATTGAAGCTCAGCACTTCTTTGATTTTTGCGGTTACCAAGCTGCTGAATGGCGTTAAGATATTTGAGTAGTAACGCAAACACTGTTCCATCAACTCATTTTGATCCACTTCATCATTGAACAGACGTTCATCGCAATAGTGCTGACCAAATGCGTCATTGCTGAATAACACTGCATCGCCCGTTAGGTAAGTCATCATGCTGTCTGGCCAATGCAGCATCGGTGCTTCCACGAAGACTAATTGCTTACCGTTACCAATATCGATACTGTCGCCCGTTTTTACGGTTTTGAAGTTCCACTCAGGATGGTGGTGATGACCCACAATCGAATCAATCGCCGCTTCTGTACAGTAAATTGGCATGTTCGGAATCTTCTCCATCAATGCCGACAATGCGCCTGAGTGATCTTCCTCTGCATGGTTTACCACGATAAAGTCGATAGACTTAAGGTCGATTTCCATCTCTAAATTTTGGATGAATTGTTGACTGAATCGATGATCGACCGTATCAATCAATACGGTTTTCTCTTCACGAATTAGATAACTGTTGTAGCTGGTACCTTTTGTCATTTTGTATTCTGTACCGTGGAAGTCTTGAACTTCCCAATCGCGTTGACCTACCCAGTGGATGTTGTTTTTTACGTGAATTGTCATAATTACTACCTTGAATGACGGGATAAACAAAAATAATTTCTTCTTGTATTGCACTGGGCGCGCCAACTTTTAATTGCTATATATTTCAATATCTTAATTAAAACCCAACTTTAATGACTGTCATTTAGACACAGTTGAAAATAGTCATTTAGACACTACAATAGTCATATTGACACAATCGGTATTGGCTATGACTTCTTTAATCGCGCAATGGCTACACATCACGCAAGACCTTAACTCGGCGCTCACTCAACAGGCTCGCTTTGATACGTTATTAACCACGATTCGAGACGTATTGAAGTGTGACTCTTCTGCCCTTCTTTTGTATGAAGACCAGCACTTTAAACCTTTAGCGATCAATGGATTGGCGAAAGAGGTCCTTGGACGCCGTTTCTCCATTGAGCAGCACCCAAGATTAGAAGCCATTGCCCGAGCAGGCGATATCGTGCGCTTTCCCTCCGACAGCGACTTACCTGATCCATACGATGGCTTGATTCCAAACCACGATGACAAACTACATGTCCATTCCTGCATTGGTTTACCTTTGCTGATCGACGATCAACTGATTGGTGCCATTACGATTGACGCCTTCGACCCCAACCAATTTGATGGGCTACGCAACCAAGAGTTACGTTTTGTCAGCGCGTTGGCAGCCGGTGGTCTACACACTGCACTCCTACTAGAACAACTAGAGACACAAGCGAGCCTGCCACGTGATTCTTACGCCGAGAAACGCACCTTAAGTAATGAAATCATTGGCAACTCTCAGGGTATGAAGAATCTTCAAGAGCAGATTGATGCCGTCGCCGATACGGAACTGTCTGTGTTAGTGATGGGAGAAACAGGCGTAGGTAAAGAGTTGGTTGCCAGCGCTATTCACCATCGCTCTAGCCGCTCTAACAATACCTTGGTTTACCTCAACTGTGCGGCGCTGCCAGAATCAGTCGCGGAAAGCGAGTTGTTCGGACATATCAAAGGCGCATTTACGGGCGCAATCAGCAATCGTAAAGGTAAGTTCGAACAAGCCGATGGCGGCACACTGTTTTTGGATGAAGTCGGCGAACTGTCGTTAGAACTGCAAGCTAAGTTACTTCGAGCCCTACAATACGGCGACATTCAACGTGTGGGTGATGACCGCCATATTCGAGTCAACACACGCATTGTCGCCGCCACTAACCGTATATTGCATGAAGAAGTGACTGCTGGGCGCTTCCGAGCCGACTTGTATCATCGTTTAAGCGTCTTCCCGCTTCATGTTCCACCTCTTCGTGAACGTGAAGACGATGTGGTGTTACTCGCAGGCTTTTTTGCCGAACGCTTAAGAAGCAAATTGGGCTTGAATAGCATTCGTTTGTCTCCCACTTTGGTGCAGACACTCAAAGACTATTCATGGCCAGGCAACGTGCGAGAGCTTGAACATGTCATTAAACGTGCTGGTGTTTTGGCAAAAGCGCGTACCCACGCCATGGACATTGAGTTAGTTGAGCAAGATTTTGATATTCGAACGCCGAATCAGAACATCAAGAACGTTGAAAAAACGGAACAAAAATCTCGGCTTGAGCTACCAAAAGGCGGATTAAAGCCTGCCACAGACGCCTTCCAAAAAGCGATGATTGTTCGAGTTCTGGAAGAAAACCAAGGCAACTGGGCAGCAACGGCACGTCAGCTTGAATTAGATAACGGCAATTTGCACCGATTAGCAAAACGGCTGGGGATAAAATAGACACTAACGAATATCACCTAATATGGCATATTCATCGCCAAATAAAGAGCCGATGCCCAACCGCTCACTCAGCCCACTATAAGTAGTGAGCTGAGTGCTCAGATAGAATAGCCACCTAAGTTTGACGGTATTTTCTTCTAAATTTTATTGTCTTGAACCACCTCACAGATTTAATAACCCTTAACAATAAACACAATAATAGTTAAGGTATTTTTATGAGCCAGATCTAATAAAATTAAATATATAGTATTTATTTTAAGAATCTAAACTTTCAAAGTTCATCATAATAAATACAACCTCTATGTATACACTTTACCTTCAAAAAACATCAAAATATAATCCCTTCGATAAAAACACTTAAATGAATTTAACTGTATAAAAGTGAGGAGAATAAAAATATGGGATATGGGGCGACAGTATATTCATTAGATACTGAAAAGGTTTTTAACGTACTAAAGAATGAGCGTAATCCAGAGCTAGAAAAAGCCATCATGGAAAGGTGTCAAGACTCCTTTAAAGTGATTAATGAAATGCTGGAAAGTAGTGGCGAAAGCATCCGAGCTGAAGAGCTTCTTATGCAGATGCTGTCTGAAGAGATAAAATACAGTCACTTGGGTTACGCCTATGCTTACTTGCTTGAAGCTATATGTAAGATAACTGGTTATTACTTATCCAATAACTCTTGGTATCCTTGCGATGTAAACGATTTCTGCGATATTCCATTCACTAATACCGATTATCCTATAAAATTCCCATTCCCTGACGATTTCCCTGTTGTTTTTATGATAAAAAATCAAGATATTCACCAAGATAACGTTGACTTCGGAGGCTTATCAGAGCAACAAATATCTGAAGTCAAGAGCTGGTACACTCATGCAGTCGTAAACAATCGTGATTTGGTATTATTTTATTATTAATTTTAACTATTAATAAATTATCCAATAGTTAAAATAACAATAGAATATTAATAAAACTCTAGCTTATATTAAGATAGAGTTTTATCTATTTAACTGAATTTTATAATTTTAAAAACATTATATTTCACACCTAATTTATAGACTCTGTGTATAGTGTGTTCAGAGGCAATGTGAACTCATAGGATCAAAATCAAGTTCTAATTTTTAGAAGAAAAACCGATCGGCTTGTGTCAAAATGCGCCATCCCAACCAAAAAGTCTTAATGTAATGAACTACCAAGCTGCTATTTTTGATATGGATGGTTTGCTCCTTGATACTGAGCGCGTCTGTATGCATATTTTCCAAGAAGCATGTGAAGCCCAGAACCTACCCTTCTATAAAGATGTTTACCTTTCAATCATTGGTCGCAATGCAGCGGGCATTGAAGTGATTTTTCGTAAAGCTTATGGGGATGATCTTGACCGCTTACACCAAGAGTGGCGCGACCGTTACGACGCTGTGGTTAAGCACCAAGCGATACCGGTAAAAGAAGGGGTGATTGAGCTGCTTGAGTGGTTGAAAGGCCAAGGGTTGCCAATTGCAGTCGCCACTTCTACAGCAAAAGAAGTGGCACAGAAGAAGTTGGAGTTCGCGGGCCTAAGCAAGTATTTCGACAACTTAACGACAGGCTGTGAAGTGTCACACGGCAAACCTGATCCAGAGATCTACCTGCTTGCAGCAAGTCGTCTAAGCGTAGATCCAACCAAATGTCTCGCCTTTGAAGATTCAAATAATGGCGTACGTGCTGCGGTAGCAGCGAACATGATCACTTATCAAATTCCTGATTTGGTTGAGCCTTGTGACGAAATAAAGCAATTAGGCCATACTGTCGCACCTTCACTGCATGATGTGTTGCACACGTTAAAGCAAACTCGCTAGGCCTACTTGTCGTCTGTTCTCTAGAAGCTCAGCAATTTAGCTGAGCTTCTTTCTTGAAACCTCTCCAATACCGTAAAACCAAACAATTCTGCCACCCGTTTAGAGAGATTATTTTCACCTTAACTCTGGCTAATCACGACTTTTGATTTAACTCACGCAATCGCATGAAATAAGGCATTTGAGTGATCAAATAGCGGAACTGACCAGTACAAGCTTGCAACAAAACGTCAATATACCGATTGAAGCACGTTTTTGGAGTGAAAATTGGCTGATAATGAGAACTATTGGATAAGATCAATCCAAGTCAGCCTAAAATACAAAATGGAGAGTGTTATATGTCTTTACGTTTATTAGCAACAACCTTCGCATTAGTAGGAATGAGCTTTGGTGCCCAAGCCAGTGCCGAGTGTGAAGTGTCATTAGATGCTAACGATATGATGCAGTTTTCTACTAAAACATTGAGCGTACCAGCCACTTGTAAAGAGGTAAAACTAACGCTGAATCACACAGGTAAGATGCCAGCGCAATCGATGGGTCACAACGTGGTCATCTCTGACACAGCCAACCTACAAGCAGTCGGTACTGATGGCATGGCAGCTGGAGCAGAAAATAACTACGTAAAACCAAATGATGATCGCGTCTACGCTCACACAAAAGTAATTGGTGGCGGTGAAAGCACCAGCATTACGTTCAGTACTGAGAAAATGAAAGCCGGCGGTGACTATTCATTCTTCTGTTCGTTCCCGGGTCACTGGGCAATCATGCAGGGTAAATTTGAGCTAAAATAAAAGATTTAGCCAAGCCAAAAGAAGACTCATTATAGGGAAGCCAAGGCTTCCCTTTTTGATAGATAAAATAGCAATTGAGAAAGGTCTAACACGTCTGGAAACGTGACCAAGAAACTAGCAAGTAAGAAACCCTTGCTCCACTGAGATTAAGTTCTTTTACGAAAACTCATGGGTAAAAATCGGATTTTTGTTTTGCCTTTCCGAAACACTACTAAATGATAAAAGTCATTCAATACCATGTAACTCTTTCCAGTTTCCTGGATGAACCACATAGCCGAACAGAGCATGCCCACCATAAACCAATTCAGTCCCTTCCGGTATCCACAGCATCTGACCTGGGTGCACAAAATGTGTTTCACCATTTGCGGTCAGCTCGAAACAGCCTTCAATCACGAAAATAACTTCATCATAAAGCACTGTCCAAGCCACTTTAGCGCCTTCCCATTTAGCAAAGCCTACGCCTATGTTTGGTGAAATTTCTGGGCTTAACGCCCTTGCAACATACGCCATTCCCGGCGTATCACCACGAACATTGAAATCTAGGTTTTTACTATCAACGAGTTTGACTTGCTTCATAATTCACTCCGGCTTTGCCATTTTGCTAATTGGATACATGTTTTTACTCCCAAACCTAAAAAAGGCTCTGGCGGATTCAAACAAGGCATTCCTGTCACTTGCTGTATGTCATCCAATGATTTAGATGTCGCACCAACGACATAGTCAGCTAACAGTGTTCCAGAAATGGTTCCCCACGCAGCACCAACACCATTGTCGCAAGCGCTGGCATAAACACCTTCATCTAATTGACCAAAAAAGTTAGTAAAGTTACGAGAGATGGCATACACCCCACCCCATGTGTGAGTAAATGGTACGTCGGCCAGCTCGGGATAACGCGCCAGAAAGACCTGACGATGATCGTCGCGAATTTGTTCTCTGACTTTATCGTTCATGCTTGAGCCATATTTCGGCACGTGTTTGTAAGTATTGCGGATCAAAATACGTCGATCGGCGGTCATACGTAACGTCGTTCCCGCATGATCAGCTGGAGTTAACCCCCAATTCAGCTCACCTCCGTATCGCTGCATTTCTGCGTCGGTTAATGGACGCGTCCAGCTTGCAAACGTCATCACTGGAAGTAGTCTGTTTTTAAGATAACCAAACTCCCGAGTAAAAATGCTGGTCCCAAGCAGCAGTTCAGGGGCTTCAACAGAGCCACTATCTCCATGTAATACCCAGCAACCGTTTTCTTTACTGAGCTTGCGGATTGGCGAGTTCTCTAACACCTCGACGTTCTCTGGAAGGCTTTCCCCTAGCCCACGCACCAAAGCAGCAGGTTGCATTAAATAACCACCTGGCGTGTAAATTGCGCGGCTGTAGTAGTTTGTTCCCAAGACTCTCGCCAGCTCACTGCCATTAACATGGAAGTATGGTTCGCCAAGGTCTTTCATTAGGTGCTCAAAGTGATCGAGATACGCTTCACCGCGCGCCCCTACGGCTCCTTGATATTTGCCCTTTGCTGACCACTGACAAGAAATACTGTGCTTCGACACTAAAGTGTTTAGCTGAGCAATCGCAGAACGGTTGAGTGATAATAACTTTTGCTTGTGCTCAGGGTCGGGATGCTCAAGTGAAAACTTATGAGGCAAATCGATAACAAAGCCCGAATTTCTTCCTGAAGCCCCTTGGCCGATACGTTGCGCATCAATCAGTATAATTCGTGCATTAGGCATAAGTTCAGCTAAACGTCTTGCCATAGCTAGGCCTGCGAAACCGGCACCTAACACGGCATAGTCAGCACTTTGTTTACCTTTTAACGCCGATTTTTCTGGAATACTTGGCAACGCATGGTACCAACCACACGTCACGTCATCATTGGGTAAATGAATCATCTTTTTTCTCCGCTACGCTGCTGACAGTTTCAATGACAATTGATCTAGCCAAGGGCCGCGTAATGACTGTACTTTTCTTCCTAGCAACGCAAAACCGAGCATTGCTCCTTCTGGTGAATAAAACGCAGCGGTCAATTCATCTGCTTGGTTCTCGATGTACCATTGTCCCTGTTCTTCAGCGGCTACCGGGAAAATCGTGAGTGGAAGAATCGGCGTTTTTACAATCACTGGAGTTGGTGTTAACGAGATAGGGGCGACATCGCCTAGCAAGCTTTTCGCTACAGAAGGGATCATTTGATTAATCGGTGCAATATAGGGCTGCCAACCTTGCTCAGTTTCAACACAGTCACCTAGCGAGTAAATATTCTCATCACTCGTCTGGCCGAATTGATTCACTTTAATGCCACGGCCCACTTCGAGCCCTGCTTGCTCAGCCAGAGAAACATTTGGCTTGAGTCCAACCGCGCTCAGCACTAGATCTGCTTCAATCTGCTTGCCACTGTTTAGATGTAAAACCGCACTAGATTCCGACCTTGGTTCGATTCTGGTGATACTGTCTTGTAGAGCCCATTGCACGCCTCGATCGGCAAGTGCGCTTTGTAATGATTCACCCAACTGTTGCGGGATCAAACGCTCCATTGGCCATTGACCCAACCCGATAACTGTTACTTCATAACCGCTTTCGATCAGATCATTTGCGAACTCACAGCCAATTAAGCCATCACCTAGGATCGCGATGCGCTTTTTGTCTTGCAGCTCCGCTCTGAAACGGCGGTAATCAACTAAGTCGTTCACACTCATAACCCAAGAGCGATCGCCCTCAATTGGGATTTCAATCGGTGATGCACCTGTTGCCAGTACCAAGCGGCTGTAGGCGTATTTACCGATGGAGGTATGTAACGTTGAATTGGCACGATCGATCTGTTCAACACGGGTATGCGGGTAAACTCGGATATTGAGACGGCTTTCCCACTCCAACGCGCTCTCACTTTGTAGCGCGTCGCCGTCTTTATTCATGACCAGTGCATTAGACAATGCTGGTTTGCTGTACAAAGCGCCATCATCAGCGGTAAAGACAGTGATCGGAACCGTCTCAGATTGCGCTCTAAGTGCCGCCGCCAACTGGTAACCACTGTGGCCACTACCGATGATAACGATAGGGTCATTTGAGAATACAGGTTGAATAACTTCAGATGGAAGAGGCTGAGCCGTATTTGGCTGAACAGACGCTTCTACCGACACCGAAGACACAGCTGCAACCTCTTCTAGTGGCGCATCGTCGGTGATTTCGATCATTTCAAAATCGGCCTTACCCACTAAACAGTCAGGACATAACCAGTCATCCGGTACATCTTCCCATGCTGTTCCTGGTGCAATGCCATCGGATGGCCAACCTTGTGCTTCATCATAGATTAAGCCGCAAATAATACAGAGCCACTTTCTCATCACTTATACTCCAACTACCTTGTTCAGAATTTCCGTGTTTACAAACCGTTGTCAGATTTGTTGTGATTCCATCAACCTCGCCCTAGCTTGTGGTCTGAAATCCAAGCCGGTACGAGGTGATGAAAATACAGTTACACGGTACCTATACGTTGCTGTCTTGCTGCAAACGAATGGCAATATTGCGTGTCTGGACATAGCTATAAATCGCTTCTTGTCCTTTTTCTCGCCCAAAACCGGACAAGCCCACGCCACCAAATGGTGTTTCGATACCACCAGCAAACCATTCATTGATGAACACTTGCCCACCACGCAGTTGCTGCGCCACACGCAATGTTTGGTTTAGGCTTTCACCAAAGACACCAGCGACTAGGCCAAAATCGGTGCCATTCGCGATTTCAACAGCCTCTTGATCGGTTTCAAACGGCGTAATTACCAGTACAGGACCAAACACTTCTTCTTGAGCAATACGCATATCTGGTGAGGCTTCAATCACCGTCGGTGCCACAAAGTAACCCGACAAATCAGGGGCGTAGCCACCCGTTAGGATGTTCGCGCCGTCGGCTTTTGCTTGTTCTATCATTTCAAGCACGCGCGCTTGTTGATCAGCCGATACCAACGGTGTTATATCCGGCTGGCTTTCGCCTTGGCCAATGGTTAGGCTTTTTGCCATTTCCACAACCGCCGCTTTTACTTCTTCATAACGCTCTTTTTGAATTAGCAAACGAGACATTGCCGAACAAACTTGACCAGCGTTAAAGAAAATACCGACTTGAACGCTTTGTAAAAGCGTTTCGAGACTCACATCTTTCAGTGCGATAGCGGCCGATTTACCACCCAGCTCCATCACCGATGGAGTAGCGCGTTGCGCTGAATCTTTCAGTATGCGTTGGCCGGTCGGCACAGAACCTGTAAAGACAATTTGATCAACATCTTGATGCTGCACCAAGTGGCTGCCAACTACGGAGCCTTTGCCACATAGCAAGTTAATCGTGCCTTTTGGGAAGCCCGCTTTTTCAATCGCTTTAATCAACAACGTCATAGCGAGTGGGGAAATCTCTGGCGATTTGATCACCACTGCGTTACCAGCAGCTAATGCAGGTGCTAATGAGCGTGCACAAATAGAAACTGGGAAATTCCACGGCACAATCTGCACTGACACGCCAAACGGCACATATTGAGTGAAGTCGACATAGTCTTTACCCAACGGAATTGACGTGCCTTCCAGCTTGTCGGCCATGCCAGCGTAGTATTCGAAGTAACGTGCCGATTCTAAAAACTCATCTTTGGCATCTTGCAAAGATTTCCCATTTTCACGGCAGGCAACTAGCCCACCTTCATCAACCATTTCACGAATAGCCGCGGCGGCTTTTAACATCCACTCGGTTCTGACGGCTGGACGAACGTCCGAAAGAAGACCTTGCTTGACCACTCGACGTGCCGCTGCCATTGCGCGGTCGGCATCGGTGATAGTGGCTTCTGCAATCGTCGCATACGCTTCGGCTGTGCCAGGGTTCATGACGGTCAGCGCTTGCTCTGAATCGCACCACTCACCATCAATATAATTAAGGTAATGCATCATATTACTGCTCCAGTGCCGCTTTCACTTGCTTTGCCAACCAGGTTTGGAAGAAATGCGTCGGAACATCCATTTCTGGTGAGAACACACCACCACCAAAGCCAGGTGAGTAACGACCTTCCTGCATGCCCTCGACCGCTCCAATATCTTCGCCGAATACGACTCGCCATGACTCAACGGTAGCAGTACGGCACGCAGCGAACTCATCTTTCGTTGCTTCATCACCCACATAGAAAACACGTAGGTGCTCAACACTCTTATTCGCAGTGATTGGTTCAATCATCATCGCAAAGGCATGATCGGCTTGAATACCAAGCAACACGTTTGGAAAGAGTGCAACGTATTCTGCATGACGCAGTTTATCTTCTGGCCAGCTTGGAAATTTAGGTAAGTGTGTTCCTGCAGTATCAGAGAGGTTGTATGCGAGACTACCTTGGCCAGCAAAACGCTCTGCAAACATGATGTTGTAGTGATCCTCTAGGCGAGAATAACTATTCAAACTCGGATGCACCCAAGGTAAGTGGTAAGCTTCACAGTAGTTCTCTACGGCAAGCTTCCAGTTACTTTTCACTTCTATCTCTAAGTTGCCACCCATGTTCACGCGGCGAAGAAGCCCTAATCCTTCTTCACCTAAGAATTGCTGCCAACGTTGCTCTAGCGGCGCGATATGCTCTTCAAAGCTTTCTGCTTTGCCCGATAAGTTGACGAATACCATGTCCATCCAAACAGCTGAACGAAGTGGCTTAAGGCCATGCTTTTCACACTTAAATCGGTCATCTTTGTGTTTTGCGATACCACCGATGTGTGGTGTGCCTTTTAGATTGCCGTCAAGATCGTACGTCCATGAATGGTAAGGACAGCGAATCATGCCTTGAACTTCGCCTGCCTCATGAACCAGCTTCATACCTCGGTGGCTACACACGTTGTGGAAGACTTGGACTTCACCTTGACGATTTCTCATCATGAGTAGTGGAAGATTCATGAAATCAAGTGGCATTACATAACCATTTTTAAGCAGGTCTGATGCAAAACCAATGCATACCCAAGTGTTACCAAACACCTGATCACGCTCAAAAGTAAAATACTCTTCGCTGGTGTAGGCCTGATTCGGCATTCCTGTTGCTTCACTGATTGGGTTCAGTACATTATCAACAAGTTCAACAGGAATAATGGTTTGGTTGACATTGCTCATATTCTTATCTCCGAGAGTCGAGTTGCATCCAGTGCGTACAACATCGTGTTGTGTTAGTGGAGATGATTTTGATTAACAACCCGGCAACAAACAAACGACTTTTTCGCCGGGCTTGGATGAGTTTTTGTCATTCATGCATTGATCTTGAACAAAAAACAACCTTTTAATTAACAATGATCTTCTTGTCATGATTAATACTCATTAACCGATGAGTATTAATCAGTTGAAACACAAAAGCCCTCTCTCTACTCTCTTTCAAAAATTAACAATAACGCAACAAACAATAACGCTAAAACAAACGCACTGTGAGGGATGCCTATGAGAGCAACATCTGGGATATTGAAAGGACTCAATCCGACTGTGACAATCGCATCAAAGATCGTCGTTATCGGTTTTGTACTTTTCTGCGCCATTCTCGCCAACCAAGCGGGCCAATACTTCGAAACGATTTCCGGCATTTTGCTGCAGAATATGAAGTGGTTTTACATCGGACTTGTTTCACTCGTTGTCGGTTTTCTTCTTTACCTTATGGTTAGTCGATATGGACATATTCGTTTGAGTAAAGATGACGAAAAACCAGAGTTTAGTTATTTGTCTTGGGTATCCATGCTTTTTTCCGGAGGCATGGGGATAGGCTTAATTTTCTGGTCGGTCGCCGAACCGATGTGGCATTACGCTGACAACCCATTTACTCAAGGCCTGACCAATGAAGCCGCAACAACATCAATGAAACTGACATTCTTTCACTGGGGTCTACATCCTTGGTCTGTCTTTATTATTGTTGCACTCGCATTAGCCTACTTTTCCTACCGTAAAGATCTGCCTTTTACCCTACGCTCTATCTTGTACCCTTTGATTGGCGATCGTATTTATGGGCCTATCGGGCACACGGTTGATATCCTAACAGTCGCGGTGACTGCTTTCGGTATCTCTCAAACCTTGGGGATGGGAGTTATCCAAATAAACTCTGGTTTGAATCAAGCCTTTGGTCTAGACATTAGTTTGGGGATTCAACTCTTTATTATCGTTTCCCTTTGTACTTGTGCGGTTGCATCGGTGCTATCTGGTGTAGGGAAAGGTATTCGCCGTTTATCAGAATGGAACATGCTGCTTTCACTCGCACTCGTGCTGGTCGTACTTTATATTGGCCCAACTCGCTATATCTTAAATACGCTACTTGAAAGCACGGGGCTTTATGCACAAAACATTGTCGGTATGAGCTTATGGAGCGATGCACAGAATGACTCTGGCTGGCAAAACTGGTGGACGGCTTATTACTGGCCTTGGTGGATGACTTGGGCGCCTTTCGTTGGCATGTTTGTAGCTCGTATCTCTAAAGGACGCACAATACGTGAGCTTATCGGCGGTGCTCTCATCGTACCCACGCTGATCACATTCTTATGGATTTCAGTATTTGGTGGTGCAGCGTTGAAGGTAGAGCAAGACGCTCGTGTTGCTCATCAAGAGCAAGTCACTGCGGCACAAGAAGCCAAACAAACACCACCTGCGGATTTTTCTGGCGGCCCGATTCTTGAAGCGACTAAAGCCGATACGACACGCGCTTTGTTTACGCTATTCGACAATCTAGATACAGGTATGTTTGGTAAACTACTTAGCGTGCTTGCGTGTCTATTGCTCGGTACTTATTTCATTACCTCCGCAGACTCGGGTACCTTGGTTCTATGTACCCTCGATGCCGCTGGGCACAGTGAGCCTCCTACCTCTATACGCGTATTGTGGGGGATCATGATCGCAGCCATTGCGGGAGTACTTCTATACGCAGGAGGGTTAAAAGCAATGCAAACGGCCTCCATTATTGCCGGTTTCCCTATCGCCATTTTTATCGCGGTGATGAGCTTAACGCTGTTCCATAGTATTCGACGCGAACCTAAGCCATGGGCAATGCTTCCAGACCACGTTCACCCAGAGCAAGAGAAACTTGATGGTCCTGTTGAACCGCTTGTTGAAAGCAAAACTGTGGCTTCCGAGCCTATCGCTTCAACATCCTCGCTGAAAGATGATTCCACACTTAATCAGGGACCAGTACTAAGTTAGTGCGTCGTTTCATCAATCAATTAAAACAAAGCGGGAACTGGTACTCCCGCTTTTTTAACATTACCAAACTCTGTTATTTTCTCTGCTTATTGATTTAAGCTAAGCCTCGATCACCTACCTCATCTGGCAACTGATGCAAAAGCCATTCTCTAAAACGTTTGACGCTGGCTGGGATTAAACCTCTATTTTTAGGTTCAAGCATAGAGAAATTGGAAGGTGTTGAAAGCACGTGTTCGACTGGCCTAACCAAAGCGCCGCTTTGTAAATAGTCGTCCACTAATGACCCCCAGGCTAACGCGATTCCCTGACCATTAATTGCCGCTTGTAACAGCATTGGATAGTTATTGATGTTCATGCGATTACGAGGCGAAATATTTGGCAACCCCACACTTGCAAACCACTGCTCCCAATTCACCCAATCTCTTTGAGACTCTTCCAGATAGAGTAACGTTTTATTGAAGATTTCTTCTGGCTCACTAGGCTGGCCGATTTTCTCTAAATAAAGCGGGCTACACACAGGGAATACTTCTTCTGAAAATAGCGTTGTCACATCCATTTCCGCAGGTGGAGTGCGACAATAAAACAAGGCGAGATCGCAATCTAATCGGCGTAAGTCCAACACATTATCTGAGGCCAATATTCTTATATCGATGTCATCATGTTCATTTTGAAATTGAGCAACCTTAGGCAACAACCACAAGGCTGCCATTGCATTTGTCGTCGCAACCGTGATCTTTTGTTCGCCCTGCCATTTCTTCACTTCACCCGTGATTTGAGCAATATCGAGCAAAGATTGGCTGACAGCTTGATAATATTGAAGACCTGTAGGCGTTAAATTAATGCTTCGATTGGCTCGCGTGAACATAGCCTTGCCTAAGTATTCTTCTAATTGTCTAATTTGGCGACTGATAGCACCTTGGGTCACGTTTAGCTCGTCAGCGGCTAACGTAAAACTCAAGTGCCGCGCCGACGCTTCAAACGCAACGAGGCTATTTAAAGGTGGGAGGGGTTTGATTTTCATGTATCTTCCAGTAAGGCAGTATTGTAATTATTTTTATTCCCGGCAATCTTATGTTGCACGTGGATAATGCCATTCTGGACAACACCCCAAAAACGACAATTTATAAATGATAAAAAATAGAGATGAATCATAAATTGTTGTGAGAGAGACTGCCGTATACAGTTTCGTGGCTACAACGCGCACAAAAAGAGGAGCAGTTACTCCTCTTTTGCCTAGCCTTTTGCTCACTTTCTTCGAGTTAGCCCATTTACCCTATTGCCAATTTAGTGCTCGCGTAACGCGCTTTTTTCTTTCTTGGACTGGCTAAGAAGTACGCTAATGTAAGAGGCCCTAATCGTCCCATAAACATCATGAAGATGATCACTAACTCACCTGGTTCGGACAAACTGCCCGTTAAGCCTCGCGATAACCCAACCGTACCCAGTGCCGAGACCGCTTCGAACATAATGTCTAACATAGACGCTTTCTCTGTCAGTAACAGCGTGAATATGGCAAACCAAGTCACCCCCACCGAGATCAGAGTCAGCGCCAATGCCTTGCTGATGGTCTCTTTGGGAATCTCGCGTTGAAAGGCATAGGTTGCTTCATCGCGACGCAAATAGCTGTAAGTTGCCAAGACCAATACCATAAATGTCACAACTTTAATGCCACTTGCCGTACTCAATGATCCACCGCCGATAAACATCAACACCAGAATGATCGCCGTTGTGGCATCTTCCAACTGATCGATAGCTAAAGTGTTGAACCCTGCCGTTCTTGGCGTCACCGCTTGAAACCACGATGCCCACCATTTCCCTGCTTCGCTCAACGGGGCAAGCGTGTTGGGGTTGTCATATTCAATCAGATAAATCGCGATAAGTGCCACCACGTTAATGATCATCGTGCCTAAGATCATCATTCGACTGTAAACGGTGAGTCGATGCCAACGGCGATTGCGTTTTAAGTCAATCCAAACCGAGAAGCCTAAACCACCAATAATGAACAAACTGGTAATGGTGAAGTTAACGACCGGGTCGTCCACGTAAGGCATTAAGCTATCGGCACTCAACGCAAAACCTGCATTGTTAAACGCACTGATGGTGTAGAAGAAACCATGGAACAAACTGGTTTCCCAGCCCAGCTCTTCACTCCAATAAACGCTCAAAATAGTGAAACCAATAAGTTCAACGAGCAGAGCGAACATCAATACAGATTTAGCAGTGGCAATGAGTGTCGATGAATCAGTCTGGTTGAACGCCTCTCTCGCGACTGCTCGCTCCAAAAAGCCAATTTTTCCGCCCAGAGCCAGCAAGGTCACGATAGCAAACGTCATCAAACCTAGGCCACCACATTGAATCAGGAAAGCAATAACCACTTGCCCAAAAGGCGTAAACGCCGTGCCCGTGTCCACCACAACTAATCCCGTCACCGTAATGGCCGATGTTGCTGTAAACAGGCTTTGAATCCAAGTGATGGGCTCTGTGGTGGCAATCGGCAGTTTGAGTAAAACCGTGCCGAGCATGATCAAGCACGCAAAGCTGAGGCTAAGTATTAATGGCGGTGCGCCCAACAATTTTTTGCCCGCTTTGGGTTTTCGCTCGATGGGGATAATAGAGGGATGCCACAAAACCATGTTACACCAACCTTGGAGCGACGTATTTCAGCTCAGCGCGACTACCACAAAGCAACAGCGTGTCGAACTCATTAAGCACAAACTCATCATTGATATTGGTGTAGACGGCTTCTTCGCGCTTCACCAAGATAGGCTGAATGTTGTAACTGCCTCGGCTGATCAACTTAGAAAGCGGCGTATCGTGCAGATTGGATTTAACGTGGATTTCCACCACATACAAACCATGACCCATTTCCAAATAGTTGTTCACCATCGGATAGTTGAGTGCCTGCGCGACTCTTACGCCCATCTCCTCTTCCGGATGAATAATGCGTTGTACACCAAGCTTAGACACTATGGTGTGGTGTGCTTTGGTGCTCGCTTTGACCCAAATAGATTTCACACCCAGATTTTTCAGCGCCAGCGTACACAACAAACTGGCTTGCATGTCTTCGCCAATCGCCACCAACACCACATCACTGTTCGCTAGCGCTAACTCTCTGAGTGCACCTTCGTCTGTTGCGTCACATATGACCGCTTGCGTTAACTCTTCGACGTATTTTTCGACGATTTTCGGGTCGCTATCCACCCCCGTTACGGTGTGTCCAAGATGAATAAGTTCTAAGCTGGCGGCAACGCCAAATCGCCCTAAACCAATTACTGTAAAGTGAGCCATATCAATCCCTAACTGTGTTTTATGTATAGAAAATGCTAATGCGTTAAGGGCTAGGCTGATTTTCCGTCACGAAAAATAGGCAACACGAATCCTGTTCGAGTGCCGATAACCAGCACTAAACCTTGGCATTAACGTTGATTAAATTTGGAATTTAGTGGTGCTTGGACGTCTCAAGCACTAAACGATAACCCAGCCCCGGCTCGGTTTTTAAAAGTCGCTGTTCGTCAGCACTATCGTTCAGTTTTTTGCGTAGTTGACTCACTAACACGCGTAAGTAGTGAGTGTCTTCGACATGACTTTTTCCCCAAATCACCGCTAGCAAATGAGTTTGCTCAATGAGTTTTCCCGGCTTGAGAATCAACTGTTCAATGAAAGAAAATTCTTTCTTGGTGAGTGGAATTTCCCTCTGATCCAACCAAAATTGGTGGGTGCTTTTGATGATTTTGACTCGGCCAGCCACCAGCTCATCAGCGACGGTTTGCTCATCCACCAAATCTCGAACCAGCACTTTGATGCGCGCGATGAGCTCTTTTACGCCAAAAGGCTTGCTCAAGTAATCATTCGCGCCCGCTTCTAAAAGGCGGATTTTTTCCTCTTCTTGATCGCGAGCTGTCAGCACTAGCACTGGCGTTTTATAGGTCTGACGAAGCGTAGTGAGAAACTCCGTCCCATCGCCGTCGGGCAAGCCTAAATCTAGCAAAATGACGTGCGGCGAATGCGCTTCGAAACACGCTTTGGCTTCTGAAATGGTACTCGCGCCAATGTAATCAAACCCTTCAGCAGACAGCGAAATTCGAATAAAGGTATGAATGCGAGGCTCATCGTCCACGACTAAAACTTTGTAACTCACGCCTGCTCTGCTCCTGGATTGAGTGGAAGTCGAATGCGGATCAGCGTCCCTTCTGATACTGGCATAGATTGAATCTCTCCTTGGTGTGCGATGATGATGCCTTTGGCAACCGCGAGTCCCATTCCGGTGCCTGAATCGGCCGATTTGTTGTTCGCGTCGGAATAGAAAAGGCTGAATATTTTTTCCGCATCTTCAGCTTTGATGCCAATCCCCATGTCCCGAACATCAATCACGCACGACGAACCCTGTTTAGAAAGTGAAACCTCAACAGATTCATTCTCTGGTGAAAATCGCATGGCATTATCCAACACATTAAAAATAGCTTGTTCGATGAGCGAACGACTTACTGATAAATAACCAACGGAATCATCCATATTCATGGACACTTTCTCGGTGTAATTCGGCAAACGAGAAACCGCATCCCGCACAATATCTGCAATCAGCTCATCTTTTTTGGTAATTTTTAATGTGCCGTGCTGGAGCTTAGTCGCCTGTAAGAGGTTCTCGATATATTGATGCAAGCGATGGCTTTCTGAAGTCGCACTGTCGAGCAATTCTTTACGCTCTAAGTCATCGAGCTTGGGCATGTACTCGTTGAGTGTGGTCAGTGTTCCAATAATGGTTGCTAGCGGCGTGCGTAGGTCATGGGACACCGATAGCAGGATGCTGTTTTGCAGCTTGGTTTGTTTTAACTCTCCCTGCTGGCGACGATAAAGATCCGCAAAGGTGCTGGTGATAAAAGCCACCACCATAAACACGACTAAATTAAAAATGTCTTCCGGACGAAACATCTGCAAAGAGTAACGAGGCGTCGTGAAAAAGAAGTTGAAGCTCAACGCTTCGATCACCGCCGCCGCATAAGCGAATCGCGAGTTGCATTGAAACGCCACTACCACGACCGCTAACTGTAAAATCAGCAGGACTGCGGCTGTAGAGCCAAACAGTTGGTCTAACAGCCATGAGACGACAACCGCACCAACAATCACGGTAGTAGAAAAGAGAAAGGTGTTATCTCGCCATTGAACAAACATAAAATACATCAACCAAAATTCGATGTAGAAAACTTTAGCAAAAGCCCATTCGGAGTTCGCGTAAAAAAAGCGTAAAAAATTCAATAACGACAGTGAGTTATAAACATAATCATCATTAAGTTAGCCTAACTCAATGAATAATCACAAGTTAACGTTGCCCATTAACGCCTACTTACTCGGTATAAACGACAGACACAAAAAAGAGGAGCATTTGCTCCTCTTTCGTGTAGCGTCATATTAGATGACTTGCAGTTGAGCATCACCTTGCTCAGACAAAAATCCGCCGGTTTGATGCTTCCACAACTGAGCGTAAACCCCACCCAATTGCAGCAGCTCGTAATGCGAGCCTTGCTCAATGATTTTGCCGTCATCCATCACAATCAAACGATCCATCGCGGCAATCGTTGATAAACGGTGAGCAATCGCAATCACTGTTTTTCCTTCCATTAGTACTTCAAGGTTTTCTTGAATTGCCGATTCTACTTCTGAATCAAGTGCAGACGTTGCTTCATCCATGATCAAAATTGGCGCGTTTTTCAGCAGCACGCGAGCAATCGCCACACGTTGACGCTGACCACCAGACAGCTTCACACCGCGTTCACCCACTTCAACGTCATAGCCAACGTTACCTTGCTCGTCTCGTAGAGATTGAATGAAATCATGGGCATGTGCTTTCTCAGCAGCTGCGATAACGGCATCCATTGAAGCATCTGGATCACCGTAAAGAATGTTCTCTTTAATTGAACGATGCAGCAAAGAGGTGTCTTGCGTGATCATACCGATGTGTTGGCGAAGCGACTCTTGTTCGACTTGAGAAATGTCCTGCCCATCAATACAAATCTTACCGCTATTTACGTCGTAAAAGCGCAGCAACAAGTTGACCAACGTGGACTTACCTGCCCCAGAGCGACCGACAATGCCGACTTTTTCGCCCGGTTTGATAGTCAGATTCAAGTTCTCAAATACCGCCTTCTCGTCACTGTAGTTAAAACCTACGTGATCAAAGCAGATCTCACCTTGGGAGATTTGCAAAGGCTTAGCATTTGGTACGTCTTTCACTTCAACATCGTTTGAAATCGTATTAATACCGTCTACTACTGTACCGATGTTTTCAAACAGTGCGCTAACTTCCCACATGATCCACTTCGACATACCTTGTACGCGCAATGCAATACTGATGGCAATCGCAATAGCACCAATTGTTACAGCGTGATCTAGCCATAGATAAACCGAAATGGCACTAATAGACATCAGCAGCAAATAGTTGATGGCATCCACACTAAACAGTAAACAAGTCACCATGCGCATTTGGCGGTAAACCGTCACCAAAAATTGCTTCATGCTGCTTTCTGCGTATTCCAACTCTCGTTGCGAGTGCGCGAATAGCTTTACGGTAGATATGTTGGTGTAAGAATCGACAATGCGCCCAGTCATTACAGAACGAGCATCCGCTTGCTCTGTCGCTACTTGTTTCATTTTAGGGATAAAGTAGAACTGGATAACCGCGTACATTCCTATCCAAATCACAATAGGTAACATTAGCAAACCATCGGCTTCGCCCATCATCCAGAGCATCGAAAGAAAATAAACGCTGATATAAACCAGTACATCCACCAGCTTCATGACCGTTTCTCGTACCGCTAACGCACTTTGCATCACTTTGGTCGCAACTCGGCCTGCAAAGTCACGCTGGAAAAATCCAACCGCTTGTTTTAGCAAGTAACGGTGAATCAACCAACGGATAGACATCGGGTAGTTACCCAATAACGTTTGGTGCATCACCATTGAGTGGACAAAACCGAGAGCTGGCATCACAACCGCCACTAAGAACAGCATCATTAGCATGCGATCACCCTGGTCTTGCCAGAATGTTGCGCGATCTTGATTAGAGAGAATATCGACGAGCTCGCCCATATAACGCAACAGCGTCACCTCAGTAATGGCAATAAGCGCACTGAACACAGCCATAACGAGTAAAGGGGCTTCAAAGCCACGAGTGTAAAAACGACAAAAGCCAAATAGCGTCTTCGGTGGCTTTTCGGTTTCCATCTGGGGAAAGGGTTGGGTCAGCTTTTCAAACCAATTGAACATAACAATGACTTTAGGTACCGCGAATGAATTTGCGAACGTTTTACTATCTTTTGATACAAAAGTCAGTAAAATACCGAAACAAAAGCTCAAATGATAATAATTACAATTAAGCTTAGCGTTAATCATAATTATCGGGAATAGATTTATGCAAAAGAATAACTCACTGACCATCGCTATCCGCAACGCGTTGGTTTGTGCTTTAGCACCTACAGCAGTGGTTGCATTCACAGCACAAGCTCAAGAAGACGTCGTACAAGATGACGTGATTGCCATGGAGACCATAACGGTCACCGCGCAAGCACTTAAAGTAGAAACCCCTGCAGCAGAAACGCCGCGCAGCGTATCTATCATTTCTGAAGATGAACTTCGTGTTCGTGCACCGAAAAAGCTAGATGAAGCATTACGCTACACGTCTGGTGTAACCGCTCAGCCTTATGGCGCAGACAACGACACTGATTGGTTCAAAGTTCGTGGATTTGATGCAGCGACTTACCTAAACGGCAACCGCCTATTCCGCGATGGTTACTACACATGGTTGGTCGAACCTTACGGCCTAGAAAGTGTAGAAGTCGTTAAAGGTCCATCGGCTATTCTGTTTGGTGAATCGGCACCAGGCGGTATCGTGAATGCTGTTCAGAAAAAACCAACGTTTACGCCTCAAGGCGAAGTAAAAGTCGAAGTTGGCAACAACCAACACCAATCCGTAGGTTTTGACATTGCTGACGAAGCAAACGACGCAGGCACTGTGCGCTATCGTTTGGTTGGCTTGATGACAAGCCAAGACGGTGAACTGGACAGCACAAATAACGAGCGTTTCTACCTAGCGCCAAGTGTCGAGTTCGACATTTCTGACCGTACAATGCTGACCGTTTTGGCAACTTACCTTCATGATGACGGTGTACCAACTAACCCATTCTTCCCGGCAGCAGGTACTCTGATTGGTTCTAACTTTGGCAAAATCGATCCTTCGACTAACCTTGGTCAACCAAACTACGATAAATACGAACGCACGCAGTTTTCTCTGGGTTACTTACTAGAGCACGACATCAATGACACGTGGTCACTCTCGCAAAACCTCAACTACGGTTCGAATGAGTTGTACTTGCGCAGCTCTTACGCGTTCTCAAACAACGATCCAGCGAAAGAAGAGTTAACGCAAGGCATCGTATTCCGTGACGGAAAAAACCAGAGCATCACGTTCGATAACAATGCTGTCGGCAACTGGATGACAGACAACGCAGAGCACACAGTGCTTATCGGTATGGATCTGCAATTCCACAAAACCGATGGCGACGAGCAAGACAACTATGCATTTGGCACTATCAACCCGTGGAACCCAGTTTACGGCAACTTCACCCCTCTTGATCCTGCCAACAACGTGAAACGTGAGATTGAGAAATCTCAAGCAAGTCTCTATTCACAATACCAATTGAAACTGCATGAACAGTGGATTGGTAACATCGGTGCTCGTTACGACTGGGTGAAAACAGAAAACTCTGGCAAAGGCGCTACCGTTGATCAAAGTGAATCTCGTGATGATGGTCAGCTCTCTCTAAGTGCGGGTGTGATGTACCTTGCAAACAATGGCCTGTCACCTTACGCAAACTACTCTCAGTCGTTTGAAGTGATCAGCACTATTGATGCGGCAACCAATGAACTTTACAAACCGCTGGAAGGCGAGCAAGTAGAAGTGGGTGTAAAGTATGAGCCAAGCTTTATGGGTGGCTTTATCAACCTTGCATGGTTCGACATCACGCAAAAGAACGCGTTGGTCACTAACCCATCAACATGGATTGCGACACAAACAGGTGAAGTGACATCTCAAGGTGTTGAGCTAGAAAGCACGGCGCAGCTAACAGACGATCTAAAACTGATGGCAAGCTACACCTACACTAAAGCGAAAACAGATGAGAGCTTTGGCCAAGGTAAAAAACAAGCCGCACTTATTCCTGAGCACCAAGCTTCTGCATGGGTAGACTACAGCGCCTACAGCCTGATTCCAGGCCTCAATATCGGTACTGGTGTGCGCTACGTAGGTGAGTCAAAAGATAACCCTAAGAGCTCGAACCTAACGGTTCCTTCAGTCACTCTTTGGGATGCGTCAGTCACTTACGACATCACTTCACAGTGGCAAGCACAGCTAAACGTGAACAACATCCTAGATAAAGAGTTTGTTTCAGGTTGCGATTACTGGTGTTACTACGGCCAGTCTCGCTCTGTTATGCTAAACGCAAACTACCGCTGGTAATTGTACTTCTACTCCCCTCTATTGAGGGGAGTTTTCTCCTAAGAGCCATCCATGTTTCAACTGTCTAATATTGAGATCGTGCGAGGTGGACGTCAGATCCTCGGCATCGAACAACTTAACATCCCAACAAATGAGCTAACGGTCGTTTTAGGCCATAACGGTTCAGGTAAGTCGACACTGGTGAACCTGCTTTCTGGTCAAATGTCGCCAGATAAAGGTACGGTAACACTAAACGATACTTCCCTTTCATCACTTAAAACCAAAGAGTTGGCAAAACAGATCGCCTATTTGCCACAAAAGCTGCCCTCTTCAGCTGGTTTAACGGTCGAAGAGCTAGTGCGCTTAGGTCGCTTTCCGTGGCGTGGGGCACTTGGTCGTTGGAAAACCGAAGACAAACAGATCATCACGCAGGCTATGGAACGAACAGGGGTTACACCTTTTGCTCAAGCTTTGGCGGATGACTTATCGGGCGGTGAGCGCCAACGTGCTTGGGTGTCTATGCTACTGGCTCAACAATCGCCAATTTTAATTCTCGATGAGCCAACCTCGGCGCTCGATGTTCACCATCAGTTTCAACTAATGGCGCTGCTGGCAGAACTGAATCGAACCGAGAATGTAGGCATTATCGTGATCCTGCACGATCTGAACTTAGCACTGCGCTACGCCACCCACATTGTTGCGCTCAAAAAAGGTAAAATTGCCTTCGAAGGCAACGCCGACATGTTGTTAGACGAGGCACGCCTTTCTAAACTATATGAGTCACCAATTAAGCTGATTGAGCACCCAAGCCCGGCTAACACATTAGCGAGCCAAAAGGTGGCTGTTGTATGCGCATAATGGCTCGTTTACTTACCGTGGTTACACAATCTGCTTTTCTCCTCGCATTTTTTATGACCAATGCACATGCAGTCATCACCGTTACCGATGAATATGGTGAGCATAGTTTTGAGCACGCGCCACAACGCGTTGTTGCCTTAAACTGGGACATCTTAGAACAAGTTTTGGCGCTAAACGTAGAACCAATCGCAGCCCCAAATTTACCAGGCTACCGCCAATGGGTCGTCAATCCAACTGCACCAGAGTCAATTGAAGATATTGGAACCCGAGCAGAGCCCAACTTAGAAAAAATAGCCAGTTTGAAACCAGATGTCATCCTTGCTGCGTCTCCACAGCAAGACTTGATTCCGTTACTCAAACAAATTGCTCCGGTAATCTATTTACCTAATTTTTCTGAAAATGAGGCCGCAGCTGAAACGGCCATTCGTCACTTTCGTACGCTCAGCAAGCTATTCAATAAAGAGGCACTTGCTGAACAGAAACTGGCAGAATTAGATGCTTCATTTGCGCAGATGCGCCAGCGAATTCGCCACTATTACTCTGCTCCACTCAGCGTTCTTGTGATGCGATTTTCAACCCCGAATACTGTATTACTTGCAACCGAAAACTCCACCACTGACTACGTGGTTAGAAAACTGGGATTACAGGCTCCAATTAAAGAGGACCCACGTGCGTGGGGAGTAAAGCAAGATCGAATCAATCGGCTTCAGAGCCTTCAAAACAGCTACGTTCTCTACGTACAGCCTTTCCCAGAAGAACGAAAACTGAAAGAGTCGCCACTTTGGCAAGCGATGCCGTTTGTGAAAAAGCAGCGGGTAAATTCAGTCAGAGCAGTGTGGGCGTATGGCGGTGCCATGTCTTTGCAATACACCGCTGAAGCGATTACCGACAGTCTAATAGAGTTGGCACCAGAACAATGAGAACGAAACATTATATTGGTTATCTGGCGCTGATTACGTTACTTAGCGTCTTTAGCCTACAAATTGATACTAATTTATCACTTTTCGAACAATGGCAATTATTAACAAAACCAGAGGTAGCAACCGAGTTTCGTGATGTATTCTTTACGCAAGCGCAGCTTCCTAGGTTAAGTATGACCCTGCTTGTTGGTGCCATGCTTGGTCTCACCGGCAGCTTAATGCAGCAATTAACGCAGAATAACCTCACCTCGCCGTTGACTCTTGGCACCTCTTCTGGTGCTTGGCTTGCATTAGTCGTGGTAAATATTTGGTTCGTCGATTGGGTAGCCGATTACTCTGCATTAGCCGCAATGGTGGGGGCTTTAGTGGCGTTTGGCCTGATCGTATCAATTGCAGGTGTGCGTAACATGACAGGTTTGCCGCTGGTCGTTTCGGGGATGGTGATCAATATCTTGCTCGGTTCTATCGCCACAGCCATTATTATTTTAAACGCCCAGTTCGCACAGAATATTTTTATGTGGGGAGCCGGAGATCTTTCTCAATACAGCTGGGATTGGTTTGAGTGGTTATTGCCTCGCTGCGCTATCGCAATCGTAATTTTGATCGTCGCACCACGTATTCTGACCTTAATGAAACTAGGACAAGAAGGCGCAGCAGCCCGAGGCTTAGCGGTATTACCCGCGTTTGGTGCGTTAATGGTGATGGGTATTTGGCTGGTATCTGCCTCAATCACCGCAGTTGGCATTATCAGCTTCATCGGATTACTGACACCCAATATTGCCAGAGCGATGGGGGCAAGAACACCGCGCGACGAATTGATCAGCAGCATGCTTTTGGGCGCAATGCTACTAATCATCACAGACTCTGCCGCTATTTCGCTGAGCTTATGGTTAGAGGAAACCATTCCTAGCGGTGTAGCGGCTGCAGCTATTGGCGCTCCCGCTTTAATTTGGTTTACTCGTAAAAAGCTGACGGCAACCGATCAACTTAACCTTTCAATGAGCCAAGGAAAAACGGCGCTTTCTAAACGCGCGGTATGCAGCATTGCGCTATTCAGTCTGGTTGGGATTCTAGCTTACTCATTCGTTACCCATGGTATAAACGGAATTCAATGGTCTGTGCCAGGTGAGTTCCAATGGCAATTGCGTTGGCCGCGAATGTTAACCGCACTTTCTGTCGGTATTGCGCTATCCGTTGCCGGAATCATTTTGCAACGCATTGTTTATAACCCTCTGGCAAGTCCCGATATTCTCGGTGTGTCTTCCGGAGCCACGTTTGCCATTATAACGACAGGAGTCATCGCTGGGTCGCTTCTCTCCGCATTTAGCTGGGGTATCGCTTTTTTCGGAAGTATGTCCGTATTGATGTTATTGCTGATTATCGGTAAACGAAGCCATTTTAATCCATCTAACTTCGTGTTGTCCGGCATCGCACTAACGGCACTACTAGAAGCTCTTGTTCAATTTTCGCTAGCTCAAGGTTCTGGTGACAGTTACAAAATTTTATTGTGGTTAACTGGTTCAATTTATCGAGTCACAGCCCACACCGCACTGATGTTATGTTTGGCCATAATAGTTCTGCTTGCCGCTGTATTCTCGATTTCTCGTTGGCTAACACTAATTTCCATCGGGCGACAATTCTCAAATGCACGAGGGCTTAACCCTACCGTAGCCAATACGCTTATGCTCACCATCGTTGCTTTGTTATGCGCCTTTTCTACGGCTACAGTTGGTCCAATATCTTTTGTTGGCTTGGTCGCTCCCCATATGGCGATGATGTTAGGAGCAAGAAAAGTGAAAGAGCAACTGTGTGTCGGTGCCTTAATTGGCGCAACCCTAATGTTGTGGGCAGATTGGCTAGGACAAATCGCTATTTATCCAAGTCAGGTCGCAGCTGGCACGTTGGTCGCTATTATAGGCAGCACTTACTTCCTATTTTTAATGCTGAAGAGTAAATTCAGCTAAGTTGGGAATATTGTTACAGCCCAAAAATACGCTAAGAAAAACAAACCCCGCTATTTTGATAGCGGGGTTTGAAATTAAAGGCGAAGTACGATGCTCTATTCTTCTCGCACTACAGGAAAACGCTGCTCATAAAGTTCCATAAAGTCCTTACGAATTAAGTGCTCTAAGTGGTTCGCTTTATCGGTTGGGCAGAAAATCATCACGTGCAGAATTTGTTCACCATTAATGTTGCTAGAAATATGCATATGTGGCTCAGAACCAGGAAGGTCAACACCGGCATGTTTTTCAATCATCGCATTGTAACGATGTGCAACATCAGCAAAGTAACTGCAATGTTCTTCAATTTTATCAGTTAAAATCGGTAACAGTGGATACAAATTGACGAAGTCTTTCACCACTACAGAAAAGTTGTGGTAAACGTACCGCTTCATGAAGTTGAGGTTCTTTACTGGATAGGTAAAGAACATACTATTAGGCAATGTCGCTGTTTTGCCGGTGTAATGATATTGCCCATGATGCAGGTCGATCTCTTGAATCACCGTCGCCATCATATTGTGCTCAATCACTTCACCACACAACTTTCCGACCTCAATCCAGTCTCCAACGCGAAAAGAACGCGAACTTGCTCTTTGAATCGAACCCGTAAAACACAAAATGATTTCTTTGGATGCCACTACAATGGCAACGGCAATCGCCGTTACACTCAGAGCAAACTCGTTAATTTCTGATTGCCATAAAATAAATAAAATCAGTAATGTAACAGCAAAGGTGCCATTTTTAGTTCTGGACATCCAACTACGCTGATCTTCTGAGAGAAAAGCGTGATCACCACGAATCATCGATAAAATTGCACGACGAATTAACCACATAATCGCAAAGATCAGTGCGGTAAAAATCAATTTATGAGTGAGAAGAAAATCGACAACTAACTGCACTTTCTCCATTCCACGGCTCCCTCGAATAAAAATACGGCCCAGTAACAGCTAACGATAACAAATTATTTTGTCTGTTGTCCGTGCTCACTCAAGTCTTTTTGAAATTACTCCTCTCTAAAGGCGCGATTCATGCTTTCCGTAATTGGCTTTATTAGGTAGCTCAATGGCGTTCGTGGCTCAGATAAAATCAGCACTTCGGCATTCATGCCTGAGGTTAAACGATGTTTTGTCACGTCTTCCGGTGAAATTGCAATTCTAGCGAGATAAAAATCTTCTTGGTTTTCTTGCGAGAGCTTATCGGCAGAAATCGTCAGCACAGTACCGTCTAAAGGTGCCAACGTCCGTGCATTCAGAGCGGTCAGACGAACATGCGCTTGCTGGCCTGGATTCACTAAATCAATATCCTGAGGATTAACACGAGCCTCGACTAACAACTTATCGTCTTGCGGGACCAGTTCTAGTAACGTTTCACCCGAGCCAATCACACCTTTTTCGGTAAACACTTGCATGTTGACTACGCGACCAGAAATAGGTGCGTTGATCGTTGTTCTTGCGACAATATCTTGAGCGGAGCGATATTCTTCCCGAATTGCGACAATTTCCGTTTTGGTATTTCGTAGTTCCTCGACAATCTCATTCAGCCTTTCAAGCTTCAACTCTTCAATTTGCGCTAGGTTCTCATCTAACCTTTTTCTAACGGTGAGCGACTGCCTATCTAACTGGCTTAAGGTACTTCTCACCTCCGCTGCTAAGCGCTTGAGTTGAAGTAAAGTAGATTTTCCCGAGAAACCTTTTTGCACCAAGGCTTGGTTGCTGTCTATTTCTTCAGCAATAAAGTTGAGCCGTTCCGTCTCAATCACTTTGGTTTGCTGAAGGTTTTCAAGCTCTAAATTTGCTCCAGAAATACTCTGCTCAATGATACTCAGTTTACTATCAAAGAATCGCTTTCTCGCTTCAAAGATCTTGTTTTGAACCAGTTGTGCTTCTTGTACGATATCGACACGGGGAATGCTTTCAAGATCATCAGACCATACAATCGTTGGAAGCTCATCAAGCTCCGCACTTAAACGGTTTTCCTTTGCTAGAGTATGGATAAAACGACCACTTAACGAGTCCAACTTAGCCATAGCTTGACGCTTAGAAAGTTGAATTAATAACTGACCTTTTTCGACTAAATCCCCTTCCTGTACATATAGCTTTTCAATAATACCGCCTTCTAAATGCTGAATTTCTTGTCGCTTAGTGAGAACTGACAAATCACCATAAGCAATCGCTGCACTTTCTAATTTGGCTGTTACAGCCCAGTAGCCAAGACCTCCAAGAAAAACACTTAAGGTCACCACACCGAGTAAAATTGGTTTTCGAAAGCTTAGTCTCGCTTTGGGGCTAAAACGATATACGATCTCAGTAGAACTCTGATTAACGGTTGGCAGTTGATTGCTCATTTCTTACCCTTGGGATATCTGTTCTTTCTTCGCCCATCAAACGTTTTAATACTTCATCTTTAGCGCCGTATAACTTGACTCGGCCGTCAGCCAAATACAACAGCCTATCCATTTGTCGCAACGTACTCGGATTGTGGGCAATGACGATAATCGTTGTACTCTGTGCTTTTAAATGGGCAATCAAACGTTGATAAGCAGCCTCTCCCTCACCATCGAGGTTGGCATTCGCTTCATCGAAAATCACAATAGATGGGTCGCCATAAACGGCTCTTGCAAGAGCGATTCTCTGCCTTTCCCCCCCAGATAAACCACGGCCATTTTCACCAATAATGCAATCATAGCCTTTGTTTTTCTTGAGTATTAATTCATGACATCCTGCTAGTTGCGCCGCCTTGATGACTTTAGCGGGGTCTTCTTCTTTAAAGCGTGCGATGTTCTCTCGAATTGTGCCAGGAAATAACTCCACCTCTTGAGCGAGATACCCAAAATGTACGCCGCGATCTTCAGATGCCCATACGGAGACTTCCATACCATCAAGAGTCACTTTACCCGCTAACGGCTTAACCGTACCTAATAGCAGCCGAGCAAACGTCGATTTACCCGTACCAGAAGGGCCAATCACCCCAACAGCAACACCCGGAGGAATCGATAAGCTGAGCGATGAGAGCACTGGTTCAGTTGCTCCAGGATGGCGATAGGCCAGTCCGGAAAGCTCATAGTGTCCTTTTGGTTTAGGCAGTGGCATATCTGATTCATCTTGGCGCACGATCGCATCGATTTCTTTCAACCTTTTATAGGCGCCTTTAGCAGACATCGCGCTTCGCCACGTGCCTATCGCCTGCTCCATCGGCGATAATGCCCGACTCATTAATATGGAGCTCGCGATCATCGCCCCCGCCGTTATCTCATGTTGGATAACTAACCATGCACCACCTCCCAGTAAAAATATCTGTAATGAGCCACGCACAAACTTAGAAAAGTTAGCCATGTAGATAGACTTACCTGCAACTCGCTCTTCAAGCACATTCACTTCGCTCACGCGCGACTGCCACTTCTCTAAAAATGCATTCATCATCCCCATTGCGAGAATTGAATTGGAGTTTTGCGTGGCTAATTCTGCGTTGTTGATATGAGAAATCGCTCTGACTTCGCTCTCTTGCATTGTTTTACGCGTCATTAGCTCATTAAGTAGACCTAGGCTAAACAATACGATAGATCCAAGTAACGCGATGTGACCTAGTATCGGGTGCAATAAATACACAAATAAAATAAACAGCGGTGTCCAGGGCGCATCCAACAGTGGATAAGGTGCTTGACTGCTCAAAAAGCTTTTGATGTTCTGAATGTCTCTCAGAGTTTGCGAGGTATAACTCTTCCCGGTATGTGATTGATATTGAATCGTGCGCTTGAGCATGAAAGCGGAGAGTTTTGTGTCCATCCAATAACCAAAAGATTTACTCATTTGTGCTCGTGCAATGTCGATGATGGACATGGTTAACAGCGCGACAATTACGATGACAGTGAGCAAGAATAAAGTATCGGTTGAGTAGGAGGATATCACCCGGTTGTACACTTGAAGCATGTACAGCGGAATCGAGAGAACCAATAAGTTGATAAAAAGGCTAAAAACGATCAGCAAGCCCGCAAGCGTGCATAGTTTTTGTTTCACTTCTTTGAAAACCGTTTTTTGCACGACTACTTCCGTTTAACGTGAAAATTGTAGGCGCCAGAAATACTAGCGCCTAGCTTAAGGTAACCTCAAATCGCTCTAGAGTGTCCGATTAGTTCACCTCTGCATGGCAGAGCCACGCAAACTAATTCCCATCCAGAGTTATTTTCAGTCGTTTAGATTACGAACAGATCAGCACCATAGGTATTGATGTCAGTTTCAGTCACGCCAATAAGTTTCACTGTTAGATCAGCCCCATCGGTAAACACTGCATTCCCAACCGCATCGTAGCTAAAGCTTAAATCACCAAAATCAGTGACAGAGTCGCTAATGATGTGCAAAGAGTCTTCACCAATGGTGAAGTCAACAACTTTGGCTTCGCCATGGCCACCAAACTTATCCGTGAACACAAACTTATCGCCATTGCTGCCGCCAACTAAAACGTTGTCACCAGAACCAGCAACAAGAATATCTTCACCGACACCACCATTTAATTTATTGTCGCCCAGCAAACCCAACAGCAAGTCATTACCGGTACCACCGCCGAGGTAGTCGTTTCCTGTACCAGCCCTAAGGATGTCATCTCCAGCACCACCAGTTAGGCGATCATCGCCGTCGCCGCCGATCACATAATCATTACCGCCACCGCCAACAAACGAGTCATTACCACCAAAACCGATAAACAAATCATCGCCGCCATCGAAATCAGCAAATTGGTTATTTACACCTGCATCGCCTAAATACGTGTCATTGTCACTTGCGCTCATTTTTATTCCCTCTTAGCTTATTAATTGAATAGACCTTCTGTTCCACGTCTGACTAGATTCGTCACGACATGAGAAGTCTAATAGTCAACTGAATAGGAATAAGTTTGAATATGGGATGATATTTCAGACTGACATTTTAATAATAAATATAAAATTTAGTACTTTATAGAGTATTTTCTTTTTATTACAGCAAGTTAATACTAGTACTACAGGTTTCTCTTAGCCCAACTTGTAGCTTGCGTACGGTTCTTTACTTCTAACTTTCTAAAAATATTGTATAGATGTGATTTAATAGTATGCTCGCTGATAAATAAAGAATCAGCGATTTCCATATTTGAACCACCTTCTTTCAACATTTTTAAAACCTGAACTTCACGCCGAGTAAGCTCAACCTCAATAGCAGGTTCGATAATGTTATTTGCTTCTCTACCTCGATAATAATTTACTAGCTGATCAAGTAATCTTCGAGACAGCCAGTTATCCCCTTTTATTATTGCTTTTAATCCCTGACAAACCTTGTCCATTGAATCTCCTGGACCAAATATACCTTTTACATGAGGCCAAGAAGCGAGTTCTTCTGTGTCTAAGTCATAACCTAGATTAAGCATTATGGTTCCTAGCACTTTATTACTATCTTTTAAATAAACTAAAGTTTCGGAAGGAATCTCAACTGAAAAATCAACAAGCAAAAAGTAGCGTTCCGGAATGAGTTCATGATAGCTAGGGTTTTTAGTATCAATGATCGTTATTTTAGTTTCTGTATTTTTAGAAAGCATTTCCTTAAAGTTTTCACTCTGTAAACTTTGTTGAGTGAGCATTAGGATTTCAGGCTTTTCCATATACTGTTCCATAATGTTTCTCATACTTTCAGTGACTTAACATTCTTAAATTAGTAGTTAATCGTCAGCACTTAGTTTGATATGTAAGTGCTAGTTCACAGAGTAAAGTTATTTGCTACTTTTTTAAATTCTAAAGTTATTAAAAAGAGAATCAAAAAAAGTGTTTCTCATAAAAGAAACACTTTTAACACATTCAGGTCACAGAAATTATTAAGAGTTTACTAAATTAGGCAACCTAATATTGCAATAGCATTACACCGTTAACGAGTTGTCTGAAATATTTTCCTTTGCCCAAATAAGTGCTTGAACTCTATTTTTCACATCAATCTTCTTGAAAATATTATGTAAATGCGTTTTTACCGTATTCTCGCTGACAAATAATTGTTCGGCGATTTGTTGATTGGACGCCCCCATGGAAAGAAAGGTAATTATTTGTTGCTCTCGTTTGGTCAGAATAGCGGAAACATTCTTATTTATAGGTTTGCAATGTCGACGAAGGTAAGTAATGTACTGCTGAGAAAACTTACGGCTGAACCACATATCTCCTTGAAGCACCTTACCAATACCAACTTGCAACGTTTTTATATCATCAGAGGTATAGAAAATACCGGCCAAAGTACGCCAAGCAAAGAGATCTTCTGTCGATATGGATTGCTCACAATTAATTAAGATTTCAAGCGTGTCTTTCTGCTTGGCCGCTTTAAACTCCGCATAACGGCGAAAAATTTCATCCGTGATCACGCTGCAATCAACAATAATGGCTGATGCAAGAGACTCATGTAACACTCCGTGAATCAGATTATCTGGCGTGATTAGAGCAACACTAATACCGAGTTTGGTCTCCAATACATCTTTCAACAGAGATGACTGTAGACTTCCCTCCGTGATTAAAATAACGTTTCTTTTTTTTTGCTGCTCCATCCTGATCGCATTCCCTTGGTCGTTTTTATTGAAATACGCAATAGATTTAGATAGAGCGGTAGTATTGTCAAGTATGAAAATCACTAGTACTAATTAATAACTCATTGAAGTGTCAATAATTTTTAAGTGGCAAGTATGTGAGAGGTATTAGCATTTTTCAGACATTAAAAAAGGGAGTATAAACTCCCTTTTTGTGTTTGAGCAGGTGATTTAATCACGCACGTTAGAGGCAAAACACCACCTAACTTAGTGGATTGGAACTGCGTTTTTTTGGTTAAACTTACCAAAGTGTTGTTCTAACACTTCTGGCGTCAGCTTACCTTCCGCTTCCAGCTTTTTCAGCTCAGCGACGATCGCTTTTTGCTCTTCTAGCGACGGCAGTTTTACTTCTGGCTCCTGAGCGGTTTCTTGAGAAATTTGCTCTAGTTCTTTTTCGAAGTCATTCATAGTACTTACCTAAAATTAATGATTGAACTTTTAAACTTCGCCTATTCTATCCAACTCTATAACTTGAAGCTACCAACCATCTTGTCCAAACGAGAAGAGAGCGCTTGAAGATCGCGACTTGCATCCGCCAACTCTTCTGCTGTCGCGGTTGTCATTTCATTTATCGCGTTGATTTCTTCGATATTTTGATTAATGGTATGCACCACCGTGGATTGCTCTTCCGTCGCCGTTGCAACCTGTGTATTACGATCAGAGATGTCGGTGATTCGTTCAGAAATACTGATTAATACCTCGACTGCTTCATCGGTAGAAGTAACCCCTTCTATGGTGACCGCTTTGCCCGCTTCCATAGCACTTACCGCGTCTTGTGCGTCACTTTGAAGCTGATTGATCATGCGCTGAATCTCTTCTGTAGAATCAGCCGTGCGTGAAGCTAGGTTTCTTACCTCATCAGCAACAACCGCAAAACCACGTCCCTGCTCACCAGCACGAGCAGCCTCAATTGCAGCGTTTAGCGCAAGTAAATTCGTTTGCTCAGAGATGTCACGAATTACACCCAGAATCGAGCCAATATCTTTGGTTGTCGATGCCAACTGCGTAACAACAATATTGGTTGTTTCAACATCATCGGCTAGGCGGCTGATCACCTCTTTTGCTTTCATCACAACTTCTCGACCAGTTTGAGTGTTATCTGAAGCCTGATTTGCCGTATCAGCAGCGGTAGCAGCGTTCGATGCAATTTCACTGATGGTCGCACCCATTTGGTTGATAGCTGCAACTACTTGAATGGTTTGATCACGCTGCTCTTGGCTGTTGTCGTGTGTGGATGTTGCTTTCGTTGACACACTTTCTGCCGCTTGACTTAATGAGCCACTGGTTAAAGCAACCTCTTTCATCGTGGCATGAATCTTCTCAATAAATCCATTAAAGCCTTTTGAAAGCTGAGCAATTTCATCATTACCCTTAATTTCAATACGCTGCGCCAAATCGCCTTCACCTTGCCCAAGGTCGGTAAAACGATCGGCAATCAGTCGGATTGGTTTCGTAATGCTGTTTGCTAACCATACGCCCATGAGGATGAATACAACGGCAACAATGATGGTCGTAAACAGCATTTTTTTAGCTGTCGCATTCAGGTCAGCGAATACTTCATCAACGGGAACCACGCCAATAACAAACCAGTTCATTGAAGGAACATACAAACTAGAAACAAAAGTATCCTGCCCTTCAAACTCCACATTAATTAGGTTGAAGCTATTTTTGTTCAACAGCGCACTTGCGTCACTACCAAATAGTTTAGTGATAGAAGTTTGGTTCTTACCTTGTTGGCGGTGTATTTGAATCTGGCCTTGTTCATTAGTGAGGAACACGTAACCCGTATCTTCAATTTTAAACCCATTGAGCAAAGCAACCATATCTCCCATAGATTTAGAGAGACCTGACATTGATGTACCATTAATATCTTGGAAATTGGCAAACATTTTCACTTCGCCATTTGCCTCTTGGAACACACTCACGGACGTTTCTTGACCAGACGACGTAAATCCAAAGAACCAAGCATCTTGCGTTCGGTTAAGTTGACGTAAGAATCCGTTTTGATTCCAGTAATATGCCGTTTGACGATTCGCTACCGACGCATCATTAAGACCATACTGTGATTTAACGTTATTGAGCTGCTGAACCAACTGAACTTCTACTGACGGATCACGGTCTGTATTAGATAGGGCTTCAACAATAAATTCGTTTGTAGCCAGCTGTTTTGCCGCTTGTTGCATTTCGACAACTTCGCGGTCAATTTCGGTATTGATTTGCTGCAACATCGCAGGTAGCTCGATGTCAATAAGACGATGGCTCAATACATCTCTCGCATGACGCTGAGCCATAACACCAACAATGATTGTTGATGCTAGAACAGCAAACGTAATGCCAAGTACAACCTTCTGTTTGATGCTCAAGGAATGAAGTTTCAACATATTCGGACCTTTTAAAAGAATCACTTGTTATTGGCCCCACAAGGGGAATCAGGTGCATATCTCATGACACGCACACCACGGAATCTTTATCGGCTCATATGTACAAAACTAGAGGCATTTCTCATTATATTATGAAAAATAAATGTAACACACTGTCAAATAAGCACTTTCAGAGATAGCACGTACTTGCAATTCTCTGTAGCGTCCCAATATTGAAAAGATAAATTGCAATAGAGCGTTGGAACTTTTTTCACATGGAAAATGACCAATACTCAACACGAAAATCATATGGATACCGAGAGTCCAAAGCATGCATAAATCTAACTTCGAAACTCTTCAGCAATACTTAGAGTCGCAGATCATCGGACAGCAAGATCTGGTAAAGCAACTGCTTGTTGCGCTTCTTGCGGATGGGCATATTTTAGTTGAAGGCCCTCCTGGGTTAGCAAAAACCCGTGCAGTAAAATCACTCTCAGACTGTGTTGAAGGCGACTTCCACCGCATTCAGTTCACCCCTGATTTGCTGCCAGCCGATTTAACCGGCACCGATATCTTCCGTCCCGAAACCGGAGAATTCACTTTCCAATCAGGTCCTATCTTCAACTCGCTTATTCTTGCGGATGAGATAAACCGTGCGCCAGCCAAAGTACAAGCGGCAATGCTTGAAGCAATGGCAGAGAAACAAGTCACAGCAGGTCGTCATACCTACCCGCTGCCAGAGTTGTTTTTGGTTATGGCAACTCAAAACCCGATAGAGCAAGAAGGGACCTACCCCCTTCCTGAAGCGCAGCTAGACCGCTTTTTATTGCATTTAGAAGTGGAATACCCAGATGCGGAGCATGAGCTATCTATCTTGCGTATTAACCGCGGAGAAGCAAAAGGCGAAGCAAAGGTTGAACGCCCAATGTTAAGCCAACAAGATATATTCACCGCACGTAAAGAAGTGTTGGATATTCATATGGCGGAAACGATAGAGCAGTACATCGTCCGTTTAGTTATGGCGACACGTCAAGCCAACAAATATGACACTGAGTTGGACAAGTGGTTGTCAATGGGTGTGAGTCCGCGTGCTACCATCGCTCTTGATCGCTGTGCACGTGCGCACGCTTGGCTTGCTGGTCGTGATTTTGTCTCTCCGGAAGATGTTCAAACCATGGCTTATCCGGTACTGCGCCACCGTTTATTATTGAGTTACCACGCTCAAGCTGAAGGCATTACGGCAAACCAGGTCATCGATAAACTGCTAAACCTTGTTGGCAGTGCATAAACGAGTGAGTGATATGTCCGCTACACATTCATTACCACCTCATGCGAATGGGGTGACATTAACCCTTGAAGAGCTGCTCCAATATCGCACTCAATCTGTACGTTGGTTACCACCAGCACAGAGTCTCTGGTCGCAGATGAGTGGTAACCATACCAGTCGCCAAAAAGGGCGAGGTATGGATTTTATGGAGGTGCGCCAATATCAACCTGGCGACGATATTCGCAGCATTGATTGGCGAGTCACCGCTAGGACCGGTAAAGCACATACGAAGTTGTTTGCAGAAGATAAAGAGCAAGCGGTCATTCTTTATCTTGATCTAAGTTCTAGTCTACATTTTGGATCTAAGTATGTACTCAAATCCGTTCAATTGGCCCACTTTGCCAGTGTTCTAATTTGGCTAACTCTAGCTAAAAAAGATCGCATCGGCGCAGTGATTGATGACGGACATCAATGTCTTGAATTTCGCCCCTCTTCTTTACAAAGACAAGGGCTGCGGATTCTTAACGCCATAGTCGACATACATAATGCGCAAGTAACTCGTACTGCAAGCAACGACACTCGTACACTGCCGTATACACAAGTATTGGAGACACTTCATACGCTCACCCCAAAAGGCAGCGAATTGGTTATGCTCAGTGACTTTGCCCACGTAACACCAACGGAACTGGCACAACTACGTCGACTCAAACAACACAATAGCGTAAGGGCTGTTCAGTTTTATGATCCGTTAGAAAGAGGCGAAACAGACTTTAGAGGTCAAGTGAAAGCTTCGGATGGGCAGCATAGTCAATGGTTTAACTTTGGCTCTAAAGGACAACGAAGAGAACTCGAAAGCCATTTTACCCAACATCAAGAAACCATTAAGCAGCAATGCCATTCAATAGCAATTCCATTTAACACGCTATCAAGTGGCTGGCCCTTAATTTCACAATTAAGCTAACAAACTGACAAGCAGTATTTATTAAGCAGTAATAATAATGACAACAAACAACCAAAGCCTAGACCTTGAACCTTTGATTTTGCCAAACGCACCGGATTGGTTTCCGCTCGCTTGGGGATGGTGGGTGGTGCTTGCAGCAACCTTGCTGTTCGTTTTCGGCATTTGTCTTTATGTGAGATGGCGTAAAAAACACTTACGCGCAAAAAAGACAGCATTAACACTTTTAACTCAACCTACCGCGCCTCATACCCCCTCCTCTGCTATGGAAATATTGCGCCAGGCAGCATTGAGTTACTTTCCGCGTGAAGAGATCGCACCATTAACCGGAATCGCTTGGTATGAATTTCTCGATAGCCATACCAAAGAAAGTCGATTCGTAGACAAACAACATCAGTGGCAAGAAGCGTTGTATCAGAATTCTTCCCAAGGGCAGCATCAAAGCTTGGTAGACGATTGTGTCTTTTGGATAACCTACGCTTTACCACCAAAGAAAAAGGCAAATAACCGTGACTGAGCAAACACTCATAACCGATCTTGCCCAATGGCTAAACATTGAATTTGTCTGGTGGTGGGCACTGTTTTTGTTGCCCATCCCCTGGCTGGTATACAAGTTCCTGCCACAAGAATCTCAACAAGCCGAGATCAAATTGGCGTACTTACCAACCAATGAGAATCGCAGCAAGCCTAAGCAAGCGCTGCAAAAAGCACTTTCAATCGCGATCTGGGGCCTTCTTGTCGTCGCTTGTGCGCGTCCAGTTTGGTTTGGTGATCCCGTTGAATTCCAACCCAAATATCGGGACTTGATGTTAGTCGTCGATCTGTCCGGTTCGATGCAGCAGGAAGACATGGAACTCAACGGCGAATATATCGATCGCCTCACAGCAGTCAAAAAAGTTCTGTCTGATTTCGTAGCAAAGAGAAAAGGTGACCGTCTCGGAGTTGTTTTGTTTGGCGACCATGCTTATTTGCAAACACCACTCACTGCAGACCGAAAAAGCGTCATGCAACAGATTAATCAAACCGTCATCGGTTTGGTTGGTCAACGAACCGCCATTGGTGATGGTATTGGTTTAGGCACAAAAACCTTTGTAGACAGTGATGCTCCCCAACGAGTCATGATTTTGCTCAGTGACGGCAGCAATACTGCAGGGGTGCTCGAGCCGCTAGAAGCAGCGAAAATTGCGAAAAAATACAACGCCACTATTTACACCGTGGGCGTGGGCGCTGGTGAAATGATGGTGAAAGAGTTTTTCATGACTCGCAAAGTCAACACCGCAGCCGACTTAGATGAACAAACACTGACTAAAGTGGCAGAGGTGACAGGTGGACAATATTTTCGAGCGCGAGATACAGAAGAGCTCGAAAAGATTTATGACACCATCAACCAGCTAGAACCCGTATCTAGCGACACACAAACTTGGCGCCCACAGTCTGAATGGTTTCCATATCCATTAAGCGCTGCATTTGTATTATCGGTATTGTTATTCCTATTAAGGAGAAAACATGGCTGAGTTTATTTTCCTCAATCCTTATTGGCTTTTGGGGCTCATCGTGCTCCCTATCGCACTCTTGCTTAATCACAAATTTAGAGCCCAAAAGTCCACACTGATTGCCCCTCACCTAGCGCGGATGCTCGGACAAAACACGCAGTCTAAGCATTACTTCACTCTATGGGGTTTAGCTTGGGCAATAACTTGCATTTCATTAGCGGGGCCAAGCTGGCAGTCTAACGCTCGACCAAGCTTTGAGTTAAACCAAAATCGTATCTTGGTGCTTGATATGTCTCGCTCTATGTTTGCTACAGACATCAAACCCAATCGGCTAGCACAAACACGTTATAAGGCGCTCGATTTGCTGCCTAAATGGAAAGAGGGAGCCACTGGACTTATTGCTTACGCTGGCGATGCCTATAACTTAAGTCCACTGACAACTGATTCCAGTACGCTTGCTGGCATTATCGAAAATTTGTCACCAGAGCTGATGCCTTTTCAAGGGGCAAACCTGCCTGCCGCGATTGAACTGGCGATCAATCAGTTTTCTCAAGCCGGCACGCAACAAGGCGATATCATCGTGTTAGCGGATGATCTTGATATGTCAGAGCTGTCTCGCGCGTTAGATTTAGTCCAAGGTACAAAGTTTCGCATTTCTGTTCTTGCCGTCGGGACTCCTAACGGTGCGCCTATCGCGCTGCCCGATGGCTCTCTGCTAAAAACTGCACAAGGCACAACCGTCGTAGCGAAAACAAATCTGAAAAATCTACAAACGCTAGCGAATAAGACTGGTGGCCTATTTGTTCCTATTCAACACACCAACCGTGATGTTGAAAACATCGCGGCCTTTACCAATAACATTGGTAGCCAGCTTTCTGCGACCCAAAGCGAAGAAGTTAAAACTGATTCTCGTCTCAACAGTGGCTTTTGGTTACTGCCGTTGTTACTTCTTCCTGCGGCTTTACTGTTTCGGCGCGGCCTGATTTGGATGGTAGTTGCGACTGTAGTCCCAGTAACGTGGACACCGCATGCAGAAGCTAATCCGTTCTTAAATGCCGACCAACAAGGAGCGGAACTCTACAAGCAAGGTGAGTATGAACAGGCGCAAAACCTATTTACAAACCCAAGCTGGAAAGGAGCCGCCAGTTATCAAAAAGGTGACTACGAAGCCGCTATCGAAGCATTTTCTCATGATGCCTCCCTTAACGGCCGCTATAACCTCGCCAACTCGCTCGCTCAAAATGGTCAATTAGAAGATGCGGCTGATTTGTATAAAAAGCTGCTAGAGGAAAAGCCTAACTTTGAAGCCGCGAAGAAAAACCTATCGGTTGTAGAAGAAAAGCTAAAACAGCAACAGCAACAGCAACAGCAACAGCAACAGCAACAGCAACAGCAACAGCAACAGCAACAGCAACAGCAACAG
>NZ_JAWORD010000039.1:0-9625 GCF_033337665.1 Vibrio sp. Vb2960 | reverse complement strand
TAACGCCGCATTAAGGTGTGAGCAGCGCTTGGCTATACTTGAGCGAAGCGAAACTGCCAAGCGTTGCGAATCACTCTTAAATGCTTTGTTATATTAATTTGTATATGCTTCTAATTCTGACACTCGGTGATAAGCCCCTAACGATTCGTATATTTTTTTACTTTTCCTTGCATAGTCTTTTCCTGTGAGTTCATCTCCTAGCTCAAAGTTCAGTGACGCTAGGTTATAGAGTGCCAAAGCTTCCAGTTCTTTGTGGCATACAGATTTTGAAATCAATAAAGCTCTTTCAAATTTCGACTTAGCCTCATCAAAATTTCTAATAATCTGATCTATTATTCCAATATTAATACAACAAACGCCTACATCTTTCATTGCTTCCAATTTCTCGTACAAAGAAATTGACTTATTATAATACTCCATCGCTGTATCAAAATTAGATTCTTCTTTATATAGATTACCTAGATTCCCACAGTGCCTAGCTTGACCAATTAGATTCCCTTTTTCTTCATCAATTGAGAGTGCTTTTATATATGATTTTCTAGCTTCCTTGAGATTTCCAGAATTTTTATGTGCTACCGCAATATTTCCATATACTGTAGAAATATTCTTGTCATCATAGTCTTCCAAAATACTTAATGATCTATTGTAGAAATCTATTGCTTTTTGATAGTTTCCTTTGATTTTAAACAAAAGCCCAATACTGCTATAAATCTGACCCTCTAACTTTTTTAAACCGTATAGATGAGACAGCTCAAGAGCTTCATTGTACAAATTTTCTGCATCATCCATTTTTCCTTGGTTCTTAAACGTAGTCCCCAAAGAATGAATAGCATACGCGACAAGTTCATCATTTAACTTAAGGTCAATGATACCTTCAAGTAATGCTTGAGCTTTATTGTACTGAGATAGCTGTATTAAAAGATCAGAGTAAGCGATCACTAATTCGAAGTTATCTGGCTGAAGTTGATGAGCTTTATCGAATGCAAAAACTGATTCCTTGGGATCACTAAAATAGGATAATACTGCTATTTTTATCCAGTCCTCCGCTAAGTCATTTTCTTTCGCTATTGCTAAACGCTTAAGTTCTTTGACTGTAGAGGCTATATCTCCGTCATTCAGTTTTTTCTGAATACTTGGGTTTAGCTTCTCACTTTTCCCTTGCTCAATCAGTTTTATAAGTATCGCAAGAGTTTCATTGTCTAAGTCGGCGCCTTTTTGCATGACAATATCCTTGAGGGCATCCTTAAAACTCGGGCTAGACTTTCCTTGATGATTAGCTATTAGTAGGCTGCTAACTCCGACAAGCAAAGTTACTGCCGGCTCAAAACCCGGGTCATTCAATAGCCACACAAAGGCAACCACTGACGCTATTAGTGCAAGAAAAAATCCTATTTTTGCTTTCATTATTTCCACTTCAATCAATTATTAATATAACGCCGCGTTAAGTGGTGAACAACGCCAACCACCAAACCTAAACCATTGTACCTTAAACACTTAAGCTGACTTGGAACAAAACCGCCAAGCGTTGTGAATCCGTCTTAAACGCCTTGTTATGTGCCCGAACTCATTGTGTACTCTGGGTGTCCCGTATGCTCGTCCAGTTGCTCACTGACGACTGCAAAACCTTGAGACAAATAGAACTGATAACTAGCCTTATTTTCCTTGTATACGGAAAGGCTCAATATCGCTCTTTGAGCTTTGGCATGACTTAGTAATTGCTTACCGATACCTTTACCCTGAAATTCAGGAAACACGAATATAGCTGCCAAAGTACTTTCATACAGCGCGTAAAAACCAACTATTTTCGACTCAATTTCATAAACGAAGACTTCTGAAGCAGGAATATAAATATTACGCATGTTCTCAACTTGAGATCCCCAGAAGTCAGCCGGGACGAAATCATGGGCTTTAACAGAGGCTTCGAGCCAGATTTCAAGAACCGAATCTAAGTCATTTGAATTGTACTTTCTTATCATTTTCGAACTCTAGATTGTCAAATTTATCGGGGCAACATAACGCCCTGTTAAGGGGTGAGCGACGCAATACCGAAGCCGCCGCATACCACCTTAAACACTTAAACCAACGCATAGTAAAAATGCCACGCGTTGCGAATCCCTCTCGAACAGTTTGTTATGTGCGTACTAAACGTTGCCACTGTTAGAAGAATTGAAAGAAAACATACGAACTTCGTCGCGAGGAAACCAACCTAGTTTTTCGTAGAAAGACTGCGCATTAATGTTTTCATTTGCAACAAATAGATGCGTTTTGGCTATGCCTGCTTTCGATAGAGCTTCCACTGCTGACGATATGAGCTTTGCACCAACACCGTTACCTCGAAAAGTCGAATCAACAGCCAGATGCTGCACATAACCTCGACGACCATCAGTCCCAACTAAAATAGCACCTATAATATCGTCACCATCCAATGCAACGAAGCTAAGGTTTGGATTGCGTTTTAGGTACTTACCTATGTTTTCCTTTGAATCTGCATCTCGTAACAACATCGCTTCTGTTGTTGACCACAAGCCTATTACTTGCGAGTAATCTGAGATATCCATTTCTCTTATCACTACCGATTTTCCTCTGAGCACATAACGCCGCGTTAAGGGGTGCAGGCACGCAATAAAAAAGCTTCTGCAAAGCACCTTAAACACTAAACTCAACGCATGTTAAAAATGCCACGCGTGCCAAATCCCTCTTAAACGCTTTGTTAAGTGCAATTTTTACCCACTTCGGCTGAACAAGTGATATCGATCGTAGGGCTCAACATAAGACAAACATGACAATGCTTTTCCACCGCTTCTTGAGCTGCTCGCAAAATGTCAGACTCCTTAAAACCACTGCCATTTACTGTAAAGTGTAAGTTTGCCGATTTATATAAACGAGGTTCTGATTCCGTTAGGGCAAAAGTAACGGTATTTTCTAGACCTTGAACTTCAAAACCTTGATCTTGTAGTAACAAGACGACATCCGTAGCACTACATGAACCTAAAGCCGACAATAGAACTTCCGTTGGACAAGGGGCTTTCTCACTTGTAGCGTCAACATTAAACGTAAAGCCGCCTTCAGTTGACACTTTAAAGCGACAATCACCATCTTATTTTATATTAATGCTCATACTTCCCTACTTTTTTGATGTGACTCTCGCTGATTGCACTTAACGCCTTGCTAAGGTGTGAGTAACGCAATACAAAAGCTACCGCACGGCCCCTTAATCACATAAGCCACCGCAAAGTAAAAATGCCACGCGTTACGAATCACTCTTAAGCAATTTGTTAGTACATGCGCTACTTCTATTTGTGCGCTCCAAGATATTGAAAAGTAGCATGATATGAAAGGACTTGAACACTGAAGTGAGACGGGCAGCTACAAAACTTCAACTCGATTAAGAGACGGAAGTGAGCTAGAAGAAAAACGTACTGAACTCTCCTACTTTTACTGACTTTAAATTAGAAAAGGATTCGATCCTCGCACTTCGACGGCAACGCCAAAGAAAGACAACTCTGACTTAGTAAAAACCACGAGAAAGAAGAAGCGTCAAAGAAATAGACTAAGAGTTAGAAACCGTAAACGGTGAAATCAAAGCGAACACTCAGCATATAGTGCCACCGGAAAGAACGTGAAAGGCACTAACTGAAAGGTGTAAAGACGAGCACCAAAACAGATAAACACCAAAACTGATGACTTTTGATTCTAAACCCGTACTAACGCCGCATTAAGTGGTGAACAACGCGACCACCTAAGCCTAAACCTTGCCACATATAGCACAAAAGCCGACCTAAACTGAAATTGCCAAGCGTTGAGAATCCGTCTTAAATGCTTTGTTATATTTTTCTGACTGCAAACCCCTCTGATTTTTTGTAGAGGGCACTAACAGATTTTGGCAACAACCCCAAGAAACCGTCTTTGAGACTATCTTTTGCTGCATGTATACCTTGCCTATCACTAAATTCCCAAGCGTCTGCACATTCACTACTAGCAGCGTAACGGATTAAATTTTCAATTAAAGATCGGACTGATGTGAACGCTTTGTCTGTTTTCATTTGCTCAAGATTACAAACAATTGCATTGCTCACTGTAATGTCAGCTTCATCTTCAGAAGGTGTAACGTCTAAAATGAGAAGCTCATTCTCACCGCTATATACCCAACTAGTTTTTGCTTCAAAACTTTCAACGATATTGACCAAAGCGGTGTCACTGTAAAACCACGGAGTACCATCAATATAAACAACTTGTTGCATATCATTAAATTCTGTGGATTTTTCATAAGCACCGAAGCCACAACAGAAAATATGGATATGGTTCTTTGATCTTTTATGGAAGTAATTTAGAGAATTAAGAATTTCATCTTTGCAAAACTGTGTATTGGGATTGCAAAATAATACAGCAACGAGAGTATGCCTTTTCAATTTCGCATTCATCTCAACCATTAAGTTTTCAGTTACGCTGTCAACTCCATCAAAGCAATACACTCGACCAGAAACTCGCTTCTCATCTGCTTTAGTTGTTTCCACTATGTCTGAATATTTTACTGTTTCAATCATTCGCAAATCCCAATAAAAATATAACGCCTTGTTAAGGGGTGAGCAACGCAATACCGATGCCGCCGCATGCCACCTTAATCACTAAAACCAACGCATAGTAAAAATGCCACGCGTTGCGAATCCCTCTTGAACAATTTGTTAGCTTAAATTATGTAGCACCAAGCCATACCACCCCAAAACAGAATATTCAAAGTCCAGACCATTACACTCTGAACTGGAAGCATATGAAAAACTAACTGGGGACATGCCTTAAGATCACTAGGAGAGAACAGCATTTGCGGCTGAAAATCCCAACTAGTAGCTAAACGCAGACCTCTTTTGAATCTAGGATGATTCACCAAGTATTCAGCGTAGGATGAATAAATTGTCCATAACCCAAAAAAGCCTAGTAACTCAATTAGGGATATCACTTCCAAACTAAATGGCAATAGTGAAGGTCCACCAATGAGCAAAATAGCTGCAAATATCCATTTTCTATTTCTCATTACACATCCTTGTTAATGATTTAAGCTAACGCCCTGTTAAGGTGTGAGCAACGCAATACTGAAGCTCCCGCATACCACCTTAAACACTAAACGCAACGCATAGTAAAAATGCCACGCGTTGTGAATCACTCTTAAATAGTTTGTTATGTATTTTGGGTGCACAAATTTAATAGCAAACTTTATTATAGAGGATTTAATACCACTTTCTTAGAAACCTAAAGATTAGAGAAAGTAAAATAAATGCAATAAGACTTAAGTAAGCGCTCCATCTAACTTGTTCGGCGTTAAATTTATTTATCCTATGAAGACCATCAGAACTCGAAAGAAGAACTTCATCTCCAGCCTTAACATAAACAGTATAATAGATATTATCTACATGCGTTCTAACTAGCCCAACACTTAGATTTTCTGTATCTTTACGCGAACCATATCCTAGGGAATAGTAGTGATTTATTGAATTAAAGTCATACCATTGAACTTTAATATCGTGCTTGTATTCTTTATCAAAAAGAATTTGATAAGATAATCCACGACCAGCTGTACCATGCTTACCAGTTACCTCAGCTTTATGATATAACACATCATTATCAGTGTATGGTCCCTCAATAACTCTATTTTCTACAACACATATCGACATAATAAAAATGGCCATGAGAATTCCAGGCGCATAATATGACCCACACATTCTCTTAACAGTACGAATCATGCTTTTACTCGTTTCTAGTTGCATTGACAGTAGCTCCAACGTTAATTAGCCAGTTATCACTAACCCCCAGATTAAAATACATAACGCCCTGTTAAGGGGTGAGCAACGCAATACCGAAGCCGCCGCATACCACCTTAATCCCTAAAACCAACGCATAGTGAAAATGCCACGCGTTGCGAATCCCTCTTGAACAGTTTGTTATGCCGATACTACCAGTTGCCGCAAAACTGGCTTTCACACGGTATACCATCGTTGTCACCGTCTATTTTGACATTAGGACAGTTTGATAGATAAAACTTAGCTTCGTTGCACGATACCATCTCACTACAGTAAGTTTTACCTTGGCAACTAAAACCCATGTTTTCATATTCCGGATTTAATGTCGGCTCTATTCCGAATAGATAGAATCCCGCACCAACAATGCCAATAAACACTGCGGACAATAACATTGAAAATGGATTGACTTTGTTGGGCTCTACACCGAGCAATTGTGCCGTCGATGCACTTAATTTTGGAGCATTGTTTACCAATTGAAACTCGACTTGGTCACCTATTTGTGGACGTCGATAACCCTTTTTGAACTTGGAGACATGAACAAAGATATCTCCATCAAGTTCTTCGGAATTTATGAACCCAAAACCTCTGTCATCAACCCAGCGAACAATTATTCCTTTCATATACTCACCCACTTTCCATATATCACTTTTAGATAGACCCTAGCTCTAACTTAATAAAGTCTCTACTAAACGTGGGGTACTCGGAGGCATAACGCCCGCTTAAGTGGTGAGCAACGCAATACGGTGCTTCTGCATACCACCTTAATCACTAAAATTAACGCATGGTAAAAGTGCCACGCGTTGCGAATCCGTCTTGAAGCGTTTGTTAGCCGTTCATTCCCAAAGGTTATTGCTTACTCAACAAGAACTTACGCAAATCTCTTTCAGCTCGCATAACAAACAGAATAAAGACCTTGTCACTGTCTTGTTTATAGAAAACACGGCACGGATTAACGACAACTTCACGATAACTTAAATGTTCTAGTTCGGGCGGAATACGACCTGATTCTGGGAAAGTTTCTAGGCGTTCAACTTTAGAGAAGATCGTTTGTACCAACTACTTTGCAGCTAGGACATTTTCAAGTGCTATGTATTCAGCGATATCATTGAGGTCAGATAGCGCTGGCTCAGTCCAGATTATTTCAGCCATTTTGACATTTTGTCCTTGGCTTCATCATGACTTACCACTTTACCGTCAGCTAGAGCACGCTCGCCTCGTGCAATACCCTCCAGAATAACCAAACGATTTTGCATAAACTCGTAATCATCAACATCAACTAGATACGCTGATGGCTTACCATGCTCAGTAATTAATACTGGTTCTTTAGTGTTGTGGAGATCAGCGAGGATCTTAGTTGCTTGACGTTTAAGTGATGTAACTAGTTCTACTTTCATGAAAGCTGCTCCAAAGAAATACTAAAGTGATACTATTCTATCACTTTAAGTATAGCAAGCTCCATAACGGCTAACGCCCAGTTAAGGGGTGAAGCACGCAATGACCAAGCCGCTGCATGGCACTTCAACACCGAAACCAACGCATACCAAAAATGCCACGCGTGCTGAATCCCTCTTGAACTGTTTGTTATGTGCGATCTAAACGGTAGCGCCTTACAATGCCCTCGGTTTCACTTGTGTAGTTGCCAAGGTACTCACCGCCACAGTTTTCGATAACCTTTTGAGACGCTGGATTGTCAATTGAACAAGTAACAATAACTGAGTCAATGACAACATGGTCTCGCACCCAAGCGAGGAGAAATGAGGCTACACCTTTACCACGAACTGACGGTCTAGTTTCGTAGCCGATATGCCCAATGACATTTTCTACGTTGGCATTATTACCTTTACGAACTCGAATAGCGCCTAAGATTTCAGAGTCAGATACGCAATAATAAGTTGTGCTTGGTAAATAACCGTTTGGTAATTCAGAAGTTGCCTTAGAACGTTCAACCAAACGTGATAAATAAGCTTCAGGATCTTGCTCAACGCCGGAATATTTAGGGATACCCGACTCCAAACATTCTTTCGCGTAACTCGCTAATATTGGAGCTAAATCTAGGCTCGCTTTTACTACTTCCATGTCAACTATCCTCAAAAGCACATAACGCCCTGTTAAGGGGTGAGCAACGCAATACAAGAGCCGCCGCATACCGCCTTAAACACTAAAACCAACGCATAGTGAAAATGCCACGCGTTGCGAATCCCTCTTGAACAGTTTGTTATGTTTGTGCTGACGTAGCTAGACAAACTTATGGTTGTATAGAGGTAAAATATTGATCACTGGTTCTTCGTAAGGGTGAATTCTTCGAATAACATCAAGTGCTGCTTGAACTAAAGACTCTTGGCATCTAACGTCAATTCTGACTTCTTCACCAAAATTAATTTCACCCTTTTCACCAGTAACAGGTTCCGAGCCTTCCTTTGGTCTCCAGAACCCGGAAATGTTTACGATAGAAAAAACGCTGTCATAGTCACCCACAACACCTGCGCCAACTGAGTTAAGTGCATCACGGATAGCTACAACTTCTGTTTCAGGTGCATAGATTTCTAGCTTGAATTCCATCATTTTCTCCCAAAAAACATAACGCCGCATTAAGGGGTGAACAACGCCACCACTTAACCTAAACCATTGTACCGTAAACACTTAAGCTAATTCAAACCAAAACTGCCAAGCGTTGTGAATCCCTCTTAAATGCTTTGTTATGTGACTAGCGCCTTTGATAGACAAATTGACCGTTTTACACCAACGTATTTTCCATATGCACCTGACTCTAGATAAGAGTTACGCTTATAGAAGTTCACCGCTTTTAAGTTAATTCTACGTGTAGACAGGACGGCTTTTTTATAACCTTTTTCAACCGCATAACATTCTAGTTGTTTGAGTAAATAACCACCTGCGCCAGGTTTGTTTGAGTACATTCGCTTTAATTCACAGACTTCATTTTGATGGTGCCTAAAAACCCCACACGCTACAGCAACTTTGTTTAGGTAGACCACAATACATCCATCTTTCGACGAATCGAAAGCATCAGATGAAAACGAGCTTTCGCCAGAATCATTAGTGATCTGGCTAAGTGATGAGTTCAATTCAGCCACGAGTGACTGAAAATCAATATTGCTTGGTTCTACTTTCTTGTGTTCGAATCTCATACCTGTCACATAACGCCGCATTAAGGTGTGAGCGGCGCTTGGCTAAACTTGAGCGAAGCGAAACTGCCAAGCGTTGCGAATCACTCTTAAATGCTTTGTTATGTACGCGCTTCAATGTATTGGCTCAATATTTCAATTTGCTGGTCGTGTAAAGTTAGCAAAGGACTGATTAACATAGCCTCTTTACCGCCTCTTCTAAGTGACAATAGAACTACTTTTGGATCACTATATAAATTAAGGAAAGGAAGACCGACGGCTTCGAAGTAGAGCTTCAATCTACGTGCAGAACCTACAGCATCGTCATACGAAGCCACAGGAAAGCGTCGTTGACCAACACTCTCTATGTTTCCAAGCTCAGCACCAACAATTATCAACTTCTTCCTTTTATCCAAAAATTCAACTGCAACATCAGCTGTAGCATCAAAATCTGACACATGATTAATACAACTGATATGCAAATGCCAATTGCAATTACCAGACTTTAACTTAAAAGTGCGCTGTGATTTAACGTACTTCCACTCAGGAAGAAGAGAACACAGCTCAGTCAGAAATACTTCCTGTAGTTCAGAAACTTTCATATTCCCTCAAGTATATAACGCCCAGCTAAGGTGTGAGCAACGCAATACAAAAGCCGCCGCATACCACCTTAAGCACTAAAATCAACGCATAGCAAAAATGCCACGCGTT
>NZ_JAWORD010000038.1:0-10028 GCF_033337665.1 Vibrio sp. Vb2960 | reverse complement strand
AGACATTACTACTCCTGACATCAACGTACACAAAATAAACAGAATTTTCTTCATGTGACTCCGAAAACCTAACGCCCAATTAAGGTGTGAGGCACGCGATGCCGATGCCGCCGCATACCGCCTTAATCACTAAAACCAACGCATTGCAAAAGTGCCACGCGTGCCGAATCACTCTTAAATTGTTTGTTAGTACGCTGTTCTTGAACCTTTTGACTTGCACCAAGATATTGAAATATAGCACGAAACTGTTAGCTTAAAACGCTGAAGCTAAAGGGACAACTGCGAAACTAGAACTTAGCCTCAAAACGCAAGTTGGCTAGAAGAAAAACACGCCAAACTAACCTATTTTGACCAGTTTCAAATTAGCAAAGGATTCGGTCACCGAACTTTGACAACCACACCAAAGAACCGAATTGAAGGCAAAAACCAACCACACAAGAGAAGCCGCACTCACGAAATAGCCAAAAAGTTAGAAGCCGTAAACGGTGAGGTCAAAGCGGAAACCCCGCATATAGTGCCACCGGAAAGAACGTGAAAGGCACGCCCGTTCAGGTGTAAAGCTGGTAAACAAAACCGATAAACACCTAAATTTTGACCTTTGATACCAATCCCGTACTAACGCCGCGTTAAGTGGTGAGCAACGCTACCACCTGACCTAAACCATTGTGCCGTAAACACTAAAGCTGAATCAAACCCAAAATGCCAAGCGTTGGGAATCCGTCTTAAACGCTTTGTTAAGCTACATTGCTCACAGGAGGTAGAAACTTATAGCGAGGGTACTTCACTTGAAGCAAGCTATATAGATCATGCTGAACACTAATAAGGTGTTGTTGTATCAAAGGCAACATTTCATACATTTGACTCGTCAAAAGCATTAATTCATTAACTACAGGTTGACCTACCAATTCGTTGATTTCAGCGACGTTAACATTACTGCCTATATCAATTTCATTTTCGTGAATTATCGCTTGATAGTTAGCTAAGTAGATTTTGTTTCTCTGTTCTATTTGAGAGGCAATAGAGCAGTAGTCCCTTTGTGTTTCATCTAATTGTGCTATCAATTCCGGACGATCTAAGCTCAATAAAAACATGGACTCTTCAATTTTTATTACATTAACTAAACTTGGGTCAAATGTAGTTGCGAGTACCGAGTATGCTTTTACATTTAGTGAGCGGTGCTCATGTTTTTTGAGGTTATTTTCACCAAACATACTTATATATCTAATCTGTCGGTCAAGCATAAAGAGTACATAGTTAGAGTATTTCACGATATCTTGCTCTTTATCTTCCCTCCTAGATTGCACCATCGCTAAAACCGTCAATATGGCGGCAATAGCACCACCTGCTGATATAAAGCCACCAAGGCTATTAAACACTTCAACTATGTTCTTTTTTTGATCATCTGCAAATGCCATGACCGTGGCAGCGAAATAAAACCCTAACACAAGCCAAGATAATCTCGATATATTTCGATTGATAATGTCCAATTTTGCTCCTTGTAGCTTAACGCCCTGTTAAGGTGTGAGCAACGCAATACCGAAGCCACCGCATACCACTTTAAACACTAAACGCAACGCACAGTAAAAATGCCACGCGTTGCGAATCACTCTTAAACAGTTTGTTAGTTGTATTGGCAGTAACAAAAAGCTAATTACCCAGAGATATATTCTAATAGCTCTGCAGCTGCTGCATTTTTCATCAATCGAGCTCTAGCCGGTCCTACATTGTAAATGCTTTCGATTAAAGTATCTTCTGTCATCTTATGTAGTTCTTCGATTGTGTTGATACCAGCTTCCTTTAATTTGTCTTTTTGCCATTGCGTTAATAGCACCAATACGTCAATTGGCTTTTTAAGCATTGATTGAAGAGATGCTTCATACTGCTGCTCATCATCAATATGCAAAACATTTTCACTACCACTATACGACGAGTGATTTTTACCAAATTCAGGATATTTGCTTAACAACAAGTTCTTGTAAAAATTGTAGGACTCAGAATGTGGACTACTCTCTAAAGATATCATACAACCATATTTAATCTCGTACCTAGCGCCTAACTCAGCTCGAGTTGCCCTAATTGAACTATTAATTTTACGAATAATCCCTGTATAAGTCAGAAGCCGTAATGCTTCTTTTACTGCTTCAGGAGCGTCTTTATGCACCCAAAAATAGATGGTTGATTCATCTAACGATTTTTCTTTTCTAGTTGCGTTGTAATCATTTACTCTTGGTATTACTGATTTTTCGATAAAATCTCTACCCCAGTCAATGACTGCCTGATGCCCCTTATACTTCTCACCTAGCTCTGTGTGTTCTTCCCATATTTGGCTACGATAAAAGGACTTAATAACAGTATTCGCATTGTTTACAGTCAACTTGCTAAGGTCTTGAATAGTCCTTAAGAGCATTCTAGGGTTACCGCCACTAGAAAGAGCTAACGTATTAAAGAGCTCTTGGTTTTTCTCGATGTCTCTTTTCAGTTTTTCATCTGCTTGCTTAAGCACAATTCCCTTGAAGTATTCCAAATAGTCTGAATCTTTTATACTTCTTTCAAGTTTTTTGTAAATACAATCATGTATAAGCTCGAATGACTCACCAAAATGAGTAACACCTGGATATATTGCTGCGTTACAAGTTATATAAGGAGACCTTAGATCTTTAAAAAGATTAAAAAACTGTCTTTGTTGTTCAGGTCTAAAAACGTGTGCTGCTTCATCGAAAAAAAAGATAATTCTAGCCAATCCATTTTCTTCACAAATTATCTCTATTGCTTCTTTTACATCTTCAATATCGGGAAGGCTAGAAATATCGATATTAGAAGTACCTTTATAGGAATCTTCAAAAAGTTTAACAATTTCTTTGAGCTCTAATTCAACTGCGTCTTCTGTATCGCTTTCATCATTACTTAATAAATTTGCAGTTAAACCAGAAACAACTAGACCTTTACGCCTTAATTTATTTAATAAATATTTTAGAGTTTTAGCTAACATCCAGTGATAAAACTGTAAGTTATCTTCAGTTCGTATCAAAGAGCTCATGTTAAAAGGAACAAACACTGATATAATAGAGGGGTCATCTTGCTCCATTTGAAGCTCGGCAACTCTCATTAAAAATGATTTACCCGTACCTCTAGACCCCTCAAGCAAACAAGGCTCATTTGATTTTAATGCAGTAAGGATGTTCTCGTCAGATGGGCTTACCACTGATAAATCGAGTATATCCGTTTGCTTAATACTTTCCGTTCTTAAATAAAATCCGCTCATAATATATTACTATTCTCTACCAAAGAGTTCTCTAATTCCTGAGATATGATTATATTGTTCTGTGACAAACTGAAGAGATTCTCGCTCAGTTTCTGACATTGATTTGGCGTAACGACAAATCAATGTAAATAATATTACGTCGCATACCTCTTCATATTTTCCAGAATAAAAGTCAAACAATGAAGGGTTATACTCTATTGTCATACCATCATTCCATGTTTCATTGTTTCCATGAACATATTCGGATAAACTACGATAAGTTTTCCGCGCTTTGCTTCGATACTCTGTCATAAACGAGTCACATTCAACAAAAAAAGCTTTCGAATACCTTTGAGATAAAACTCCGGATTCATCATCAATTAATTTTGACCATTTGATATCTGCTCGTCCATCAAGCCATTCATTCAATTCAAGCTTATTTGCGGAGAAATATGCAGCCGCTAAGCCCATTTCGAAAGCAAGTCTAAGAGAAGTAAAAGCTTGCCTATAGAGCCCTAAAACTAAGTTTAAGTTAGCTGATTCTAATTGCACACTAACCTTAGTTAAGATGGCTTTTTCTTGAGGGTCATTAAGCGTCTCCGATAATTCATAGATACAAGAAGCTAAGTGATGAAAATCACCTAGCTTCTGCTTGTTTTGTAACGATTGGTCAAAAATCGCTTGAGACTTATTATTCAGTTCAGCTAAGTATGCCGTAATGTCCATATGTATTCACAAGTGTTTGTTGTAAAAGCCCTTTTGGCAAGGGCCGCATTTAAGGGGCATCATACTGACAATTAACTAAAAATCCTAGTTGCATAACTCACAATAATGTAAACTCGGAAGAGATCACGTCACTCGTGATACAACTAACGCCCTGCTAAGGGGTGAGCAACGCAATACAAAGCCGCCGCAAACCACCTTAATCACTAAATTCAACGCATAGTAAATATGCCACGCGTTGCGAATCCCTCTTGAGCAGTTTGTTAGTTTGCAGACCCAAAGGGTTGATTTTACGTTATTTTAAACTTTGCAAACAACAAGCAATATGTACTTTGATGCACTTAAGTCAGGCGTAGTCTCAAAGCGGCTAGTCAATGAAACCACTTGGAACAAACAACGCCGCAGAAAGCGAACGCACAACACCAGAAACTGCTTTTGGAAAGACAATCTCACAATGCGGACTTTCAACAAATTCACTGAAACCACGTGAACTTACCACACCAGAGAAAACGTCCTCGCAGCGAGTAAATCTGCTTTTGTACCAATAAACTCACAGAGCAGAGTTTCAGCAAAAAAGTACGACTCAATTAACCCAAAAGTCGCCGCACCAAAGAACAAACCAACCGTTGAAACGATGCCAATTTTTGGATTTTTACCACGTTAATTAACACTGAAATTGAACGCCAATACGACAATTTCAACTTTGAGCTTTTACCACTAGATATTGCGATATAGCTGCGATTTTCCTCTTGCAAACTAACGCCTTGTTAAGGTGTGAGGCACGCAATACCGAAGCCTCCGCATACCACCTTAACCACTAAAACCAACGCATAGTAAAAATGCCACGCGTGCCGAATCACTCTTGAACAATTTGTTAGCCCTTTTTCAAAAGGTTAAGACTTGTATACGACAACCAAACCACCAAGATTGCCAGTAAGTTTAGAGAAACTGTTACTTCATTAACATTCACACTTATCGGTACTTCAACTCCAAAAGAAAAGGCTAAGGAAAAGTTAGGTGTTTCTATGCCTATCATCTGAATTAAATAAAGAACGATCATTAACTTAAATACCCAAAGCTTCTTTTTTAACAACCCGTAAAAACTAGACAAGTTCAAGCTTAGCATCACTAAAACAATTGCAAATGTGAGAAAAAGACTCGAAGAGCTCAATTGATTTACTTGGGCAAGCAAGGTAAATAGTAGAAACAGAGTAACTGCAACAGATATACCCTGCAAAAACAGCAAGAACTTTGTTCTTTTTAAATGATTTTCAAACAATTTTATATTTTCTCCTTGAGGGCTAACGCCCTGTTAAGGTGTGAGCAACGCAATACCGATGCCGCCGCATGCCACCTTAAACACCAAACGCAACGCATAGTAAAAATGCCACGCGTTGCGAATCACTCTTAAACAGATTGTTAGCTTACTTTTTTCTCGATATATATACTCTCAGCCAATCCTCAAACAATTTAATGGCGGAGTTTATCTCAGGAGTAAATTTATCGTGTTTAGAGTCGTCTCCCAAGTGGTAAAGTATAGAGCGTTCATTAGCTTGTTCTTCTTTATTTTTCCAGTTTCCCTCTTCGGGGTGCTTGTATCTATGAAGCATATCTTGAATCGCCATAAGCAATTCACCTCTACAACGCCTTAACGGTACAATTTTATCCTGATGCTCAGAGCCCCATTCAACCAGAGCCTCTAAATTAAGTTCTTCTAATTCAGAAAATGCAGCATCCATTTTTTTCCACCGTTCTTGGTATACATGGGAGTTTCCCTCATACCGGCTTTCAGATTTCAAGTGCCCTGAATGGGTCGTTAGTTCTTCAGGGTATTCGTACCCCATAATCGCAGGTTTTCTAACATGCTTGAAAGCTTCGCGAACCTTATAGACGGAACGAAGAACGTCTTTTGCAAGCTAATATTCTGATTTACCTTTTAACTCTCTTTGCCAAGTACTTAGCCCACGATAGGCTATAAACGCAGCACCAAATGCTGAACCTGCGACCACAATGTCTTTTATTATCGGTAACCACGTACTACTCACTTAGAAATCCTCACTTGAAAAATGCGTGGTAAGCTAACGCCGCATTAAGGTGTGAGCGACGCTTGGCTATACTTGAGCGAAGCGAAAATGCCAAGCGTTGCGAATCACTCTTAAATGCTTTGTTAGCTTACTTTCTCGACCATTTTTCATAGGTGCTTTCGCATTCACTACACTTAAAAAGGCTTAGATTCGACTGGTTAGCTTGTAAGCTTATAGTCTTAGGTATTCTACTTGGCTTACTACTGAACTGTATTGTGAAGTGTAATTCAGTTACATAAGCATCATTTTCTATTCTCTTTCCAACCACAACTTCGTCTATATCTAAGTTATTGAATGAGTATATGTTGTTGCCATCGTAGTTAATAAAAACATTCTTGTTAGCTTCTGAAACATAGTTAATACCCTCAGGATATTTGGACTCGTTACATCCACTCAAGATTGCGAGACAAATTAGATATATTGCTTTTTTCATGTTTTCTCTATTACTTCATCAGTTTCGCAAATGATACCACTTTATGAATTGCCTTATCGACATACGATAAGAAATTAAGCTAACGCCGCATTAAGGTGTGAACAACGCGACCACTGAACCTAACCATACCACCGTAAACACTGAACTCAACGATGGAATGAAAAATGCCAAGCGTTGAGAATCACCCTTAAATGCTTTGTTATGGCGCTGAACTTGAAGCTAACTGCTGAACGTCTATGAGGTCTACTTCCCTACCCAATATTCGCTTATATTCTACCAACTGATGAACCGGAATGACCTGTAATTCAATACCTTGATAGCTTTTGACAACTGACTTTGAGAAGTCGATTTCAAGTTCGTGCCACGAACCATTCAGTGAAGATTGGATCTTGGTATGTTGAGCCAAACCTATTTCAATTTTTTGATTTCGATAGATTAACTGAAAATACTCTAAGTCCCAGCCATATTCCGAGTAACGAGTAAGTGGCTTAGAAACATACTGTGAAACGTGAGCTAATACTTTTTTTGCATCTGAATTGTGGATATAGAGGTCGATGTCTGCGACTTCACGACTGCCACCATGAATCGTTGCCGCCAACCCACCGACTATTTGATACTCGATATTCTCCGATTCCAAAAGACCTTTGAGCCAGTTCAAGGCTACTTTTACTTTCTCGCTCATAGAGTTCCCTTAGCTGATTCTATCCCTGCGCCATAACGCCCTGTTAAGGGGTGAGCAACGCAATACCGAAGCCTCCGCAAACCACCCTAAACACTAAAATCAAAGCATAGTAAAAATGCCACGCGTTGCGAATCCCTCTTGAACAGTTTGTTATGTGCGTGCTAATTAAGGTACTTTTGCCAATGTTGCTGCCCTTTCAAAACTACTCTGTAATCTTCGTAGTCCAATGACCTGTAAAGCTTTTTAGCTGCAACATTATCATCACCGACCTCTAGTGTGATTTTGAGGTAATCATTATCACGACAATACTGTTCGATACCATTCAGTTGCGCTTTGCCCACACCTTTACCACGAAAGTTGTCCGACACCATAAAGTCATGGATATTCATCACTCTTTGCGCACGATAAGTTGAAAACGATTCAAAGCAAACCGCAAAACCGGCGGGCTTATCGTCGACAAAACTGATAAATCCGTGGAAATAAGGCAATGCAAATAACTGAGCAATTACTGAGAGATCTAGCTCAACTGAGAATCCAGATAGGTACTCTCTAAACAAAGTCTCGAATATACCTTTGTCCTCAATGCTTTCTGTTTCGATACGCCTGATTGTGATTTCCATATCCATTTCCACCAAAGCACATAACGCCCTGCTAAGGGGTGAGCAACGCAATACAAAAGCCGCCGCAAACCGCCTTAATCACTAAATTCAACGCATAGTAAAAATGCCACGCGTTGCGAATCCCTCTTGAGCAGTTTGTTAGTTTTCAAACCCAAAGCATTGATTTTACGTTATTTTAAACTTTGCAAACAATAAGCTTTAAGTGTTTTGATGCACTTAAGTCAGGCTTAGTCTCAAAGCGGCTACTCAATGAAACCACGTGAATTTTCCACACCAGAGAAAACGTCATTTCAGCGAGTAAATCGGCTTTTGCACAGACAAACTCAAAGAGCAGAGTTTCAGCGAAAAAGTTCAACTCAGTTAACCCAAAAGGCGCCGCACCAAAGAACAAATCAACCGTTGAAACGATACCAATTTTGAGTTTACACCACGCAAGTTAACACTGAAATTGAACGCCGATACGACAATTTCAACTTTGAACTTTTACCACTAGATCTGGCGGTACAGCTGCGTTTTTCCTCTTGCAAACTAACGCCCTGTTAAGGGGTGAGCAACGCAATACCGAAGCCGCCGCATACCACCTTAAACACTAAAACTAACGCATAGTAAAAATGCCACGCGTTGCGAATCCCTCTTGAACAGTTTGTTAACTGAGCGCCTTTCAGTTTTCGCCGTTCTTTCAGCCACTTTCGCCAAAGCTCGTTTTGCTAATTAATGATTAGAAAAGCTAACCCAAATATGCATTTAACCAAAAGATTACCGTTTATCTTTAGTTTGAAATGCGTCTCACAACACCATACTTCGGCGATGTAAGTGCGCCGAACTAATCGCGAATGCCTTATTTTATTAGAAGGCTTTGTGCCGCCTTTCACATCAGTAAACTTAAGTATAAAACTGAAATTATTCGCATTAGCTCAGCTAAGGAAACCGACCGAACACGCTAAACCTCTGAACCTAGAAACTGCATCATTGTTCTTTCGTATTTTCTGCGCCAGTTAACGCCCTGCTAAGGGGTGAGCAACGCAATACCGAAGCCGCCGCAGACCACCTGAATCACTTAATTCAACGCATAGTGAAAATGCCACGCGTTGCGAATCCCTCTTGAGCAGTTTGTTAGTCGCGAGGCACCAAGCGGCAATTTTAAGCCAAACTAAACTTTGTGAACAACAAACTTTATGTGCTTTGATGCATTTAAGTCAGGCGTAGCCTCAAAACGGCTACTCAATGAAACCACTTAGAAAAAACAGCGCCGCAGAAAACGGACTGACAACACCAAAAAGAGCCTTTGGAAAGCCAATCTCACAGTGCGGACTTTCAACAAAGTCACTGAAACCACGTAGAACTGACAACACCAGAGAAAACGTCATTTCAGCGAGTAAATCGGCTTTTGTACCCAACAAACTCACCGAGCAGAGTTGCAACCGAAAACAGAATCTCGATTGCCCTGCTCTGTCAGCACCAAAGAACAAACAACCGCTTGGACACTTGCAAAACTATGGACTTAAAACTGCTGAAACTGAGCTTTGACCATCGACGATGAATCTGTATACCAAACAAACAGCTGCCACATTTTGAGCTTAGAAACATGATTTTGACTGCTAGCTTTTTCTGGCGACTAACGCCCTGTTAAGGGGTGAGCAACGCAATACCTAAGCCGCCGCATACCGCCTTAAACACTAAAACCAACGCATAGTGAAAATGCCACGCGTTGCGAATCCCTCTTAAACAGTTTGTTAGCTGTGTTTTACAACACGAGCTTTGCTCCCAACATACCGAGTACTGCGATAGTTACCATCGTAAACCAAAGGTAAATCATAAAAGATAGGCATAACGAAAATAAACCTCTCACAGCTTTATCTAAGTTTGCACCTTCATCGTGCTGTAAAAAATACGCTAGTTCTGCTGTAGGTATTGACCCAGCAAAACTCTTAAATTTGAGCTTTACCATCATCAGGCCCATTGAGACTGGAAGACTAGATACTAGTAAAATGATTCCCACCGAAATCCAGACATTCTCGGGGGATTCATTACCTAAAACTACTGCTGCCCCGAACAACACTAAAAGCATTCCCAGAAAGCCCTTAAAAGATGACAACAACGAGTCTCTTGTTTTTATATACAGCCAGAATAGCGGCTTATCGTATTTTCTCATTTTTTCCTTAAACAGCTAACGCCGCATTAAGGTGTGAGCAACGCTACCACAAAACTAAACCATACCACCGTAAACACGAAACCAACGATGAAA
>NZ_JAWORD010000037.1:0-27512 GCF_033337665.1 Vibrio sp. Vb2960 | reverse complement strand
CTTTAAAATACAAAACGCCCGATGAAGTACATCGAGCGTTTTAGTTAAAAAGTGTCAACCCATATCAGGACGGGTCAGTGATACTTCACTTAGCTTTTCCTACTTATTTGGGTTCTCTTTTAGTTTCTCCATCACTTGATCGAGCGAGAAGCTTGCTGCTTTTTGCCTTGGTGGGAACTCTTTAAACGTTTCAAGGAATCTGCCTACGTAAGCTTGCGCAGGAACAAGCATGTAAGCACGGTCTAGCATCCAATCGTAGTAAGTGTTAGAAGTGATATCAGCCACTTCGTAAGGATCCATACGCAAGTTGAAGATCTTAGGAACACGAAGTGTGGTGAATGGTTCAGCCCAAATACGCAACGTGCCTTTTGCTCGTTGCTCCATAAAGACCAGCTTCCATTTGTTATAGCGAAGTGCAGTTAAGTCTCCATCATCTGAGAAGTAAAAAATTTCTTCTCGTGGGGCCTTATCCTCTTTACCAGTCAAATATGGTAGGAAGTTATAGCCGTCTAGGTGAACTTTGAATTTCTTACCATTCGCACTATAACCTTTGAGCAATTTCTCTTTGATATTGTCATCACCCGCGGCAGCAACGAACGTTGGCATCCAGTCCATGTGATGCATGATATCATTCGAAACAGAGCCAGCTTTAATTTTACCCGGCCAACGTACCATCGCAGGAACTCGGTACGCACCTTCCCAGTTGGTATTTTTCTCTCCACGGAATGGCGTTGTACCTGCATCTGGCCACGAGTTCATGTGTGGGCCATTATCGGTGGAGTAAAAGACGATTGTGTTGTCTTTAATACCCAAATCATCCACTTTTTTCAGTAGCTGACCTACATGGTTATCATGCTCGACCATACCATCTGCATACTCGCTGATACCTGTTTTTCCAGAGTTCTCTTCTTTCACATGAGTACGGAAGTGCATACGAGTTGCGTTCCACCAGACAAAGAAAGGTTTTTCAGCCTTGACTGCACGATCCATAAAGTCGAGTGCCGCATCTAACGTCTCTTCATCCACGGTTTCCATGCGCTTGCGAGTTAGAGGTCCTGTATCCTCAATTTTGCCATCAGCGTACGAACGGATAACGCCGCGCGGACCGAACTTTTTACGAAACTCAGGATCTTTAGGATAATCGACGTTTTCTGGCTCCTCCTCGGCGTTCAAGTGATAAAGGTTGCCAAAAAATTCATCGAAGCCGTGATTAGTAGGAAGGTGCTCATCTTTATCACCTAAGTGGTTTTTACCAAATTGCCCTGTCATATAGCCCATCGGCTTCAGCATTTCGGCAATGGTTGCGTCCTCTTCCTTCAAGCCAAGATCAGCACCTGGAAGCCCCACTTTACTCAAACCTGTTCTAAGAACGGTTTGGCCCGTAATGAAAGTAGAACGGCCCGCTGTACAAGATTGCTCACCGTAATAGTCAGTGAACATCATGCCTTCTTTGGCGATACTGTCTATATTTGGTGTTTTGTACCCCATCAAGCCAAACGTGTAAGCACTGAGATTGGACTGGCCAATATCATCACCCCAAATGACGAGAATATTTGGTTTCTCTGCTGCGATACTGCTACTTGTCGCACCGATTAAAGCGGCGGCAAGAATCGCTAATCGGCGTTTAACGCCATATTTCGCTGTCATATAAACCTCTGTGTGTATTAGAAAAGTGCTTCCTGCAACAGAATGTATAGTTCACAAATAGCGGATAAGCGAATTTACTAAATGAGAATTCTTTCTATCTTCGCCTAACATTACACCGTTATTTGTAGCTAATACGCACTCCAATAGCACTTTAGTTCAGAGCGCCATCGCACCATTCATCACTACTGTTAATCTCAAATATTAAGATTGTCTACGCATATCACAGTGCCCATAAAGTACCTGATTGCTTTTATATAAATATTAATGATAATACGTTTTACTACCATTAATAATTAAGGTGCCCGCGTGCTTGACTCCAAGGTTTCAAATGGAAAAACTTACCAATGCCAACACAACGGCGTTCACCATAATGATGAGGAGCTATTACTAGATAAGCGCACTCACTCTGTGGTACTCAATTACTTGCCAAACAAGAAATCTGTTCAGTTAACAAGCATTCAATTTAAGCTGCTGCAAACTCTCACTCACCATCAAGATCAAGTACTTAGTAAGCATTTTCTTTACGAAACAGTACTAAAACGTGAATTTACTGAACATGATCGAGCACTCGATATGCACATGAGCAGAATGAGAAAGCGTCTAGTTCACGAAGGCGTTCCAACAGACAGAATTCAGACAGTCCACCGCCAGGGTTACATTTTCAAGCGCTCAGACAATCAACAGAAAAATTAACGCTAATTGGCCCAACTTTTGGTAATTGACCGCTTATTTTGCTTTAATTAATGCAAATTCGAATCACGTAAAATAACTCAATGAATTTGCGCTTAATTTTTACACTTTGCATTGCTACTTTGTTTGCCGGCTGTGCAACCTATGCTGGTCTTAACTATGACCAACTGTTTGGTCCACAGCTCGTGCGTGAACGCACAGTTGACGTGGAAACCCCTCAAGCAAACTTCTTCCAAAGCGAAGTTAAACCCATTATGGATAACCGCTGTGTCGTCTGCCACGCGTGCTACGATGCACCATGTCAACTTAAGCTCTCTTCTGTTGAGGGCATTGACCGTGGTGCGAGTAAAGCACTGGTATATGAAGGAACAAGACTCACAGCCGCAGCACCAACACGCTTATTCGAAGATGCAGAAACCACCCAAGAGTGGCGCGATGCGGGTTTTCATCCGGTTCTCAACGAACGTGATCAAAGCATGGCAGCCAACATTGATGCAGGCCTTATCGCACGTTTGCTACAACAAAAAGAGCGCCACCCATTGCCTGACCAAGTCCAGTTAGAAGGCTTTGACTTTTCGATAGACCGAGAGCAAACCTGTCCGACGATTGAAGAATACGAGCAATACGAGAAGGATAACCCAACCTGGGGCATGCCTTTTGGTATGCCAAATCTATCAAACAGTGAATACCACACACTCATGACTTGGTTGGAAAACGGCGCAATAATGAACGTTCACCAACCTGTTAGTGAGAATGAGCAAGCGCAAATAGATAAGTACGAAACATTACTTAACCACTCTGATTTGAAAAATCAGCTGATGGCTAGGTATATATATGAGCATTTGTTTTTATCTCATATCTACTTTTCAGAACTCGATGAAGATCCCCGATTCTTCACGCTCGTCCGCTCTGCTACACCACCAGGACAGCCCGTCAAACGTATTTCAACGCGTCGCCCGTACGATGATCCAGGGGTTGAACGTGTGTTTTATCGAATTATTCCAGAGCAAGGGACCATAGTAGATAAAACTCACATGCCATTCGCGTTAAACAAGCAACGCATAGAGAACTGGAAAACTTGGTTTATTGATGCTGATTACACGGTTAGCCAGCTCCCGAGTTATGCACCAGAAGTTGCTGCAAACCCGATGACATCATTCATCGACCTTCCAGTGAAATCGCGCTTTAAGTTCATGCTAGATAATGCACAAAATACAATAATGGCATACATCAAAGGCCCAGTTTGTCGTGGCCAACTGGCATTGAATGTTATCAATGATCGCTTTTGGGTGTTTTTCCTTGATCCAGATAAAGCAGACATCCCAGAAGTAAATGAGTTTTACCGATCTCAGGCTGATAACCTAAAACTACCGGCAGAACAAGAAAGTAACACGCTACCTGTTACCAACTGGGTCAAGTACGCGCGCCAGCAAGCTCGCTACCTAGAGGCTAAATCTGAGTTCACTAATAACTGGTTTAAAGAAGGTGAAAACCTATCCACCGATGTAATTTGGGACGGTAATGGCACCAACCATAATGCGGCATTAACGATATTCCGCCATTTTGATAGTGCTTCTGTTGTTCAAGGGTTAGTTGGTGAGCAGCCTAAAACAGTGTGGATTCTTGACTACGCGTTACTAGAGCGTATCCACTATTTGCTTGTTGCTGGGTTTGACGTTTACGGTAACTTCGGCCATCAGCTCATGACACGAATGTTTATGGACTTCTTGCGTCTAGAAGGCGAAAGTAACTTTATCTCGTTGTTACCCGCCGATATGCGCCATGAACTGCAATCTAGCTGGTATAAAGATCAAAGCCCGCAGTTGAGTGACTTTTTACAACGAAATGTGAAGCCGTTTAACCAACCAACCAGCGTTCAGTATAAGAGTGACGATCCAAAAACGGAGTTGGTGGAGTTGTTGAGCGAACATGTTTCAGATGTGCTTCTGCCTCGCTACGAAATTCAAGACACAGCTCTTTCTGCGAGTAGTGAAAAGCAACTAAAACGTATTGACCACGTTCGTGGTGAAGGCCTAAAAACCGTTCCGCAAATCACTATGCTTATGGTGAGAAGTCAATCAGGGGAAGATGAACTGTTCACCTTACTTCACAACAATGCACACACAAACATCTCTAGCTTGTTTGATGAAGAAAGTAACCGTGACTTTGCTAACGATGATATGACCATTGTACGCGGCGTTGTGGGAAGCTACCCTGCGGCATTTTTCTCGATCAACGAAAACCAAGTAAAAGATTTTGTCGATCAATTTAGTGCCATCCAAAACGAGTCCGATTACGTTAAGTTATTGGATAATTTTGCGATTCGTAGAAGCTCAGAAAAATTCTGGTCATTTAGCGATCGTTTACACAATTGGTACCGTACAAAACAACCGATCGAATTTGGATTACTTGACTATAATCGTTTTGAGAATCGATGATGATTTAAGGGGGTTCTCATGGGTATCCGAGATAACATTGCCGCTCTTGAACAACAGATTTACGTTGCTTGTTCTGAGGGAGACTACGAAACGGTCAATATGCTTGAGCATCAACTCGAATACTTACGTGGCAAAGTGGAACATCCTTTTGATGATGACCCTTATGCCCTAGACACTCGATTCGAGTGGGAAGATGACATGACCGAATAGAAAAAACCTCCGGAAAGCCGGAGGTTTTTTTATTTTCAATGCTCGATGGATTACTTCGCCATTAACTCATCCAGAGCTTGAATTGATGCAGACACTTGAGAAACTAAATCATCTTTAGTCGCATTATAGGTATCTAGAGGTTGAGGCGCGGCTTCAATTGCTTGGCAAGCGTTCATTAGCGCAGTTAGTCCTAAACTTCCTGCACTGCCCTTTAATTTATGGGCAAGGTTCTTTACTTCTTTACTATCATTGTCCTCAGCAGACGCTTGCAGCTTGCTTAATACATCGGTGCTGGTGGCTCTAAACAGATTAATAATGTGCAACATCTTATCTCTGCCCAAGATTTTCATATCGGACTCAATCACGCTCGGATTAATGATAACCACATCGGGTTCCTTTGTTTTAGGTGCTTGAACGACCTTTAATTGTAGCTCTTGTTCTTGAGGCGAAATTTGATCAAACGGGGTACAGTCGGCATTTTGTGGCAACAACAACGGCTTTCCGTCTAGCGCATCCTGAATCAATGCCGCGAGTGCCTCTTTTGCCAATGGCTTAGGCAAGTATCCGTCAAAACCAGCGGCTAGATAGCGCTCAACTTCTTCCGCAAAAACGTGCGCAGACACTGCAATCATTGGCGTGACGGCAAGCGCTTTATTGGCCGGCTTATTACACTCAATCCGCTTTAAGCGTTGGATCAACTCAGTTCCATCACAATCAGGGAGGTTGATGTCGACTAAAGCGATATCAAAATCCTGTGTGCTGATCAGTTGCTCTGCTTGTGAGCCGCTTTCCGCCATCACGACTTGATGCCCCATGCTTTCTAGAAAGCCTTCCGCGACCACTCGGTTGACTTCATTATCTTCTACTAGCAAGACCTTTGCTTTCACTTTGCAACGTGCGGTTGCCACGGTTCCTGTTTCAACAGGTTCGCTTTCCTCTAACGGAATAGAGAACCAGAATCGGCTACCATTTCCCTCTTCGGAATCGACTTCTAAAACACCGCCCATCGCTTCAATGATTCGCTTACTGATGGCAAGTCCAAGCCCCGTGCCTCCAGTTTGGCTCATCCCACCTTCAGCTTGCGTGAAGGCATCAAACAACGTTCTCTGGTATTTTTTGGCAATTCCTATTCCAGTGTCTGATACTTCAAACAGGACTTGCGACTCGTCCTCAGGGTTCAGGCTAACGTAGATATCAATTTCTCCTTCGTCAGTGAACTTAATCGCGTTACCAACAAGATTGTGCAGCACCTGACTGATTCTGGTGACATCCCCTTTCCAGTAGCGACTAACATCACTTTCAATATGGTAGGAGAACAGCAGCTTCTTCTCTTGTGCTCGACTGTTCATTAACTGGAAAGTGTCCTCCACCATTTGGTGTAAATCAAAGCCCATGTGACGAATTTCTAAATGCCCCGCTTCAATCTTGGAGTAATCCAGTACATCATTAAGGATCGCGAGCAACGTTTTACCACTACGATTAATGATTTCCGCATAACGCTTTTGAATTGGGTTGAGGCCTGAGTCAATCAGCAAGCGTGCTGTCCCCAACACTCCGTTCATTGGCGTTCTTATCTCATGGCTCATCGTCGCCAAGAAAGCCGATTTTGCTCGGCTCGCTTGCTCTGCTTGCTTGCGAGCTTTAGCGTGATTCAAAACCTCTTCATTCAAACGGCGGTTTGCTTGTTTTAACTGCGAAGTGCGCTGCTCAACGAGCTCTTCTAAATGCTCTTTATGCTCCTCAAGCTCTCGCTTGGCTTGAGCTTCACCCTCTGCTACCACTTTCAGTGCTTGCGCGGTATTACGAGCCGTGATGATGGCCTGCCCCATATGCGCCAACTCATCTTTGCCTTTCACTTCCAACTCAACCGCTAAGTTACCCTGTGCCACAGACAGTAACGCAGCGGAATATTCCGCTAACCGCTTCACAACAGAAAGGTACACCACACGCCATAAAATCAGCACCAATACAATCAAACCAACAATTGAAATAACGGTTAGAGACCATTGAGCGAATTTCAATGTGCTGGTCAATTGGTCTACAGCGACGGTAGTGGTTTTGTTTGAATCATCAACCAATTTGTTGACCGTGCCATTAAGCTCTGAGAACAACTCTAATGTCTTTTGCATCAGCTGTTGTGACTGTTCGTTATTCTCGTATTGCTGCATCAGTATAGAAAATACGACCTGACGCTTACCAAGCTCTATGAGCAGTTGGCTCATTTGCTTAGAGCGCGTAGGATCTTCCACAGCGAGTACACGGCGTTGCATGATTTTGAGGTTGCTATCGAAATCACTTTGAACCTGTTGAATTCGCTCAATATTCGTTAATGTCCGAGCCTCTTCAATTTGATTCAACATTTTAAAGGCCAACAAGTGCAGTTCATGCAATCGTTCCGTCAGATCAAGATCGACCTCCACCAGTGCATCTAGCGCCTGATAAACTTGCGATTTTTTATTCGACTCCAATAAGTCATAAATATGCGTGACGTTAGCAACAGCAATGGTGCTCGTATTCTGAACTTGCGTACGAGTTAGTTGTTCTAGCTCTTCACTGAGCAGACGCATTTCTTCAACACGAGTATCTATCTCTTTTGCAAGCCACAGCTTTTTTTCAACCGAAACACCGAGTTCTGCCAAATTGTCGATAACGTTCTGGACGTTATTCTCTAAAGCTTCTAACAATTGAGAATCGAACGACTCACTCCCGAGCTCCTTGATGTGAGTGAGTAAAGACTCGAGCTGTTCGAACAGCACTCGCCCTGACTCCTTTCTTTCCTGCTCGTTTCTTGCGTTCGACAACATTTGTACAGACGAAATAATACGAGTACTCAACTCAGATACTTGCCTCGCCTCAATCATGGCGGGAATCGCAGAATCCACGACATTTCTTTCGGTTTTGGCAACCAAAGAAAATCCAGACACACCAATAAGTGCCGATAACATGACCAGTATTGCCATCGCAATGAAAGACAACAAAAGTTTACGACCGATGCTTGCAGTTGCTAGCAGCATATTTTCATGACCTTAATGTTCGTGTTCAGCGACATATTACGTTATATTTTGCAGTGTTTACTTAATCTATGCCAACGAACTTCATTTCATGGTTAAAAATCAACACGCATTTCGCACATTTTTCAAACATTCTGCAGCCACTTTAACCCTCGTTGCTTCTTTGCCAGCGGTTGCCGCAGAGAAAATATGTGCAATATACCCTCACCTAAAGGATTCATACTGGTTGTCAGTAAACTATGGAATGGTGTCCGAAGCGAAAAGAGAAGGTGTCGAGCTACGAGTCCTTGAAGCGGGCGGCTACCCAAACAAAACCCGTCAAGAACAACAACTCGCACTGTGTAACCAATGGGGAGCAGATGCGGTTATCCTTGGGACCGTGGACCCACACGCTTACGAGCATTCACTTAAAAATTGGGTGGGGAATACTCCCGTTTTTGCTACTGTGAACCAACTCGACTTGGATGAAGAACAAAGTGAGTTGCTAAAAGGGACTGTCGGTGTTGACTGGCATTGGATGGGATACGAAGCGGGTCAATATTTGGCAGCTCGCCATCCAAAGGGGTCAGGAAAAACCAACATTGCCTTACTTTTGGGGCCGCGAACTCGTGGTGGTACGAAACCCGTTACTGCCGGATTTTATGAAGCGATACAAGGAAGTGATATCAACATTGTTGACTCATTTTGGGCAGACAACGACAAGGAGTTACAACGTAACCTAGTTCAACGTGTGATCGATATGGGAAATATAGATTACATTGTTGGCAGTGCAGTGGCGATTGAAGCGGCCATCAGTGAGCTGCGCAGTGCCGGCAAAGCTGAGGAGATCGGTTTAGTTTCTGTGTACTTAAGTCATGGTGTATATCGAGGCCTGTTACGTAACAAGGTGCTCTTCGCACCAACAGATAAAATGGTGCAGCAAGGTCGGCTTTCCGTGATGCAAGCAACGCATTACTTAAGGGGTGAAGCTTATGACAAACATGCCTCACCAACCATCAAACCACTGACTCCGAAGACGCTTCATGACGACACGATCGAAGAATCGTTATCTCCGTCAGAATATAGGCCGACATTCCGTGTTAAGGCTGTTGATTGAAAGACCAAAAACGTGTTCTATTGAGTCACAACAATTTTAAAATCATATAAACGGAAACATCTTGATGCAAAAAACCATTCGTACCATGCCAACCCATAAACATGTGGCTTTGGTCGCTCACGACAACTGCAAACCTGAGCTACTTCGCTGGGTAAAAGAAAACAAAGAAAAGCTACAGAGTCACTTCCTTTACGCAACTGGCACGACAGGACACATGCTGAGTAAAGAAACTGGACTTGCGATCAAGAGCATGATCAGTGGTCCGATGGGCGGTGATCAACAACTAGGCGCTCTCATTTCAGAAGGCAAAATCGACGTTCTCGTTTTCTTTTGGGATCCACTGAATGCCGTACCTCACGACCCAGATGTTAAAGCGCTTCTTCGTATTGCTAGTGTTTGGAATATTCCTGTAGCAACGAACCGAGCCACCGCTAAGTTCCTGTTTAACTCCCCTCTTCTTGAGCAAGAAGTAGACATCGAAGTTCCGGATTACGAAGCCTATCTTGCTGAGCGCATGTAAGCTTTGATGCCAACCAAATAAAGCAAGGGCGATACCAAGTATCGCCCTTGCTGTTTTTAACATTCTAAACGTTGCATTTAACGGGAAGTCACGATGGGATAGTCACCATTAACGAGCTCTTGAACGAATGCAGATCCCGCGCCAGTATGCGTGATCCAAACCTTCTCTTTCGCACGTGTAATCGCCACGTAAAATAGCCTGCGCTCTTCTGCGTAAGGGAATTTGTCTTTGGACTCCGTCAACGCACCATCAATGTGAATTTGCTTCTTCTTAGCGGGGAATTGCCCCTCATCCACAGAAAGAATAATCACAAAGTCAGCTTCGCGTCCTTTACTCGCATGGCAAGTCATAAAGCGAATATCGAGATTAGGGAAACGTCGCAACCAATCGTCGAACAAATCGGGCTTATGATAATGGTTACGTCCTAGCAATAAAACTGACTTGGTTTGCTTGGCTTGTTGATTCAAGTGATCCAAGATCTTTTCCACTTGATTGCTCGGCGCGGTATGTACGCTCTTCTGCTTGCGTTGTTTGTGGCTGTTTAGTGTTTTCGGCAACTGCGATGGGTTTTGCTGCACGAATGTATTCGCTACATCACCAATCTGATTGTTGAAACGATAAGTTGTATCTAAGTGATGAACGGTAGAGTGAGCAAAGCGTTCTTTAAAGCCAGTGATAAGATCGACATCCGCTCCTGCAAACTGATAGATCGCTTGCCAATCGTCGCCAACAGCAAATAACGTGGCACCTGCTTGTTTCTGAGTGGATTCACACAGTGCTTCAATCAATGCCAGACGATCTGGAGAGATATCTTGATACTCATCGACCATAATAAAGCGCCATGGCGAGACAAACTTCCCTTTATTCACATAATCTGTCGCACGACTGATCATGGTTGGGAAATCCACTTGGTTGCTTTCTTTAAGCATTTTCTGCCACGCTGTAAAACATGGCCAGCATAAGGCGAGTTCACTATTTAAACGCGTATAGTCTTGGTGGTTTACGAGCTTTTCTTGTACTTGCTTTTTGGTCAACCCTACCGACGCTAAATGAGACAGCTGCGAATCTAGCCAAGCGATCAGTTTTGGATTTTCTGAATGGCTTCCTAACTCATCATCCCCTTTTAGGTACGCAATCGGCCATTTGTCTAAATGTTTTTGCCAACGTTTAAAGTTGGTGGGTGTCATCCAATGTTTTTTCAACCAGTCTACACACCATGCTGTTCGTTGATTTTCGTCCAACGCTAAAGGACTAATTTCGACAGGTTGCTGTTCGACTTGTTTAAGAATATACAAACCCAACTGATGGAATGTGTTTACGCGCACACCGTCTGCCGCCATGCCCACTTTATCTACTAAGCGTTCTTTCATTTCAGTCGCCGCATCACGACCGAACGCTAACATGAGAAGCTCTTCTGCTTGAGCTTGATGGCTTTGCAACAAATAGGCAACTCGTGCGGTTAAAACGCTGGTTTTGCCCGAGCCGGCCCCAGCAAGAACTAAGTTGTGGTCGTCGTTGAGTAATACCGCATATTGCTGGGATAAATTCAAAGGAGAGGATTCAATTTGATTAAACAGCACTTCCCAATTTGGACGTTCTGCTTCTAGCCAATCGCGATTACGCTCACCAAGCGCCTCAGAGGTATCAATGAGCCAAGGCTCTATTTGCGACATACGATTCGGCATTCGCATTTTGGCTTCTTCTAGGGTGGTTTTCATCTCGCTTAACTCTTGGCTAAGACTTTCAACCCAGGAGACCACTTGAGAATGCGATAAGTAAGCAGGCAAGTGCTTTAGTTTGTAAAGCTCTTCTTCCCACTTAGGTAGATACTCAGCCAGTTTTCGGCACTGAGTGTTGTGCCATTCTTGATACTGACGAACAGCCTCAAGCGCGAACTTTCGGCATTGTGGCCACGGTAAACCTTGGACTAGCCAGCTTTGTTGTTTGCCTTCGTGTTCATGAGCAAAAAACTGTAAAGAGCTCCATAATAACCCACGCTTTACGCTAACTTTGCCATTCCAGATCGTAAAAGGAATATGTTCTTCACTGCCTATCGAGCTTAATAAAACACTGTTCTCTTTTATTTCGACGTGATGGTACTCATTTTGAATAAAAAACTGTGCTTTGCTAGTGGCAGTAAGCTGCATGAAACGTGCGCCTTTTAGTTTAGAAGTTGTCGATTTATATCATTTTAAGGCGCTAAATTGTAGCAACGGCGAGCACCTAAGTAAGCTTCTTCTTCTATTCTTTAATAAAATTCACATTACTGTCGATTTAATAACCTAAAGCTGAGGTTATTTGAAGCTGGCTTTACAATCCTCAATACATGACCTGGCAGTTTTAATATAAGTCGATGACATCCCTGTTGATTTTATCAGCAACCACGAATTTTTCTTAAAGTAAATCATAAACGCGCTATAGTGGGTCTGGTAGTATTCCCCCTGTTCTTCATCGGAAACATAAGGCGCATTGTGCAAGCAACTTCTAAATTTCGGCTATATTGGGCAAACAAGACGATAAATTACAGCGTTCTTATCCTTATTACCTTACTGGGTGTGGTTATCCCAACTTGGTACTTCGAGCAAAACACGCTGATAACGCCATTAATATTAGGCGTTATTGCTGCTGCTTTGGCTGAAAGTGATGACAGTTTCACTGGACGCATCAAGGCTCTGATTCTCACCTTTCTCTGTTTTGCGCTTGCTGCTTTTTCAATTGAAATCTTGTTCGATACCCCATGGGCTTTTGCGTTGGGATTATTTATCTCAACCTTCGGCTTCATCATTCTTGGGGCGATAGGTCCTAAGTACGCGAGTATTGCTTTTGGTTCGTTGCTGATCGCTATTTATACTATGCTTGGCGCACATGAAAGCACCAACATTTGGTTTCAGCCACTACTGCTTTTGACTGGTGCCGCCTGGTATTACTTCATGTCCATGATTTGGCAGATATTTTGGCCTCTTCAACCGGTGCAACAAAGCTTAGCCAATGTGTTCTTCCAAATGGCGAATTATCTTGATGCGAAAGCCAAGCTTTTTCACCCTGTGACCAACTTGACGCCACAACCGCTGCGGATTGAAGCTGCAAAATGCAATGCTGCCACGGTTACGGCACTAAACGCTTGTAAAACCACACTACTTAACCGATCGAAACGGGGTCACATTGATGGGCCTAGTGACCGATTTTTAAATATTTATTTCATCGCTCAAGACATTCACGAACGCGTCAGTTCTAGCCATTATCGCTATCAGGATTTAGCGACCGAATTTGAACGTTCTGATGTGCTGTTTCGTTTTAAATATCTTTTGGAGTCTCAAGCCCAAGCGTGTCGTGATATTGCACTAGCCATTCAGCTAGGAAATGAATACTCCCATACCGATCAATCTATTCTGGCATTAGCTGAAGTACAAAACTCTCTTGCTTATCTAGAAGAACAAAAGCAAGGGCACTGGAAACGTCTGCTGATGCAGTTAACATATTTATTCAATAACTTAGCGACGGTAGAAAAACAACTTAATAACATTAACAACCCAGATGTTGAAGGCCTCGAAGAAGATACCCTCGCCGATACCAACCCACACACGCTAAAGGCGATGTGGCAGCGTATATCAGCAAATTTACACAAAGATTCGATGCTGTTTCGGCATGCATTACGTATGTCAATTGCCTTAACGATTGGCTATGGAATCATTCAAATATTCAACATCGACCGAGGTTACTGGATACTCTTAACCACTTTATTCGTATGCCAACCGAACTACAGTGCCACTCGCCAAAAATTGACGGCGCGAGTAATAGGTACATTAGCTGGTTTGTTGATTGGTGTACCATTGCTGACTTTTTTCCCTTCTCAAGAAAGCCAGTTAGTATTTATCGTTATCTCTGGAGTGATGTTTTTCGCCTTCCGGATGAACAACTATGGGTACGCGACTGGTTTTATTACACTGCTCGTCCTCTTCTTATTTAATCAACTAGGTGAAGGTTACGCAGTTGTCCTTCCTCGACTAGCAGATACCCTCATCGGGTGTGTGCTTGCAGTAGGAGCTGTATTAGTTATTTTGCCCGACTGGCAGTCGAGAAGGCTTCACAAAGTTATGTCGGATGCGATAGAGGCGAACAAGCAGTATCTCGATCAGATCATTGGTCAGTATAGAATCGGCAAGAAAGACAATTTGAGCTACCGTATCGCTCGCCGCCAGGCCCACAATAATGATGCCTCACTCTCTTCTGCGATTAGTACGATGCTGGCGGAGCCTGGCAAATATCGCGCAGCTGTTGATGAAAGTTTTCGCTTCCTAACGTTAAATCACGCAATGTTGAACTATATTTCTGCATTAGGCGCGCACAGAACTCGCATCGAAGATGAGTCAATTCATAAACTCGTTTTAGATGCTCACCGTTGTATTCATCAGCATCTGGATGTACTTCATAAACAGCTTCACCAGCATTGTGAGGAGTGTGACCTATCTAATATTGATGATGCTGGACTCGAACAACGCTTAAACGAATGGCGCGATGAAGACGACAGCTCTGCCCGCATGGTATTGCAGCAACTTCATCTTATCTATCGCATGCTCCCAGAGCTTCATTCACTTGCTAGTAAGTTTGCCGTCAGGGTAAGTTAGTAACATTCAAACCATATGTAAGAGGGAAGCGCTATATCGCTTCCCTTTTTCTTTTTACGCTTCCATCTACCCCAAAGTGGGTAATTATGTACCTTCTTAGGAAAAATCTGACGTATCACTTAACACACCTTGACAATATTCGGACAAAAATCAATCGATCAAATTCTAATCTATTTTGGTTGAATAAATATGTTGTATCCAAAGGATGAAGAATTTCGGGCAACGACGGATAAACCGAATCACGACGAAGGTATTGAGATGAACGCACAACAATTTAATGAACTTAAGCAAAAGCTCAGTGATTTAACGGCAAGTCAGTTAAAGTCATTACAAGGTGAGATCAGCGTGAAACTAAATAAAGCGCAAAAACCGGTTCTATCTGGTGAAGAAAGAGAAATGCTTGCCAAACTGTTTGCCTAATCAAGTCATTGATATAAAACACTTGAACGTTTTATAAACTCCACCTATGCTCTCACTATCATAATGTTGGGAGTAGTGATATGCCTGTATCGGGAATTCAATCTGGATACCACATCGTTCAGATGTCACAACAAATGGCCGAGAAAGCTGCACATGGCATTAGCAATAATGTAAGTAAGGTAAAAGAAGAGCTTTCTGATCACAACATCGATTTAGCTGCGGTTGCGGATGTCGCAATAACAGCCTCAACACCTAGCCTTCCCTCTCAAAAAGTTGAATCTCTCATCAACCTCGCACAAGCCGCTGGTTATAACCGAGTTGGCGCGTCTGTCATAGAGAAAAACAATGAAATCATTGGCAGCTTGCTAGACATCCACGTTTAGGCGATTTAACGTCAAATTATCGCTATTTTAATTTCCAACTATCACTATAACGTCGTAACAAGATAACCCCTTTGCTTCGTTCTTGCTTTCTATTTCGATTCAAATATCTCCTGTTTAAAATCAAGCGTTCCCGAAAAAAATGGGCGGCTTATCAGAGCCGCCCATTTTTGTGTTGTATACAGGTTTATCCGTTATCAATAACACCGTTGTTGAGCAATGACTCTACAATCTCGTTGGAGCTGAGACCGTTGAAGTCGATTGAAGTACCTAAGTTTTCCACGACAATAGTCTGTTGAACATTTGCATCCGTCGTAATGTTCAGAGAAACACTTTCCGTCGATGCATCGTAGTCTGCCGAAATGTGACCAAGCAGATCATCCATGTCGATCATTGAGTTATTGAGATCAGAGATAACTTCACGTAAATCGATACTGTCTTCGTTAACAGTGAAGTCAGTAATGGTATCCACTGCCCCTTCATCAACGGAATCTACCGTCCACTTGAAGATATCGCTGCCGTCTCCACCCGTTAAGATATCTGAGCCTAAGCCACCGATAAGCACGTCATCACCATCACCACCCAGAATAACGTCGTCACCGTCTCCACCAATCAAGTTGGTACCTGTGTCTCCGCCGACTAAATAGCTGTCGTCCACTGCGGTTGACTGGTCAATATCGTCGCTATCACTACTCACATCCAAACTAATTTGGACAGGTGAAGACTGCGCTTCATCGCCATTAGATTCCGTTGATATCGCCGTAAGCGAAATATCGTAAGAACCGACATCAATACCACTGTTAGTATCTGTTGCGACAATTTCTAGCGTATCAATTTCATCGCTTGGTACTGTCCAAGTGGTACCATCGAAGCTAATGCCTGATGGAGAAACGCCACTTGTTACCTCAGCACTAGCTGGTACGCCCGTTAGCTCCAAAGACAGCACCTCGTCAATATCAGTAAGCGCCGCCATGATTCCGACAATCGCTAAACCTTGACTGCTCGCGGTTTGGCTAGCCGCAATTTGACGAATGTAATTAAACTGAGGATTGATACTCAATGTAGGTGCATCAGCTACAGGTGTCACATTGATAGTGAAGTCTTGATTCGCTTCCAATGCGGTACCCGATGCATTTTCGAAGTACACGCCGTTGTCTTCGACTTTCACCGATAAAGTGATTGAAGCTGCGTTGACATCTCCTGCATCCACAAATACCCCCTCAGAAGCGTCTGTTGCTCCAAGAACGGAGTTAATATTATCTGGTGTGCCCATTAGGGTGATTTCACCAGCCATCCCCGCCCCAACAGTCACACCACTACCTGCTGGCGGCTCGACACGAAGGTCGCCCTCGGTAACTGTAAGAGTCACGGTCATGCTTTCATTTGCTTGTGCGCCCGCAAAGTCGACGTCACTCACACTAATACCCGTTATTTTCTGGCCATTGGCTTCGTTGATCGTATCCGTTACCGACGTTGCAGTGATTTCAGGTGCGTCATTGGTCGCTTCAACATTCAACACTGCTGTGCCCGCGATTGTAATTGGGTCTGGAGCGCCGTTAGTGGTTCCGTCATCTGTGATTTCATAAGTGAAATTAACGTCACCAAAGAAATCTGCTGCGGGTTCAAACGTCCACTCTGTCGCACTCACTTGAGTCAGCGTGCCGGAAGTTGGGTCCACTAACGCAACATTATCGACGGTCAAGTTGTCTGACTCAGGATCACTTGCGTTGCTCAGCAACTCAGTAGCCGTAATAGTTACCGAACCACCATCTTCTTCGGTACTACTCAACGTTACCTCTGATGTTACCGGTGCATCGTTCACCTCAGTGACTTCGAAGGTCGCCGTTCCTGACACCGTTTGAGGATCTGAAACACCGTTCGTTGTACCGTTGTCGGTAATGTCGTAGGTCAAATCGACCTTGCCGTTGTAGCCAGGCGCAGGAGTAAATGACCATGTACCTGTTACGTTGTCGAAATCCAATGTGCCGCTGCTTGGATCAACCAACTGGACATTGCTCACCATCAAGGTGTCGTTTTCAATATCAGACGCATTCGCCAACAAATCAGCTTGGGTAATATCAACCGCCGTACTGTCTTCTGCGATATCAGAAAGTGTCACTTCAGACGTCGTTGGAGCATCATTGACTTCCGTTACGTTGAACGATGCGCTGCCGTTAACCGATTTAGGATCGAATGCACCATTTGTCGTGCCATCATCTGTAATGGTGTACGTGATTTCAACTGGACCGTTGTAATCTGGTGCTGGGGTAAATTCCCACTCTCCCGTGCCACTGTTGAAAGTAATGCTGCCCGAATTCGGATCCGTTAACTGAACATTGCTGACCGTGAGGTTATCGTTCTCTACGTCTGTCGCATTCGCAATAAGATCCGCTTCAGAGATGGAGAACACACCACTGTCTTCTTCAATATCCGGTAGCGTCACTGGCGTAGTTTCTGGGGTATCATTCACCGCTGTTACTTCAATATTGAAGCTGCTGCTGTTGGTATTTAGGGTGTCATCTACCCCACCAATTACGATACCTTCATTACCTTGGTCATCGACTGTCACGTCCACCTGAACGTCACCAAAGAAGTTCAGCTCTGGGTTAAACTCAATCAGACCGTCTGCAATGGCATTGTTTAGATCGGCCACTGTGCCTTTCAGTTCAACGGAGTCCGTACCATCACCGCTCACGGTTAGGTTGTAAGTAGCGATGAGCGTTGGATTAAGCTCCAAGATACCGCTGTCGACGTTCACATTGAGTACGTATTCAGCATTCGGATCATCGAGTACGGCATCAATATCGGTAATGCTGAAACCATCAAGCAGCATTGGCGTATCTTCTGGTGTTTCCACATCCACGGTATTGACGAACTCTGGACGATCGTTCACTGCTTCAACATCAACAGTGACATCAAACTCCTCTGCGGAGCCCAAGCTTTGACTGCCATCGAGCCCAGTATCAACGGCTTGCACTTTGAAATGCAGCGAACCATCCCATGAGTTATCGTTGCGATCACCAGAATTAAACACCACTTGCTCCAAGTCTTGAGCATTGATTTCTAAGACAAAAACGCCGCCGCCTTGGTCAGTAAATACTGTCCCATCAGGTAATGAAACGCTCGCCCCATCAGGGACATTTGAGACCTCAACTCTCAGCGTCTCTGGATCATTTTCCTGGTAGTTTGCACCATCTCCGATGGACTCTTTGTTATCAACCACTAACGCATTTACATTAATAACAATGTCTTCGCCCTCATTACCTGCAGCCGAAGTGTCGGGGTTCACATCAACATCATCACCAATAGGATTGACAATAAGCGTAAAGTTGTTGTTTCGTTCCGTTGGAACTTGTAGCAACTCCTCTTGAATGAAGACCGTAATACCTATCTCAGCCTCGCCGCTAAAGTGTTTTGGCGGTTTAATTTGGATGTCACTCAGGTCAATGGACGTCTGAGTGAGATCTTTTAGTTGAATACTCCATTCGCCCCCACCGTTGTTCTTAACAACATAATCAGAGGAATTGGATTTAACGATAAAGTCATCAGGAAGTCCCGTTAACTTGAGTGAAACGAAACTCTCAGAACCGTCATTATCGTTCAGGCTGATCGAAACACCAGAGCCCGGTTGATTCAGCGAAATTAAAGTATCTTCGTCACCAATCACCGTGATTGGCTGCGTCGGATCGGCACCTGTAATGGTAATGTCATCAACGACTGGCGTAACTTCAAATGTGACATCGTCAGTGAAGGTTCTCACATCTATATTATCGCCAGAGTTATTCAAGATAGACTGATCAAACACAGCTTCATCAGTAATTTCTCCCTCGATATTAATCTTGACGGTATTTTGGCCACCACCTACGGGGTAATTTTCTTTTGGCTTAAACAGAACATTGTCAAGCGCACCAGCTAAAATCTCAGCTTCATTAAACTCAATACTGGTTCCTAAGCTGTTACCATTGGCATCAACAAACTCACCTAATGTTGTGTCATCAAGCTCTAACTTGATGTTCGTTAGTGTTTCTCGACCACCTTGAGTGTTGTTAAATTGATCGGCAAAATCAACACTCAAGTTAAGTTGGATTAAGCCATCTTCGTAACCAACACCATCCGCCGTGGGAACGTCGTTATTTAGATCAGTCACAGGTTGTTTGTTTGCATCCAAGCCGAAAGTACCGACGATATCTACTCTTACATTTGGTGTGACATCGCTATCCAACGGCTGATCCCCGGCTGAACTCGGAACGTCTGCAACCGGTAAAACCTGAACTGGAAACTGAACATTATTTTCTTTTTCATCACCGGACTCAGTGTCTTTAGTGACGAACCGAATTGGTAATTCGAAATCACCTGCGTAATCTTCTGCCAAGTGCATCGTCAAACCATCAAGGCCAGTAATATTTCCACTCGCATCGATATGGGCTTGGAACACGTATTTACCATTGACAAAGTCGATATCCGTCCCCGTGATCACCAAGCCAGGAGGAATACCAGGAGCTGAAGGATCGACGATAATAGTCAAGACATCCTCCACGCCATCTGCATTAATCGCATCAACTTTCGACGTTAACTGAGCACCAAGGTTAATAGAATTGTCTTCCAACGCTTGAATTTGGACATCATCAGCCACCTGAATCTCTGCCGCTACACTCATTTGCGGTGTGAGAACGGTAGGAAATTCAAGTGTCACATCCGTTTGGCGCATGACCGTCGCATCTTTTTCGTTGCCCAAATCTTCGCCCAAATCATTCACTTCTGCGTAAATGGTTAAGCCAATTTGAGAGAGACCACCGTTATCGCCATCGTCACTGTCATCGTTTGGTGTTAAATCAAGTCCAGACGGCGCTTTAATTGAGAAGTTGTCTTCATTAGTTACTGTCCAACGACCTCCACCTTCATTTAGTGCACCGACGATAACCAATTGGTTGAGGATCTCAGGGTCCACATTGTGAAATTGAACAACAAGTTGAGTCACCACTTCATCTGAAGACGCATCAAACTCTTGATATTTAATGATATGAGCACCAGACTCGCCCCCCATAGAAGTGTTGATCGTAAAGTCAATGTTACCTTGATCGTCTGACTTCACGATATCGGTAGCACCACCACCACTTTCAGTGACAAGCAGACGGGTTTGGTCGTCTATTGCCCCCGTCTTATCCTCTGGCTCAACGATTGGATTAACTTGGACATTCACCGTACCATTGATGGTTTTCTCAGCGATACCTTCACCGGGATTCGAAGCGTCAACATATTCATGGTCAATCTCTTTCACAGTGACGGTTGTGGTCAAGTCAAAGTCAGTACTTGAATCCTGCTCCAACTGGACTTGAACATAGCCACTTTGAGAGATTCTAGCGGAAAAATCTTGCTCTGATTCACCAGCTTGCGGTGAAAGCGTTAGTGTTCCAGAAACAAGCGCTTGTGCCACACCATCTACATAGACCGTGCTGCCTGGAGGAAATCCAGAGATGGTTACATCACTAAAGAATTCATCGGTATCAGGGCTTTGTACGAGCGTCGGTTTCCAATCGATGTTAAAGCGCGTATCTTCATCTCCCTCCGATCGAACAACGTAGTTATCTTGAGCATCAATAACGGGTTCGACCTTGATCCTTACCTCTCTTTCAATCACACGACTATGACCATCATTCTCGGTAACAATGATCGTCCCTGTAATCGCAATATTTTCAGTTGAAGAGGCTTCCGGAATAATTTGAATACCGGAATTAAAATTCAGCCCAGTGATGTTTGCTTCGTAAATCGGTTGACCGTTACCATCATAGCCAACAAAGGTGAGGTCAACGCTTGAGCCGTCTGAATCTACGACACGAACACCGTCGGGGATGTTGGACAGGATAACAGTAATGGCTTCTGAATCATCCTGTGGTCTATCGGCAACTTCACCTGATACAACAGAGAAGTTGAGGTTTACAACACCATTCTCTTCGATAGTCGTCTCTATCCCGGCCACATCTCCGTCTACGAATCGGTTCCAAACGTTCCCCGCGTCAATTAATACCGTGTCTGGTATGTCAGCAACACCTTTTACACCAACGATGACAGTCTTACTGCCCAGTGACAACACATCTTCTGTCGTACCGGTAGACAATGATGCTGTGTCTTTCACAATGCCTTCGACATTGAAAGTAAAGTCATCATTGCTGTGCAACGGAGGAAGAACTTCGACGTTCGCTAATTCAGACTCTGGCACTTCGTAATAAAGTACATTGCCGCCTGAATCGGTCACTTCTACTATCTGACTTGGGTTTGCTGAGTCCAGCCACACCAAAGTAACCCCATCAATTGAGAAGTTAGAAATGCGCACAAATAACGCTTCAGAACCATCTAAGTCCGCTGATGGTTTCATGGTGATCACTTCACTTAATTGGAGTGGGTCGTGATCAGTGACAGGGTCTACCGTATTTTGAGTTCGAGCATTATCCTCAAACACATTAATTCGGTTTACAGTAAAACTACCTTTATCCGCAACTGGGTTTACATCAATAATGATGGTTTCGGTTTCTGAGCGAGCGGTATCTTTCCCAAGCAGTGGATTGTTGTTTTCCGTCGTAATAGCGGTGACATCAATTCTGATTTCACCCGAGAAGTTATCTATCGGATCAACTTGAACTTCATCAATTCGGCTTGCATCCACCAGATAAACACCACCGGATTTTGGTATCGCACTACCATCTGAATAGACTAACTCTGCATTACCTTCTCCTTGTGTAAAGACAAGCTCGTACACAATGCCTTCAGGGTTACTAGTGTCTTGGGTTTCAGCCGTGATGTTAAGTGCGACATTGTTTCCATCTTCATCAACCGAGTAGTTAAATTCGCTGCTTGCCGTCCACGTTGCAATATCTGCGACGGCAGCAACTTCAATGTCTAAACGACCATTAATCGTATGATCTGGCGTACCATTGTTAAGAATTTCCACGCGGATACGAGGATCGATACCAGAAGCATCGGTTGATGTATGACGATCTGGTACGAAGTACAAGTTATCTAACGAGACAAGCTCACCATTGAATGACTGCTCAACATTTGATGCGTCGAGAACAACCGTATTGCCCACAGATGTTAATTCAATGTAGTTGCCACTGCCGTCTCTGTAGTAGAACGTACCGTTGTGAGTATCAGCATCTCGAATAGTGATGTCACCTAAGCTCTCGTTACGGTCGATATCATGTAAATTGATAACCAGGTCGACTTTCGCAGGGCTAACATCCAGCGTCGACAAGTTGTCCTGAGTATTTGCAGAGTCAACGCCCACAACGACACCATCACGCCCTTGGTCTTCGAACGCAGTAACGGTAGACGTGTCAATTTGCGCATTGCGGTCTCTTATCGAGATATCCACATCGGCATCTGCGATATCGCCATCACCATCGGTTGCAACAACGTTGATGGTGAAATCAATCGAGTCGGTTTCGGTATGGTCAAGATCGTCATTCGGACGGAATGACACACTGCCATCGGTTCGAACAACCAAACGACCGATTTCAGTATCCACTCCGTCAAGAACCTTGTGAACAAATACGACTTGGTCGCTGCCGTTCAAATCGACAGAATCAGAATCAACACCGTTTTGCTTAAAGTAAATGCCTGAATCATCAGCCGAGAATGAAGTCACTTGTGCGCCGTCAGCACCAAGGTCATCATCCCCCTCTACAGGGTCTCGGAATAAACGAACCGTGCGGCTGCCTTGTCCCTCAACACGCGAAATAGATGCATCGTGCAAGGTTGGAACATCATCGGTAATCGTCACTGGTAAGTTAATACCGGCCGTATCGCCATCGACATCGGTCGCAAAGACTGGGAGATCAAGTATGAGTGTATCTTCGCCTTGAGTTGAGTGATCTAGCGCACCCTCAAGCGTAAACTTGTAAGAGCCGTCAGCGTTCAAAACTAGCGTGAATACTGAGTTACCATCAGGTGTTTGACCTTGATAAGTAAAGTTGTTGTTGCTTACCGCGGTTTGAACTAACGTCACCGCAAGACCACCTGAAGTGACTCCTGGTATCGGGTTAGAAGTAAGATCCAGCTGATAAGAGACAACGGTATCTGCCCCTTCCACCGTATCGAAATTGCCCGTCGCTTCTAGGCTGTCTTTGTTGGTTGCCTGAGAGCCGTTGGCAAGGTCATCCTCATCAACAGCCAAAGCATCTGCTGATTTAATTTCGGGAATGTCATCAACTACGGTAATTGGAAGATTCAGTGATGATGACGTGTCACCATCAAAGTCTGTTACTGTAATTGGAATATCAATGACAAGGTTGTTTTCACCTTGAACAGCGTCATGGTCGATTGGTCCCAACAGCTCAAATTGGTAGCTGTCATTATTCGCATCAAGAGACAGCGTGAAGATCTTAGTTGATGTGCCAGTAATAACCGCTTCGTAACTGGTAACTCCACCATTCGTGCCTACTAGATTCAACTCGATGCTGCTGCCGTTCGACGTTAAGCCAGACACGACTGCATCGAGGTCTGAAACTTGGTAGCTGACAATCTTGTCTGCACCAGCAACGACCTCAAATCCGCCGTTCAATACCGTTGAATCACTACTTGTCGTGTCAGAGCCACCAGCAAGATCATCTTCATCAACGGTTTGTTGGCTTGAGTCTGTCACTTTCACAATCGCTGGAACATCGTCCACTACTGTGATCGGCAAGGTGATGTTATTGGACACATCGCCGTCAAAATCGGTCGCGTTGACTGGGAAGTTGATGACTAACGAGTTTTCATCGTTACCCGCAGGATGATCAAGTGCACCCAACAGTTCAAATTCATAACTGTCTGCTGAACCATTTAGCGTCAGTTTAAAGACGGTGTCCGTCGTACCTTGTACATAAGCTCGGTACTCAATCACACCGTTTGAATTTGAAAACTCAACCAACTCAAGCGGTTGACCACCTGAGGTAAGTCCAGAAACAGGCGACGTTAAGCTATCCAACTGGAAGCTAACGATAGAGTCGGCACCATCAGTAACGTCAAAGTTGCCACCAATGATATTGGATTCTGGCGTGTCGTCCGAACCTTGGCTCGGAATATCATCCTCATCCACAGACAAGGTACTACCAGAGCTAATAGCATCAATGGTTGGCTTGTCATCTACGATCGTCACTGGCAAGGTCGCAGTGATGATATCGTTGTCGCCATCCGTGATCTTCACAGGTAGATTCAACAAAATCTCATCAGAGTTAACCGCGTGATCTAACTGACCAGATAACTCAAAGTCGTATTTACCATCTTGATGAAGTGTCAACGTGAAGACAGTCACTCCACCCGGAGTTTGTCCCACGTAAACAAGCGCGTCAGCAGTTGAAGCACCAACGTCTTGAGAAAGTGTTACCTCTTCTCCACCCGATTTCAGATTCGGGATAGGATTTGAGCTTAGATCCAATTCGAAAGCATCAATACCATCTGCGCTAGTGACTTCGAACTCACCTGATACCGTTAATGGCTCTTTCGTTCCATCAGAACCAAGAGGTAAGTCATCTTCGTCGACACGTAGACTTTCAATATTGGTAACAACTGGAACATCATCCACAACGGTAATTGGCAATGTGAAGGCTGGTGAAGTATCACCATCATTATCTGTCGCCGTCACAGGGAGGTTAATAACAATCTCGTTTTGCTGATTACCATCGGGATGATCAAGCGGCTTCTGTAAATCGAACTCATAGGAGTTGTTCGTTGCATCCAGCGTCAGTTCGAAAACCACTTCAGCAGGATTGCCAGCAACACCTTGGTATACGTTCACGCCGTTTGCGCTAGAAGACAGAACTAAGGTGATAGCTTCACCATCTGAAGTCAGTGACGCAACAGGCGTGGTCAGGTCACTCAGCTGAATAGAAGCAACTTGGTCAGCACCTTCGGTGATATCAAAAGTACCTGAAATAACAGTATCTTCTGCACTTGCAGCATCCGTGCCTGCTGGTAGGTCATCTTCATCAACGGTTTGTTCGCTGCCTGCTAGTAAACCATCAATGGTCGGAACATCATCCACAACCGTAATTGGTAAGGTGATGTTGTTCGACACGTCTCCATCAAAGTCAGTCGCGTTTATCGGTAAATTGATGACCAGTTCATTTTGGCCATCAGCATTTGGATGATCGAGAGGAGCAAGCAAATCGAACGTGTAGCTATCATCAGAAGCATCGAGAGTCACACGGAATACTGGTGTCGTCGTGCCATCAATACGAGCTTCGTAAACTGAAACGCCACCTGCGTTTGATACTTCAACCATAACCAGAGATTGACCACCAGAGGTCAGGCCTTGTACTGGCGTCGTTAGGTCAGAAACTCTGTACTCGACAATGCCATCAGAACCATCAGTCGCGATGAAGTTACCGGCAATGCTGTTCGACTGCGTACCATCAGATCCGACTGTTGGGATATCATCCTCATCAACCGTTTGCACACTTGTTGCTTCGATTCCGCCAAGTGTCGGCTTGTCATCAACGATCTTGACAGGAATTGTCTCAGCAGAGGTATCGCCATCAAAGTCTGTCGCGATGACTGGGAAGTTCAGTGTCAACTCATCACTATCTACTGCGTGGTCGATTGGACCTTCAATCGTGACGTTGTAACTACCATCAGTATTCACTATCAGAGTAAAGACCGCTTCAGTACCCGCTGTCGCCTCGTAAGTAAAGCTACCATCACCATTTGCGGTTTCCGTCAGTGTGACTGCCACGCCTTGTGATGTAAGGCCAGCCACTGGTGTTGCAGACGCGTCAAGCTGATAACTTACCACTCGGTCCGAGCCTTGTGTGGTAGTGAAGTTGCCATCGATTGAAATCGGGCCAGTCTGATCTGAACCAATCGTGCCTAGGTCATCTTCATCAACGGTAATCGCATCGACATCGGTAATGGTCGGTTTATCATCCACGATGGTGACTGGGATCGTTTCTGTGGTGGTATCACCATCAAAATCCGTCGCGATGATTGGGAAGTTCAGCGTCAGCTCATCACTACCCGTCGCATGGTCGATTGGACCTTGCAGCGTAAAGTTGTATGAACCATCCGTATTAACGGTCAGCGTGAAGACCGACTCAGAACCTGCCGTCGCTTGGTAAGTGAAGCTACCATCACCGTTTGCAGTTTCCGTCAGGGTCACTGCCACACCTTGCGATGTTAGACCATCAACTGGCGTTGCAGCAGCATCCAATTGGTAACTCACCACCCCATCAGAGCCTTGCGTTGTAGTGAAGTTGCCATCGATTGAAATTGGATCTGAGCCGTCAGAGCCTATCGTCGCTAAGTCATCTTCATCCACACGGATTGCATCTACATCGTTGATGGTTGGTTTATCGTCAACGATGGTGACAGGCAGTGTTTCTGTCGAAGTATCGCCATCAAAGTCTGTTGCGATAATCGGGAAGTCGATTTGCAGGCTGTCACTATTCACCGCATGGTCTAGTGGGCCCTGCAGAGTAAAGGTGTAGCTGCCATCTGGCTTCACCACCAATTCAAATACGGCATTGCCATCTGCTGTGGCAGTGTAAGTAAAACTACCGTCGCCGTTAGCAGTTTCAGCAAGCACGACAGGCTCACCATGAGAGGTCAACCCTGCTACTGGATCTGCTGTTGCATCAAGCTGGTATTTAACAACACTGTCCGAGCCTTCAGTTGTGGTGAAAGAGCCCGACATAAACGTATCATCGTTTTGGTCTGAGCCAATTGAGGCAAGGTCATCTTCGTCTACTGTTAGTGGGACAACGTTATCGATGGTTGGAACGTCATCAGTAATCGTGACTGGAATAGTCGCGGTTGTCGTATCGCCATCAAAGTCTGTTGCAATGATTGGGAAGTTCAGAACCAATTCATCGCTGTTTAACGCGTGATCCACCGGCCCTTCAAGGCGGAAATTGTATGTGCCATCAGCATTAACATTCATGGTGAAGACCGGATTGCCATCCGCGGTAGCCACGTAAGTGAAGCTGCCATCAGCATTCGCATTCTCTACCAAAGTAACAGGCTCACCTTGGGAGGTTAAACCTGCGACAGGATCCGAAGTTGAATCAAGCTGGTAGCTCACCACACGGTCTGAACCTTGAGTGGTCGTAAACGCGCCTTCAACATAAACAGCGTCAGTTTGGTCTGAGCCAATGCCTGATAAATCATCTTCGTCTACAGCCAGAGGTACAACATTATCGATGATTGGCGCATCATCCGTGATCGTGACTGGAATGGTCGCCGAAGTCGTATCACCATCAAAATCGGTGGCAATAATTGGGAAATCAATCGTCAGGCTGTCGCTGTTGGCGGCATGGTCAATCGGACCTTGCAGCGTAAAGTCGTACGTACCATCTGTTGCGACATTCAACGTGAAGACTGGATTACCGTCAGCGGTCGCAACATAGGTAAAGCTGCCGTCGCCATTCGCGGTTTCCACCAAGGTAATCGCCTCACCTTGAGAGGTTAGCCCCGCAACAGGATCAGCGGTTGAATCCAGTTGATA
>NZ_JAWORD010000036.1:0-30725 GCF_033337665.1 Vibrio sp. Vb2960 | reverse complement strand
ACATTTTCAGCAACTTAGTTGCTCGTCGTTAGGGGTGCGTATCTTACTTCACACCGTGAGAGAGTCAAGCATTTTTTTTAAATTCTTTTTTCTCTCTTCCCGACTCGCTGTGTGACTTTCGTCTCACTCCGTGTCGGTGGATGCGCAGTATAGGGGGTTGAGAAATTAGCACAAGCGTTTTTTGCAAAAAAACTTCCAACCGCACAAATAACGAGCATTCTGCATAGATACTCAACGATCTTGTCTAATATTTCGGGTTGCAGAGGATCTTTTCATGATGAAACACCTGACTTCTGCATTAAAAGATCGCCGATTTCTTTGTGATTTTGATTGCTGATCTTATCTCTCTTGGTTCTTTTTTCTCTTTCTATCTATATAAAGACGAAAAAAAGAGCAGAACGATGACGAACTGCTCTTTTGGTCTTTGCTTTTTATTTGGGGTACTTCAGGTGAAGTCTTGGAAAAGTGTTTCTTCTATATATAGAAGAAAAGATCAGAGCATCCTTGCCCTTCTCTTTACGACAGATTAGTTAGGGGTATATCTAAATGTCGTTATTGTTCGATGACGCATTGAGCTCGTAAGAGTGGAGCATGCTTGCATTCCCAATGACGTCATCTTCGAGAGGAGCTTAGTTCTTCAGTACTTTTACGGTGTAGCTACCATCTTTTTGTTGGTATAGACCGTGGATGTCGGTTTCGAAACCTGGGTAATGCGCACCGATCTCACAAAGCATCTCTAGGAAGTCCAGCACAGGGCGAGACTCTTGAGTCACCATTTCACCAGGAAGTACTAGTGGCACACCTGGAGGGTAAGGAAGGATCATGTTCGCACTTACGCGGCCAACCATTTCTTCCAGTTTGATTTCTTCGATGTTGCCACGAAGCTCTTCTTGCCATGCTGCGTGTGGTGTTACTTTCATTTCTGGAAGTACATCGAACGCTTTGTACATTAGCTCAGGTAGGTTGTATTTCTTAGTTAGGTCATGAATCGCTTGTGCTAGTTCTTGAACACGCATGCCTTCATAGAAGCTTGGGTCTTCGTTGTATAGTGAAGGTAGGAAGCTCTTGATGGTTAGGTTCAAGTCGTAGCCACGTTTAAATTCAGTTAGGCCGCGTAGCAATTGCATTGCTTTTGATTTGTCGATACCGATTGAGAATAGGAACAACAAGTTGTATGGACCTGTTTTCTCTACCACGATGCCGCGCTCGTCTAGGAATTTAGCCACCAGCGAAGCAGGAATACCTGATTCTTCTAGTTCGCCTTCTTTATTCATCCCCGGAGTCAGTAGCGTTACTTTGATTGGGTCAAGATACATGTGGTTGTCATCCATGTTCTTGAAGCCGTGCCATGTATCGCTAGGGTCTAGTTTCCAACATTCTGTGGTATCGATGTTTTCTGGTTGCCATACATCGAAGAACCAGCTGTCACTTTCTGCTTCTAGGCGTTTGATCTCTTTACGGAAGCGAATTGCGCGATCGATAGAGTCTTGCATCAACTTCTTACCAGTGTTGCCGCGCATCATTGCCGCTGCAGTTTCAGTAGAAGCAACAATGCCGTACTGAGGTGAAGTTGAAGTGTGCATCATGAATGCTTCGTTGAAAGACTCGTTATCAAAGTCACCTTTCACGTGAATCATTGAAGCTTGTGAGAACGCTGCCAACAGTTTGTGTGTTGATTGTGTTTCGTAGAACACTTTGCCTGGCATCGCTTCACCACTCATACCACATTTACCTTCGTAAATTGGGTTGAAGTTAGTGTAAGGCACCCAAGCACTGTCGAAGTGGATGTGTTTACAGTCTAGCGACTCTTTGATGAATTGTGTGTTGTACAACAGACCATCGTAAGTTGAGTTAGTCACTACTGCGTAACTTGGCGCTGTTGCACCTGGAGTTCTCGCCACTTTCTCTGCAATGACATCGCGGCTGAATTCGCTTTGTGGAATACCACCAAGGATGCCGTATGCGTTACGAGTTGGGCGGAAGTAGATTGGTGTCACGTCGCTCATCATCATTAGGTGAGTCAGAGATTTGTGACAGTTACGGTCAATCAGTACTGTGCTGCCCGCAGGTGCTGAGTACATACCAACGATTTTGTTCGATGTAGACGTACCGTTAGTTACGATGTACGAGCTGTCTGCATTGAATGTGCGTGCGATGTATTCTTCTGCATCTTTATGTGGACCTGAGTGGTCTAGTAGAGAACCTAGTTCAGGCATTGAAATTGATACGTCCGCTTTGAATGTGTTTGGACCGTAAAAATCATAGAAGATGCTACCAGCAGGGCTTTTCTGGAATGCAGTACCGCCCATGTGACCTGGAGTACAGAAGGTGTATTTACCTTCTTCTACGTATTTGAATAGCGCTTTAGTGAATGGAGGCATGATGGCATCTTTGTATGCCTCAGTCGCTTGGTTGATTTTGATAGCGATGTCGTCAGCCATACCTAAAGCGTACTCGAAGAAGCTCACGTTTAGACGTAGGTCTGTTAGTGAAATATCTAGAGTAGACTGTTCGTTAGCAAATGCGTGAACAGGCAGTTTTTCGTTGATTTGGCTAATACGTTCACATAGCTCTAGTGAGTATTTATCCCAGTCGAACAGCACACCGCAAATGCGTGGGTTCATCTCAATCATTTTGATCAAGTCTTTATCATCTACTGGGTAAACCACTTCGTAGCCCGCTTTCTCAAGAGCAGCGTGAAGTTGACGAACTGGCTCTTCTTTAAAGAACACACCCATGTGGTTCAAGATAGCGAAAATATTCATTTGGACATCTCCAAGGCGAATGAAGGCGCTCTCTGCCATTTACAGGCAGTGAGTAAGGTGAGCGCCGAGTGAATTTGTTTTTTATTGACTGGCACCGAAGCGCCAGCGTTTGGGGATTAGTTGCTTGCTTGAGCAGGCATGTCGTCAGCGTGTAGCTTCATGTACTGAGCTAAGCCGGCTTTTTTGCTGTAGAACATCAAGATAACGAGAGACACGATGAAGGTTGCTGTTAGCGTACCGCCTTCTGCACCAGCAAGGGCAATGAAGCAGAACAGACAAGCTACACCAGAGAACAGCATTACGAAGCCGTTGCGTGTTGTCATACCTTCGAAGCGAATCAAGTTAATGCTTGAGTAGAAGTAAGGCAGCATAGTTAGTAGAACTGCATCAGTCGTTAGCTGGTTGAACAAGTCTGATGCATGTGCTGTTTTAGAGCTGAAGAACATCAGTACAACCATTAATGCTGTCATCTTGATTGACGCAAGGATTAGACCTTTCTTAGGCACACCGTTTTTGTCAGTTTCGCCGTAGATTTTAGGGAAGTTGCCATCGCTTGCTGCACGTTTACCAGCTTCGCCCACCAGCATCATCCAAGAGCCTAGCGAAGTGAAACATGCTAGTGCTGTGAACGCTGATACGAATGGTGCTGTCCAGCTACCGAATAGCTCAGTGGTTGCCAATGCAAATGGCGCACCTGATGCCGCAACTTCAGAAGCAGGGAACATGCCGCTGATCATTTGAGTTGATAGGATGTAAATCACACCTGCGATACCAGTACCCAGCATGGTTGCTAGCGGTACAGTACGTTTAGGGTTTTCTACCATACCTGTCGATACTGCTGCTGATTCCACACCAACGAATGACCATAGACAGATAAGAACCGCAGTCACAATCGCATGGCTATCAGTACCCGCAGATACGTTCCAGTTTTGGCTGTATAGCGCAGTGTCGAAGTGCGTCCAACCAAATAGAGCGGTACCAACAACTGGAATTAGGATTAGAACAAGACCAAGCGTACATAGACGGCTTACCCAGCTACCACCAAGTAGGTTGACGAAAGTGAAGATCCATACCGATGCAATCGTCGCAATACCCGCTGGGATTGGGTCATTAAGCACAGGGAAGAATACTGAAAGGTAAGAAACACCTGTAATGGCAATAGCCAGGTTACCAATCCAGTTCGCGTGGTAATAAAGAACGCCCGTTTGGAAACCAAATACCGGAGACACTTCGCCAGCATAAGCGATAGGACCACCTTCTTGTGGGTTTTTGGTTGCCAGACGAGCGTAAACAAACGCCAGACTCAGTGCACCGACCAAACAGATCAGCCAACTGAAGATTGAAACAGAGCCTACAGAGGCAAGACTAGAAGGTAATAGTGCGATACCACTACCCATCATGTTACCGGCTACGACACCCGTACAGGCTATAAGGCCGATTTTTTTCGCATTCGATGGCATAACATCTCCAAATCTATTCTACTCGAGTCAACATGACTCAAACTGAACGGTTATTAGCGAGATGCTATGAGGAAGAACCTGCTCGACCTCGCTAAACTTCGAAGTGAAGACTACGCCCAAAAATCGGGAAAAAAATAAACTTGGTGTTATCAATAAAATGATTAGTTCATCAACATCAAGTTGAGATAAACATGATAAACACAAAAATGTAAAACTATATTATTCATACAGTTATAAGAAAAACATCAAACCTTCTACCGATAGATAAACTCTCATCAACTCGTTGGTCATCGCGATAAAAGTTATCAACCTCTATCAACTTCCCCATCCCTAAGGGTTGATTCCCTGAAGTGTTGATTCCATAAATCTCTCCCTGATCGCGCTTCTTGACCCATATCAATATTCATCTCGCATGCAAGAAGGCACCAAAATCATTCTCGCCACATAATTTGGCCGAGATAGAGATAGAGATAGAGATAGAGATAGAGATAGAGATAGAGATAGAGATAGAGATAGAGATAGAGATAGAGATAGAGAAGCAAAGCGGGTATGTATTCCCGTTGCAAGCTTGCGTTGTTAGCTCCTTCGTAAGTCATTGCCCCACCGCCTCACCCTTTTCACTTTTCGACAGCGACAAAAAAGCCCCTCATCGAAATGAGGGGCTAGCATTAGACTGACGTTGAGTCCGAGAGAATTAAAGCATTCGAACGACAGAAGGGTGAACGGCGCGATACATGGCGTAATCAATCGCCTTCATGTTACTTGGGAAGACCAAGTTTTCGCACAGCAGGTACGTCTCAACCGACGTATCAATATAGAAAGCTTCACTGTAAGACTCACTGGCTAAATCCAGATCACCATCCAATTCGGCGTGCTTACCGCGAATCACATAGGAAAGCACTGAATCACGTAACCTCAATGCCTGTCCGAGATGCCGCTTGGCTAACGCCATGTCACCAATGATTGTTTCGTGCAGTGCTAAAGCTTCATAAATTCGCGGTTGAATTGGCCCCACCATCATTTTCACATTAGTCTCTAGTGCTTCACTGAGCTGCTGCATTCGCCCTTTCTTCAACTCCTGTGAGAAATCAAGTGCCTTTTGTACATGGTAAGCAATCAACAACTCAGCTTGAACGTAAGCATTATCCGGCTCGATTTCTAAAATATTTTCCATCAAGTCGATACCTTGGCGGAATTGTTTAGTATCAGAGACATTAAGGTAATGGTTAGCCTGAACAAACAACTCCAACGCGTCGGGATTCATTGGCATTCCCGCCACCAGCATCGTAGATTTCAATTTGGCATCCGACACTTTCAGCACTTGCATCAAATCCAACGACGCTTGTTGAAGCACTGTCTTTAAATGACTACTGGTTAACGCGTATTGACGACTAAACAACACTTTTTCAGATGAGTTATTGCGATATTCCACCTCTAAAAAGCTGCCACCGTCGTTCTCACGAACTCTCACCACGACCGATTTACCAGGCACAATGCCAGAAGTAAACGACGCCTTCTTTAGCATAACTCGGTAATCACTGACTTGAGCAATGTCGGACATCAACTTTTGGGCGAATCCATCTGCCAAATCGTAGCTTAATCCTTCATTCGTAAAATTATCTTGAAACTTGAACTCAATCAGATGGGTATCGATGGCTTGGGTAATACGCACTTCCGATTGCTTGTAGGTAAACACGCCCATCACTACGACCAACATACTGATCCAGATGAAGTTCATAATTCCCAATCGCCAAGGACTGATTTTGTTTTTGCTCTGAGGTGCTTTTTTCTCTTTTGACATCTCGCAGACCGCGCGAGTTAGAGGACCTGCAGGAAAGGTAACGGCTGGTGCTATAGGTAGACAATCCTCTTCCGATTCTTCAACCGAAGGCGGGATCTCTTCATTTTGCCGACTTGTGACAAACTCTTCATGCGTCATAGTAACCACGTTCGCTACCAGCTTATAGCCACGCTTGGGCACCGTGATAACGTAGTTGGTATTTTCCTCTCGACCGTCACGTAGTAGCTTACGCAACTCAAAGATGGATTGAGTCACCACTTGATCGGTCACAATCGCTCCAGCCCAAACGTACTGAATCAATTCCTCGCGGTTGAACACCTCATTCGCATGCTCCGCTAAGAAGTGCAAAAGATTAATTAAGCGTGGCTCAACAGTAACTTCCCTATCTTGTCGATACAGCTTATTTTCATCAACGCTCAAAACCCAGTCATTGATTTGAAAATAGACTCCAACCATGTATGAAAACTCTCGTATCTACAGACAGCGTTACGGTAGGAATCAGACAATGGTCGATTCCTACAAGTAACTAAAGGCAAGATTATAGGTGGGAAAGCAGCGTGTACCTAGAAAAGCAAGTCGCCAAAAATGCAAACTTAAGTTAAGTGATTCAAGAATGAGACTACTCAAGTGCTGCAAGGATAGAGCAATGTGTGGCGTCATCGTCTGTATGACCACAACAAGCATCATTAATCTTCTTTAACGCTCGGCGAATTTTCGTCAGCTCGTTAATTTTCCCATCAATCAGCTCTAACTTAGCAGAAGTAATGGCTTTTACCTCTGCACAGCTGTGTTCTGTCGCTTCTAACTTAATTTCTAACAGGTCTTTAATTTCATCCAGACTCAAGCCAAGATCTTTACCTTTGAGGATAAAGTGCACCTGCTTTTGATTCTCTTCATCATACAAGCGGTAGCCTGACTCACTTCGTCCTGCGGGTTTTATTAGCGCATTTTTCTCGTAGAAACGCAATGTATCGGCAGTCACACCACAACGTTTTGCCAGTTCACCTATCTGAAACATAACTTCCCCTATTAACTATCTCGTTACTTTTAAAGCTAAAGAACGACTTTTTTGCAATTATTTTTGAGATGCCAAACGATTGCGCGAGCTTTTTTGTAATAAATTGGTTAGAATACGCGCCATCAAATGTGGAGACTGTTTTCTAACCAGAAAACACCCTGCAAAGGTCTTTACCAAAACTGGCCAATATTTTACCCCAAGAGGTAAAAACAAGTTCATTTTTGGCAAACATCTTTAACTCCGTGAATTTGAGGAAAATGGAAGCATGAATAACGCTCGTCCTATTCGCCGTGCGCTTATCAGCGTATCAGACAAAACAGGTATTGTTGAGTTTGCGCAAGCTCTTGCTGAGCGCGGTGTCGATATCCTATCTACTGGTGGTACAGCTCGCCTACTTGCCGAACAAGGCATCGCCGTAACCGAAGTCTCTGACTACACTGGTTTCCCAGAAATGATGGACGGCCGCGTTAAAACGCTTCACCCAAAAGTTCACGGTGGTGTGCTTGGTCGTCGTGGCCAAGATGATGACGTGATGGAAAAGCACGGCATCAACCCTATCGATATGGTAGTCGTAAACCTATACCCATTCGCAGAAACCGTTGCCAAAGAAGGCTGTACACTAGCCGACGCTGTTGAAAACATCGATATCGGCGGCCCAACAATGGTTCGTTCTGCAGCGAAAAACCACAAAGACGTGACTATCGTTGTTAATGCAGGTGATTACGGCCGTGTAATTACAGAGATGGACGCAAACGACAAATCTCTCACTCTCGAAACTCGTTTCGACCTAGCTATCGCAGCATTCGAGCACACAGCATCTTACGACGGCATGATCGCAAACTACTTCGGCACTATGGTTCCATCTTACGGTGAGAACAAAGACGGTGATGAAGAGAGCAAATTCCCTCGTACGTTCAACCAACAGTTCGAGAAGAAGCAAGACATGCGCTACGGTGAGAACAGCCACCAAGCAGCCGCATTCTACGTTGAAGCAAACCCACAAGAAGCATCCGTTTCTACTGCTCGCCAAATCCAAGGTAAAGCCCTTTCTTACAACAACATCGCAGACACGGACGCAGCGCTTGAATGTGTGAAAGAGTTCAACGAGCCAGCATGTGTAATCGTAAAACACGCAAACCCATGCGGTGTTGCTCTAGGTAAAGACATCCTAGAAGCGTACAACCGTGCTTACCAAACTGACCCAACATCTGCATTCGGCGGCATCATTGCATTCAACCAAGAACTGGATGCTGAAACAGCAACCGCTATTGTTGAGCGTCAATTCGTTGAAGTGATCATCGCACCTTCTGTTTCTGCTGAAGCGATTGAAGTGGTTGCCGCGAAGAAGAACGTACGTCTACTTGAGTGTGGCGAATGGACAACGAAGACAACTGGCTTTGACGTGAAACGCGTGAATGGCGGTCTACTGGTTCAAGACCGCGACCAAGGCATGGTAAGCCTAGACGACCTAAAAGTGGTTTCTAAGCGCCAGCCAACAGAAGAAGAGCTAAAAGATGCACTGTTCTGCTGGAAAGTAGCGAAATACGTGAAATCTAACGCGATCGTTTACTCGAAAAGCGACATGACTATCGGTGTAGGTGCTGGCCAAATGAGCCGCGTTTACTCTGCGAAAATCGCAGGCATCAAAGCTGCAGACGAAGGTCTACAGGTTGAAGGTTGTGTCATGGCATCAGATGCATTCTTCCCATTCCGTGACGGTATCGACGCGGCTGCAGAAGCGGGCATCAAGTGCGTTATCCAACCAGGTGGTTCTATGCGTGATGACGAAGTTATTGCAGCAGCAGACGAACACGGCATGGCGATGATCTTTACCGGTATGCGTCACTTCCGCCACTAATCCTCTCGTCTTCACTGGGACGATTACTGCGTTGACGGCGTTCACTTATCCTAATCACATAGCATACTATGCTCATAGGAATAAGTTCACTTGTCGCCTTGTCCTCGTCCCACTGAATTAGAGAGGCCATACTCAGGTCTTTGCGAAATATCTGAGTTTGAGCAAACGGTATTTATAAGATTAAGGATTTTCATATGCGAGTTTTAATCATTGGTTCAGGCGGTCGTGAACATGCGCTAGGCTGGAAAGCAGCGCAAAACCCAAATGTTGAGACTATCTTCGTTGCACCAGGCAACGCAGGTACAGCACTAGAGCCAAAACTAGAGAACGTAAACATTGATGTGGAAGACATCGCTGGCCTTGTTGCTTTTGCAAAAGAGAAGGCGATTGAACTGACTATCGTTGGCCCAGAAGCACCATTGGTTATTGGTGTGGTTGATGCGTTCCGCGAGGCGGGCTTACCAATCTTTGGTCCTACCCAAGCCGCAGCGCAGCTTGAAGGCTCTAAAGCGTTTACTAAAGACTTCCTTGCTCGTCACCAAATCCCAACCGGTGCCTACGCAAACTTCACAGAAATTGAACCAGCGCTTGCTTACGTGCGTGAGCAAGGTGCGCCGATTGTGGTCAAAGCCGACGGCCTTGCGGCTGGTAAAGGCGTGATTGTGGCAATGACGCTAGAAGAAGCCGAAGACGCAATCAAAGACATGCTAGCAGGCAACGCATTTGGTGATGCTGGTAGTCGTGTCGTTATCGAAGAGTTCCTAGATGGTGAAGAAGCAAGCTTCATCGTGATGGTGGATGGTGAGAACGTTCTACCAATGGCCACCAGCCAAGACCACAAACGCGTAGGCGACAAAGATACGGGTCCTAACACCGGTGGCATGGGAGCATACTCTCCAGCTCCAGTGGTAACACAGGAAATCCACAACCGCATCATGGAAGAAGTGATTTACCCAACAGTACGTGGCATGGCATCTGAAGGTAACCCTTACACTGGTTTCCTATACGCGGGTCTGATGATCGACAAAGACGGCACTCCGAAAGTAATCGAGTACAACTGCCGCTTCGGTGATCCTGAGACACAACCTATCATGATGCGCATGAAATCGGATCTTGTTGATCTGTGCCTAGCGGCAATCGACGAGAAACTGGATCAAGCGGAATCGAAGTGGGATCCACGAGCATCGATTGGTATCGTGTTAGCAGCCGGTGGTTACCCAGCAGCATACAACAAAGGCGACGTAATTTCGGGTCTGCCACAAGTTGAAATTGAAGGCGAAAAAGTCTTCCATGCAGGTACAGATAACAAAGATGGCGACATCGTGACAAACGGTGGTCGCGTTCTTTGTGCAACGGCACTTGGCAACAGCGTATCAGAAGCGCAGCAGCGTGCTTACGAGCTTGCAAAACAGATCAGTTGGGATGGCATGTTCCATCGCAACGACATCGGCTACCGTGCAATTGCACGTGAGCAAGAAAAATAAAAACAACATGAGTTGGCTAAAAAACAAAAGGCGCACTCAGCGCCTTTTTTATTGTTCTTGTTCGACAGAATTCGAAGCAATGTTTATTCAGAGATCAACGTTGGCCGAGAAACACAATCAAAGTCATCGTCATTGAGCATCAACAGTTCATCGACCATTGCTTTGTTTCGTGACTGCTTGCCGACAAAAGCCACATAACTGTCTACCGATGAGAGACGCTCGATAATAAATTTTGGCAACGTCTGATTAAACTCGAGCGTCGAGAACACCTTACCTTTGCAGGTTTCAAACGATTGACCATTCCAATAACCTTGAATAAGGCTCTGATTGTTACGAGACTGCGCCTTAACCGATGCCACTACGTCATTCGCTTCTGCTTTGTAGCGCTCTAATTGGTCATGCTGAAGTGGTAAGACTTTACGGTTAACACGATATTTTTGGTAAACCGCTTCGCCATCTTTATTGAAACGGATGTGGATTTGAAAAGGTACCAACTCTTGTTTGGTATCAACTTGCTCGCCTTTTCGAATCAACTCTCGCAACTCACCTTCATCCCAGCGATAATCACTCTTGAACCAACCATTGTCCCCCATAGTCACATAATCAGCCGCCGTACTCACACGAGTGAGTTTCTCTGTCATCCAGTACAAGCTGCTAGCATCTCCCGCAACTTTACCACCAGAAAAATGCGTGAATTGTTCTAAATTAGGAGTTTCAACCGATGAACAGCCAAAAAGGGTAAGGCTAGATAGGAGAAGTGAAGTGAGTAGATGTTTTTTCATGAAATTGCACCGAGGCAGGATACCTCGGTGCATTCTAACTTAGTTTACTGATTCTTTCAGCGCTTTACCTGCTACGAATGCTGGTACGTTAGCTGCTGCGATTTGAATCTCGTCACCAGTCTTAGGGTTACGACCAGTACGTGCAGCGCGGTGGTTTACTTTGAATGTACCAAAACCAATTAGTTGAACTTGGTCACCCTCTTTAAGTGCGCCAGTTACACCATCAAGAGTCGCTTCAAGAGCAGCTTTTGCTTGTGCTTTTGATAGGTCTGCTTTCTCTGCGATAAAGTCGATTAATTGGGTCTTGTTCATTAGGTTTCCCTTCTCATAGGTTATCGAATTCGTCTCACTCTAAAACATAAATGCCCCATCTGGCAAAGGTTTGTAAGCGATCTTTCGATTTTCTGACGTACTTTTAGCCATAATATGAGTAATAACTCACAATTTGTTACCACATACCCCCTGAAAACCCTTGCTTTCCAAGGTATTTGGACCAATTTATAAGTCACTTTTGCGGTTATAATAGCTGCAAATAACCACTATCAAACTACATTCAAGGGCAACTATGCTGCTGTTATCCATTTATATCTCTATTGCAATCGGCATTTCGTTTATCTGTTCGGTGCTGGAGGCGGTACTGCTGAGTATCAGTCCGAGCTACATTGCGCAGCTCAATCAACAGGGGCATCCCGCAGCTGGGCAATTGGCTAAGCTGAAATCAGATATCGACCGACCACTGGCATCTATTCTGACTTTAAACACCATCGCTCACACGATCGGCGCGGCCACTGCTGGTGCACAAGCTGCAGTTGTATTTGGTAGCGAAGCATTAGGTATCTTTTCGGCAGTGCTGACATTGGCGATCTTAGTGCTTTCAGAAATCGTACCGAAGACGATTGGCGCGACCTACTGGCGTCAGTTGGCACCCACTGCCGCGGTCGCATTGCGTTGGATGGTATGGGCGCTTACACCCTTTGTTTGGTTCTCAGAGCAAATCACCAAGCGTCTTGCTCGTAACCACGAAGCTCCAAAGATGCGTGATGAGCTGTCTGCAATGGCGATTCTGGCACGTGAAAGCGGTGAATTTGCCGAGGGTGAATCAAAAATCTTAAGCAACTTGCTTGGCATCCAAGATGTACCCGTAACGCAGGTTATGACGCCACGACCAGTAGTATTCCGTGTCGATGCCACAATGACCATCAATGAGTTCCTAGAAAAACACAAAGATACGCCTTTCTCACGCCCATTGGTTTACAGCGAACAGAAAGATAACATCATTGGTTTTGTGCATCGCCTTGAGTTGTTCAAACTACAACAATCAGGTTGTGGACAGAAACAGTTGGGAGCAATCATGCGCCCAATTCAAGTGGTGCTAAACAATACCACTTTACCTAAAGTATTCGACCAGATGATGACTCATCGCTTACAGCTGGCACTTGTTGTTGATGAATACGGTACCGTGCTAGGTTTGGTAACGTTGGAAGATATTTTTGAACACCTCGTAGGCGAGGAGATCATCGACGAAGCAGATAAAAGCACTGACATGCAGGAGCTGGCTTACCAACGCTGGGAAAGCTGGAAAGAAATGCACGGCGTAATCGAAAGCCGCGATGACGATGAAGAAGATAATGAGCCGGAGAAGCAGGATAAAGAGCCAGAAGCTCAAGAGCCACCGAAACCTGACTCGAAAGAATCGTAATCAGCTCTAGGTATAACAGCTTAAACGCACAAAAAAAGGCATCCAGTTAGGATGCCTTTTTCTATTTATTCAACGATTAAAGTGCAATACCGATGTTGCTCACACCTTCCTCACGTAGCTCTTCGCGCAAATCTTTAATCAAGCTGATGTCACGTTCTACCGCTTCACGCAGCGGACGGAAGATAGCCCACTGGACGTCCCACTCTTCACATACGGCTTCGTTTTCTTTCTGGTTGTCGTTGGTGATTGGCTCTGCACCTTGCGCTTGCTCTAGGTCAGCAACGGTTTGTACCGACTGTTGGCTCACTTTAAGCATTGAATCGAAAAGGTAGTCGCGATCCAATAGACCATGCAGTAACGTAGACAAACCCTGACACGCGTCCATCGCTGGGTAAACGCCGTAAAAATCGAACTCATCCGCACTTGGGAACAATTCTTCTAACTTCTCTAATTGGCGTTCGAAGTTAATTTTCGCGTTCTTAACTGTCAAAATTTCCCATACACTATCAAGAATCGCTCGGTAAGCACGCGGGTCAGCAAATTCTGTATTCTCACAAAACATCGCATAGTTTGGATACATGCGTTCACACAGACACGCCATAAAGGTAATTTGTTGCCAAGGTTCTAGTTTTTCTAAACGAACCTGAAGAGGATTCTTAAGCATAGTCACTCAATCATTGAAGAAAAAAACAGCGAAAGTGTACTTGATTCATCACAGGGAAAAAAGTTAATGCCGCATTCAAATCAGATTTTCCTGCTCTCAGAGCATCGCGACACCTACAAAACGTTACTGGCAGAGAAAAATCTGCCCGATCTTTGCCTCACCGACCAACCAGAAGCCGCTCAGATCGTACTAGCGGATCCACCCTTACTATCACAAAGCTTAGACGAGTTTTCACAGCTTGAATGGGTACAATCCACGTTTGCTGGTGTCAACGCCTTAACATCCCCTAGCCTTCGTCAGGACTATACTCTAACTAACGTTCGAGGCATCTTTGGTCCACTGATTGCTGAATATGTTTTGGGTTACAGTATTGCCCATTACCGCCACTTTGCCCGATACCACCAGCAGCAACAAAACAAACAATGGCAGCCTCACCTGTACACGTCATTAAAAAGTAAAACCATGGTAATTCTTGGTACCGGTAGCATTGGGGGCTATCTGGGCAACGCCGCTAAAGCAATGGGGATAAAAACTATCGGTATTAACCGCACAGGTATCCCTACTCCAGGCGGCGAGTTTCATCAGACCTTTCATATCAATGAACTAAGTAAGGCATTTGAGCAAGCCGACATCGTTGTGAATACTCTACCAAGTACACCTGAGACGCGACAGTTACTTAATCGTCAAACGCTCAGCCAACTAAATCAGGCGTTATTGTTTAACGTAGGTCGTGGCGACGTACTGGATGAGGCAGGGTTGCTCTTCGCTCTGAAAAACCGTTGGGTAGAACACGCCTTCTTAGATGTGTTTGATCAAGAACCGTTGTCGGTAGAGCATCCATTTTGGAAACTACCGCAAGTCACCATCACTCCACACATTGCTGCGCTGAGTTTTCCCGAGCAAGTCATCGAGATTTTTGCTGACAACTATCTACGCTGGCGCGATGGGTTTTCATTAAATTATCAAGTGGATTTCGAAAAGGGTTACTAAGAATGTCGTTAGACGAGCTATTGCAGCAAGTGAGGGCCTGCCAGATCTGCGCGGATAACTTACCTTTGGGTGCAAACCCTGTCGTGCAAGCAGCAAAAGGGGCACGCATCCTAATCATCGGTCAGGCCCCTGGCACACGTGTACACAAAACCTCGATACCTTGGAATGACCCAAGTGGTGATCGATTACGCCAATGGCTCGATATCGACAAAGACGTTTTCTACGACCCAAATAAAATTGCCATTGTCCCAATGGGATTCTGTTATCCAGGCAAAGGGAACTCTGGTGATTTACCGCCTCGTAAAGAATGTGCGCTCACTTGGCATAAAAAGATTCTTGAGCAGCTGCCCAATATAGAGCTCACTCTACTAATTGGTCAGTACTCGCAGCAGTACTATCTCACCAACAAACCAAAGACGCTCACGCAAACCGTTCAGCAATGGCAAGATTGGGAACCGGACTTTATCCCGCTCCCTCACCCATCTCCACGCAATACATTGTGGTTAAAGAAGAACCCTTGGTTTGAATCTGACGTCGTGCCATACCTTAAAAAACGCGTTCACTCGATGCTTTAGGTTACCCATGACCTAATTGCTTGTTTATCTGTACAAGAAAATTAGAACATAAAAGCCGAAATCATAAGCATTTGTTTATATTGAATTTTAATGTCTAATGTACAGCTAGAGTAGTAATTAGATCATAGTAGGCCAAATACTACCAGAGCTGTACGGCCTTGAGTTTTAGGTAAAAAAATACCGGCACTGAATGCCGGTATTTGATTTCAAAAAAATCTAACTTACTTGTGGTATGGCTTAGATAGCTCGTGTACCGCATCCACAAAGACGCCCGCGTTTTCTGGCGGCACATCCAAATGGATACCGTGCCCTAGGTTGAACACATGACCAGTACCTGCATCACCAAAACCTTCTAGAATACCCGCGACTTCTTCACGGATACGCTCTGGTGAAGCGTAAAGCATTGATGGGTCCATGTTACCTTGCAGAGCCACTTTATCACCGATACGTGCTTTCGCGTCTGCAATGTTGATTGTCCAGTCTAGACCAACCGCATCACAGCCCGTTGCTGCGATTTGCTCAAGCCACATGCCGCCATTCTTAGTAAACAGTGTGACTGGCACGCGACGACCGTCGTTTTCACGAATCAGACCATCTACAATCTTGTGCATGTATTGCAGTGAGAACAGATTGTAATCACGAGGCGTTAGTACGCCACCCCATGTGTCAAATACCATTACCGATTGCGCACCCGCTTTAATTTGCGCGTTTAAGTACTCGATAACGCTGTCTGCCAGCTTATCTAGAAGTAGGTGCAGAGTTTGTGGTTCCGCGTACATCATCTTCTTGATCTTGGTAAACGCTTTAGAGCTACCACCTTCGATCATATACGTCGCAAGAGTCCAAGGACTACCAGAAAAACCAATCAGCGGCACTTCACCCTTCAGGTCTTTACGGATCTGGCGTACTGCGTTCATTACGTATTGCAGTTCACCTTCAGGATCTGGCAAACCAATTTTTTCCACGTCGGCTTTGCATGTAATTGGGTTATCAAAAACAGGTCCTTCACCCGCAGCAAAACGCAAACCAAGCCCCATTGCATCTGGAATCGTTAAGATGTCCGAGAATAAGATCGCGGCATCAAGAGGAAAACGGCGTAATGGTTGAAGTGTCACTTCGGATGCTAATTCTGCATTTCGACACAAAGACATGAAATCACCCGCTTCTGCACGAGTCGCTTTGTATTCTGGTAGGTAACGACCTGCCTGGCGCATCATCCATACTGGCGTGTAATCTACCGGCTCTTTTAAAAGCGCACGCAGATAACGATCATTTTTTAATTCAGTCATTCCGTAATTCCAACTGTTAGGCTTTCTGTGAAAGGGGGTATTCTATCACTGATTTAAGTCCAATAGCTGTGTGCTTTGCAACCTGGATCAAGTTATTAACTTTTAAATCAATGCTTAATTTGCACCCAATCGGTATCAGTGTTAAAAATTTGTTCGCTAGCGAAAACTACAATTATAAACTGAGTACTTAGTACTCAGCATCTCATAACGACATCTTACTTACCCCCTCCCTCTCGGAGGGTTTTTTTTATCTATTTATCAGACAATTAGAGTCTATATCTTTCAGCGTTTGTTCGATAAGTGCTCTTGCAATCGTTCCTTTAGGCGCAACAGGCGGCATCTCGTCGATACCAAACCATTGTGCATCAGACAGCTCAGTGTAGTCTGGGCTTAACTCTCCGGATTCATAATCAGCTAAAAACCCCATCATCATACTGGATGGGAAAGCCCAAGGCTGGCTGCCAAAGTAACGAATATTTTTAACGAGAATTCCCGTTTCTTCATGAATTTCTCGAGCCACGCACTCTTCTAATGTCTCACCGACTTCTAGAAAACCCGCAATAACCGTATACATACCATTTCGATGCCTTGGATGTTGGGCTAATAAGATCTGATTTTCTTTACGTACAGCAACGATAATACACGGAAATATTCTAGGATAATGAAGGGTGCGACATTCACCACACTGCATGGCTAACTGGTTATTATTAAGAAAGTTTCTTCCTCCGCACTGTGGACAAAAGCGCAAACTTTGCGTCATGTGCCCATATTGCACAGCTTTACTTAACAACATAAATAATGGCTCAGGAAAATGCAGGCAGTCACGCAGGGATACTAAAGGTAGATCATGCTCTAAATCGGCCAAGTTAAGCCACATGACGGGCGAACCAGAATACTCACCAATGGGTCTTGCACTCGTTACTGGCAGTGATAACTGCTCTGCAGACCCGAAGGGCACAGCACCATCCACCAGCCAAATTTCACTTCCTGCAACAACACACCAGTATGCATTTATCGCGCGGTTAACATCACCTTTTCTTAACATTACACCATCCCTTTGCTTGAAGTTCGTTCATTTTACTGGCAATCTAATTTCATACTAGAGTTTATCGTTAAGTAAATGTGCACTCTAAATTCTAGTAAGGACAAGAGTTTGTAATAACTTTACTAACTTTGCTTTGCAAAGGATACGTTCGCCGATGGGCGATCAGATCATGAGGGCATGGTCATGCTAAGAAAATTCAAACAAACACAAGACCAGTGGGGTGGCTCAAGTGATGTCATTGATCACTGGTTAGAGACACGACAATCCCTGATTGTTGAATATTGTAAGCTTGCAGCGCTGCAACCTTGTTCGAAAACCAATGTTATTGAACTCCCATCTCCTTCCGAACTGCAGGATTTCTGTCAGCACCTCGTTGATTACATCTCCGAAGGCCACTTTAAAATTTATGACATGGTTATGGACCGTTGGAAAGCAACCGGCTTTGTCGTGACTAATGAGATCAATCAAACCTATGGTCAAATTGTTCTAACGACTGAACCATTATTGAACTTTAACGATAAGTACTCAGAAGTGACTGAAGATGATGAATTAAATGATTTCGATTCTGATATGTGTCTCATTGGGGAAATTCTTGAGACTCGCTTTGAAGTCGAGGACTATCTGATACAGCAAATCGCAGAAAGCCTGTCTATGCCACCTGGAGCTTAGTATTTGCAAACATTCAGAAATAGAGTGAGAGAAAAGACTGACGATCATCGTCGGTCTTTTTTGTTTCTAGCTTTATCGAAAATCCCACCGGAAGAACAAAGTAGTATAAAAACTAAAAAGGCACCCGAAGGTGCCTTTTTCTTAAGCTTTTAACGATTACTCGTTATATGACTTACTCTTCAGAAGAGAAACCAGCGTTTAGAAGTGCCGCTAGGTTATCCGTTGCTTGCTCAGCAGAAGGACCATCTTGCGCTTCAGAACGTTTAGCTTGACGCTCTTGGTGGTATGCGAAACCAGTACCAGCTGGGATCAGACGACCAACAATTACGTTCTCTTTCAGACCACGTAGGTCATCACGCTTACCAGAAACCGCAGCTTCTGTTAGTACGCGAGTTGTCTCCTGGAACGATGCCGCAGAGATGAACGACTCAGTCGCTAGAGATGCTTTAGTAATACCTAGTAGTTCACGTTCGAAACGTGCAGGCTCTTTGCCTTCAGCTTCTAGGTTACGGTTAGCAATCTTAACTTGTGAGTATTCAATCTGCTCACCAGGTAGGAACTCAGAGTCACCAGAGTGAGTAATAGTACACTTACGCAGCATCTGACGAACGATAGTTTCAATGTGCTTATCGTTAATCTTAACGCCTTGTAGACGGTAAACTTCCTGTACTTCGTTAGCAATGTACTGCGTTACCGCGTGTACACCACGTAGACGTAGGATGTCATGTGGAGACTCTGGACCATCTGCGATCACATCACCACGTTCAACTTTTTCACCTTCGAATACGTTCAACTGACGATGCTTAGGAATCATCTCTTCGTAAGCTTCACCGCTTTCACGTGTGATCACTAGGCGACGTTTACCTTTCGTCTCTTTACCAAAGCTCACAGTACCTGTGTGCTCAGCAAGGATTGCAGGCTCTTTCGGCTTACGTGCTTCAAATAGGTCAGCAACTCGTGGAAGACCACCGGTGATATCTTTGTTACCGCCAGACTTCTGAGGAATACGTGCTAGTGTTGCACCAACACCTACTGCTGCGCCATCTTCGATGTTCACAATCGCTTTACCAGGTAGGAAGTAGTGAGCTGGCATATCAGTACCAGGGATCATTACATCGTTACCTTGCTCGTCAACAAGTTTGATAGCTGGACGCATATCTTTACCTGCTGAAGGGCGAGCTGCTGGGTCAGTTACTTCGCTTGAAGATAGACCAGTTAGGTCATCAGTTTGACGAGATACTGTTACGCCGTCGATCATATCTACGAACTGGATGCGACCTGCTACCTCAGTAATGATAGGTAGTGTGTGCGCTTCCCAGTTTGCAACTGTTTCGCCAGCTTGAACTGTATCACCATCGCCTTTGCTTAGTAGCGTACCGTAAGGCAGTTTGTGCTTCTCTTTAGTACGACCAAACTCATCAACGATAGTTAACTCTGTCGCACGAGAAGTGATAACGATCTTACCGTCATCAGCCAATACAGATTTAGCGTTGTGTAGCTTGATAGAACCGTTGTTCTTAACTTGAACACTGTTCTCTGCCGCTGCTGTCGATGCCGCACCACCGATGTGGAACGTACGCATCGTTAGCTGTGTACCTGGCTCACCGATAGACTGAGCAGCAATAACACCCACTGCTTCACCTTGGTTCACTAGGTGACCACGTGCTAGGTCACGACCGTAACATTGTGCACAACAACCGAAGTCAGAATCACACGTTACTACAGAGCGCACTTTCATGCTGTCTACTGAGTTCTCTTCCATGATTTGACACCACTTCTCATCGATCAGGGTGTTACGTGGAATAAGAACGTCTTCAGTGCCAGGTTTTAGTACGTCTTCAGCAACAACACGACCAAGAGCAAGCTCAGAAAGTGCAACTTTAACATCACCACCCTCGATGTGAGGCATCATGTCGACACCTTCGTGAGTGCCACAGTCATGTTCAGTTACAACAACGTCTTGAGCAACGTCTACTAGACGACGAGTTAGGTAACCCGAGTTCGCTGTTTTCAGTGCCGTATCCGCAAGACCCTTACGAGCACCGTGCGTTGAGATAAAGTACTGAAGTACGTTTAGACCTTCTTTAAAGTTAGCTGTGATCGGCGTTTCGATGATTGAACCATCTGGACGCGCCATCAGACCACGCATACCCGCAAGCTGACGAATCTGTGCTGCAGAACCACGAGCGCCCGAGTCCGCCATCATATAGATGCTGTTGAATGACTCTTGCTGTTCCTCTTCACCGTCACGGTTAACTACCGTTTCAGAAGAAAGGTTTTCCATCATTGCTTTCGCAACACGGTCGTTGGTCGATGCCCAGATATCGATAACTTTGTTGTAGCGTTCGCCCGCAGTAACAAGACCTGATTGGTACTGTTCCTGGATTTCACGTACTTCTTCTTCCGCTTCTGCGATTTCAGTGTACTTAGCTGCTGGTACAACCATATCGTCGATACCAACAGATACACCAGAAAGTGCCGCGTATGCGAAACCTGTGTACATGATTTGGTCAGCGAAGATTACTGTGTCTTTCAGACCTAGTTTACGGTACGCCTCGTTAAGTAGGTTAGAGATTTGCTTCTTACCTAGCTTTTGGTTAACGATGCTGTAAGGTAGACCAGCTGGCACGATTTGCCATAGCATTGCACGACCAACGGTGGTGTCTACCATCTTGGTTTCTGTAGTGCTGTTGCCGTCTTCGTCTACAACTGTTTCTGTAATACGTACTTTAACGCGTGCGTGAAGCTCAGCTTGTTTAGTGCGGTATGCTTTCTCAGCCTCTTCTGGGCCAGAAAGGTACATGCCTTCACCTTTCACGTTGATCTTTTCACGAGTCATGTAGTACAGACCCAATACAACGTCCTGAGAAGGTACGATGATCGGATCACCTGACGCTGGCGACAGAATGTTGTTTGTCGACATCATCAGAGTACGAGCTTCAAGCTGTGCCTCTAGAGTTAGAGGTACGTGAACCGCCATTTGGTCACCATCGAAGTCCGCGTTGTACGCCGCACATACAAGTGGGTGTAGCTGAATCGCTTTACCTTCGATCAGTACTGGTTCGAACGCCTGGATACCTAGACGGTGAAGTGTAGGTGCACGGTTCAATAGTACTGGGTGTTCACGGATTACTTCGTCTAGGATATCCCAAACGACCGCTTCTTCACGCTCTACCATTTTCTTAGCAGCTTTGATTGTAGTCGCAAGACCACGAGTCTCTAGCTTGCTGTAGATGAATGGTTTGAATAGCTCAAGTGCCATCTTCTTAGGAAGACCACACTGGTGTAGACGAAGGTATGGACCTACTGTGATTACAGAACGGCCAGAGTAGTCTACACGTTTACCTAGAAGGTTCTGACGGAAGCGACCTTGTTTACCCTTGATCATATCAGCAAGAGATTTCAGAGGACGCTTGTTAGAACCTGTGATCGCACGACCACGACGACCGTTATCTAGTAGCGCATCAACAGACTCTTGCAGCATACGTTTTTCGTTACGTACGATGATGTCCGGAGCAGCTAGCTCTAGAAGACGCTTCAAACGGTTGTTACGGTTGATCACACGACGGTATAGATCGTTAAGATCAGAAGTCGCAAAGCGACCGCCATCTAGAGGTACTAGAGGACGTAGATCTGGCGGAAGTACTGGAAGTACAGTTAGGATCATCCACTCTGGGTTGTTACCCGATGCGATGAACGCTTCTACCAGCTTAAGACGCTTAGTTACTTTCTTACGCTTAGTTTCAGAGTTTGTTGTCTCTAACTCTTCACGCATTTGTTCTGCTTCAGCGTGCATATCCATAGAACCTAGTAGGTCCTTGATAGCTTCCGCACCCATCTTAGCAGTGAACTCATCGCCCCACTCTTCTAGACGATCTAGATACTCTTCTTCAGTAAGCATCTGACCTTTTTCTAGATCAGTCATACCAGGCTCTGTTACTACGTACATTTCGAAGTACAGAACGCGTTCGATATCACGTAGAGGGATATCCATTAGTAGACCGATACGAGACGGTAGCGATTTTAGGAACCAGATGTGAGCTACTGGTGAAGCCAGTTCAATGTGGCCCATACGGTCACGACGAACTTTAGTTTGTGTAACTTCTACACCACACTTCTCACAGATAACACCACGGTGCTTCAGGCGCTTATACTTACCACAAAGACATTCGTAGTCTTTAACTGGACCAAAGATACGCGCACAGAACAGACCATCGCGTTCAGGTTTGAACGTACGATAGTTGATCGTTTCAGGTTTTTTAACTTCACCGAAAGACCATGAACGGATCATGTCTGGTGAAGATAGACCGATTTTGATTGCATCAAATTCTTCGGTCTTATGCTGTGCTTTTAGAAAGTTTAATAAGTCTTTCACAATCAGCTCCTGTAAGGAGTTAAAAGGAGCTCACTCGCTAAAGTGAGCACCTTCTTCCAAATAATCGCTTTGGTTCTCTCGACTTTCATCAAGAGAGAAAAGGATTACTCTTCGTCTTCTAGCTCGATGTTGATACCTAGCGAGCGGATCTCTTTCAACAGTACGTTGAACGATTCTGGCATGCCAGGTTCCATGCTGTGGTTACCGTCTACGATGTTCTTGTACATCTTAGTACGGCCGTTAACGTCATCCGACTTAACCGTTAGCATTTCTTGTAGCGTGTAAGCAGCACCGTATGCTTCTAGTGCCCATACTTCCATCTCACCGAAACGCTGACCACCGAACTGAGCTTTACCACCTAGTGGCTGCTGAGTTACTAGGCTGTACGAACCAGTTGAACGAGCGTGCATCTTGTCATCAACAAGGTGGTTCAGTTTCAGCATGTACATGTAACCAACTGTTACAGGACGCTCAAACGCATCACCTGTGCGACCATCAAACAGTGTTAACTGACCTGATGTTGGTAGATCTGCTAGCTCAAGAAGTGCTTTGATTGACTCTTCTGGAGCGCCATCAAATACAGGAGTCGCGATTGGTAGACCGCCACGCAAGTTCTTGATCAGAGTACGCACTTCATCATCAGATAGAGAAGCAATGTCTACTTTCTGGCGAGTGTCGCCTAGATCGTAAACTTTTTGTAGGAACTCGCGGAATTTCGCTAGTTCTTGCTGCTCTTTAACCATCTGGTTGATCTTGTCACCGATACCTTTCGCTGCCAGACCTAAGTGTACTTCTAGGATCTGACCGATGTTCATACGCGAAGGTACACCCAGTGGGTTAAGTACGATGTCTACAGGCTGACCTTTCTCATCGTATGGCATGTCTTCAACAGGGTTGATCTTAGAGATTACACCCTTGTTACCGTGACGACCCGCCATCTTATCACCAGGCTGAATGCGACGTTTAACCGCTAGGTAAACCTTAACGATCTTCAGGACGCCAGGTGCTAAATCATCACCTTGAGTGATCTTACGACGCTTAGTTTCGAACTTCTTATCGAAGTCAGCTTTTAGCTCATCCCACTGCTCAGCAAGTTGCTCAAGCTGAGTTTGTAGTGCGTCATCTTCTAGCGTTAGTTCTAGCCACTTCTTACGATCAGTTGTGTCTAGTTTCGCTTCAGAGTAACCGCCTTCAATCAATACAGCTTTAACACGGTTTAGAAGGCCGCCCTCAAGAATCTGGAATTCTTCAGTTAGGTCTTTCTTCGCTTCTTTAAGCTGCATCTGTTCGATTTCAAGCGCACGCTTGTCTTTCTCTACGCCATCGCGAGTAAAGACTTGAACGTCGATGATCGTACCTGATACAGAGTTAGGTACACGTAGTGAAGTATCTTTAACGTCAGATGCTTTTTCACCGAAGATTGCACGTAGTAGCTTCTCTTCAGGCGTTAGCTGAGTTTCACCTTTAGGTGTAACTTTACCAACTAGGATGTCGCCACCCTTAACTTCAGCACCGATGTAAACGATACCTGACTCGTCTAGTTTAGACAGAGCAGACTCACCTACGTTTGGAATATCCGCTGTGATCTCTTCAGAACCAAGCTTAGTATCACGCGCCACACAAGTCAGTTCTTGGATGTGGATAGTCGTGAAACGGTCTTCTTGAACTACGCGCTCAGATACTAAGATCGAGTCTTCGAAGTTGTAACCGTTCCAAGGCATGAACGCGATACGCATGTTTTGACCAAGCGCTAGTTCACCAAGGTCTGTTGAAGGACCATCAGCAAGAACGTCACCGCGTGATACAGGCTCACCTGGCATCACACATGGGCGCTGGTTAATACATGTGTTCTGGTTAGAACGTGTGTATTTAGTCAGGTTGTAGATGTCGATACCAGCTTCACCTGGTACTAGCTCTTCTTCGTTAACTTTAACAACGATACGAGAAGCATCTACTGACTGGATTACACCACCACGTTTAGCAACTGCAGTTACACCTGAGTCAACGGCTACGTTACGTTCAATACCAGTACCAACAAGCGGTTTGTCAGCTTTCAGTGTTGGAACTGCCTGACGTTGCATGTTCGCACCCATCAATGCACGGTTCGCATCATCGTGTTCTAGGAACGGGATAAGCGATGCAGCGATAGATACAACCTGGTTTGTCGCAACGTCCATGTACTGAGCGTGCTCACGAGGGTGTAGACCAGATTCACCTTTCTGACGAGCTGTGATCAGCTCATCTGCAAAAGTACCATCTTCGTTTAGCTTAGCGTTCGCCTGTGCGATAACGAATTGGCCTTCTTCGATTGCAGATAGGTAATCTACTTCGTCTGTTACTACGCCATCTACAACGCGACGGTATGGTGTCTCTAGGAAACCGTACTCGTTACAACGCGCAAACGCAGATAGAGAGTTGATCAGACCGATGTTTGGACCTTCAGGCGTTTCGATAGGACATAGACGACCGTAGTGAGTTACGTGTACGTCACGTACTTCGAAGCCAGCACGTTCACGAGTTAGACCGCCAGGACCCAATGCAGAAATACGACGCTTGTGCGTTACTTCTGATAGCGGGTTGTTTTGGTCCATGAACTGCGAAAGCTGTGAAGAGCCAAAGAATTCTTTAACTGCCGCAGAAATTGGCTTCGCGTTGATCAAGTCTTGAGGCATGATTGCGTCAAGATCGCCTAGGCTTAGACGCTCTTTAACTGCACGCTCAACACGTACTAGACCTACACGGAACTGGTTCTCAGCCATTTCGCCTACAGAACGGATACGACGGTTGCCTAGGTGGTCGATATCGTCCACTTCGCCCTTACCGTTACGGATCGCGATCAGCTTCTTCATCACTTCGATGATATCAGTTTCATCAAGTGTGCCTTGCTCTTGAGCATCTTCACGGCCGATAGAGCTGTTGAACTTCATACGACCAACAGTCGATAGATCGTAACGCTCTTCAGAGAAGAATAGGCTTTCGAATAGAGCTTCTGCAGCTTCTTTTGTTGGCGGCTCACCAGGACGCATCATGCGGTAGATTTCTACCAATGCAGAAATACGATCAACCGTGCTGTCGATACGTAATGTTTCTGACATGAATGGACCGTGGTCTAGATCGTTCGTAAATAGAACTTCTAGCGCTTTGTGGCCTGCCTGAGATAGGTTCGCTAATGCTTCCAGGCTGATTTCCTGGTTAGCGTTAACAATGATCTCGCCAGTTGCTTCATTGATGTAATCTTTAGATGCAACTTTACCAACGATGTACTCAACTGGTACTTCGATGTGATCAACGCCATCTTTTTCTAGTTGGCGGATATGACGAGCTGTTACGCGACGACCCTGCTCAACGTAAACTTTACCATTTGCTTCGATGTCGAATGACGCAGTTTCACCACGTAGACGATCCGGAACCAACTCCATCAATAGAGTTTGGTCTTTCACTTCGAAGTTCACTTTCTCGAAGAAGATATCTAGGATTTCTTCTGTCGACTTACCTAGTGCTCGAAGGATGATCGATGCTGGTAGCTTACGACGGCGGTCGATACGAACGTACAAGTTATCCTTAGGATCAAACTCGAAATCAAGCCATGAACCACGGTAAGGAATAACACGTGCGTTGTATAAAACTTTACCTGAAGAGTGGGTCTTACCCTTATCGCTGTCGAAGAACACGCCTGGGCTTCGGTGCAGCTGGGATACGATAACCCTCTCGGTACCGTTGATTACGAAGGTACCATTGTCTGTCATGAGCGGAATTTCACCCATGTAGACTTCTTGTTCTTTAATGTCTTTTACAGTACCTGCTGGCGCGTCTTTATCAAAGATAACTAGGCGTAGTTTTACACGTAGTGGCTTTGAGTAAGTTACACCGCGGATTTGACATTCTTTAACGTCAAAAACTGGCTCACCAAGACGGTAGCTAACGTATTGCAGCTCAGAATTGCCGTTGTAGCTCTGAATCGGGAATACAGAACGGAAAGCGGCTTCAAGACCGTATTGACCTTCAGGATCCTGTTCGATAAATTTGTCGAACGAATCGAGCTGGATCGATAGCAGGTATGGAATGTCCAAAACTTGTGGACGAGTACCAAAGTCCTTACGGATGCGCTTTTTCTCGGTATAAGAGTAAACCATGGGGTTCCTCAGCTCGCTGATAAGTGACCCAAACTGTCCGCCCGCTCCTAGTTACTTAAGGGGGGTAAGGGACAGTGACTAATATAGCTGTTTACTGTAGTGACATTTCATTTCGTAAGAATGAAATGTTTTTTGCATGGATATCAGGCGCTTAAACAGCGGGAAAATTCGCCTATACCCTACAGCGCAAAAAGGCCGGTGGTTAAAAAACCACCAGCCAATTAGCCGTTAGGCTAAGAAACTATGCAATAATTACTTAACAGCAACAGTTGCACCAGCTTCTTCTAGCTGAGCTTTAAGAGCTTCAGCTTCTGCTTTCTCAACACCTTCTTTAAGAGGTGCTGGAGCGCCGTCTACTAGAGCTTTAGCTTCTTTAAGACCTAGGCCAGTTGCGCCACGTACTGCTTTGATTACAGCAACTTTGTTACCGCCAGCAGCTTCTAGGATTACGTCGAATTCAGTTTGCTCAGCAGCAGCTTCGCCTGCAGCAGCGCCGCCAGCTACAACAGCAGCAGCAGCAGAAACACCGAATTTCTCTTCCATTGCTTCGATTAGTTCAACAACTTGCATTACAGACATTTCTGCAACTGCGTCTAGGATTTGCTCGTTAGTAATAGACATAACAATTCTCTTTTAAGTCAACAATAAGTTTATTAAGCAACCAGTAAAAAGCAAGGCTTATGCCGCTGCTTCTTGTTTTTGATCGCGGATAGCTGCGATAGTACGCGCCAGCTTGCCAGCCGAAGCTTCTTTCATGCACATCATTAGGCGTGCAATTGCTTCGTCGTAAGTTGGTAGTGTTGCTAGTACTTCAGCGTCAGTTAAAGCGCCTTCAAATGCAGCAGCTTTGATCTCGAAATCTTTGTTCTCTTTAGCGAAGTCTTTGAAAAGACGCGCTGCAGCACCTGGGTGCTCATTAGAGAATGCGATTAGAGTAGGACCAGTGAAAGTGTCAGTTAGACACTCGTACTCAGTACCTTCAACCGCACGACGAGCAAGAGTGTTACGAACAACTCTCATGTAAACGCCAGCTTCACGAGCTTGTTTACGTAGAGAAGTCATCGCGCCAACTTGAACGCCACGAGAATCAGCTACAACTGCAGAAAGTGCACCACTGGCAGCTTCGTTGACTTCAGCAACAATTGCTTTTTTGTCTTGAAGGTTTAAAGCCATCTTGGATTTACTCCTGGTTGTCGTTACACCACTCACTATCATCACGACAGTGAGAGCTATTGAGGTGCTTCCCCAGAAGAAAGTTAACTATATTACATAGAGCTTTCTGTCAGTTCGGGCACCATCTACGTAGGATAATTAAGTTTGCTTTTACACAAACACCTACGGTCTTGGACGGAGACTGGGTCTTAATTCATTTCGAACTAGGAGACAGTTCAAAGAACCAAAGTTCAGCCCCAACCACAAATATTAGGCGCAAAATTATACACTAATTTTGCGCCTAAGCAAATAAATTATGCTTGAGTGTTCAGGCTAGCCTGATCAACAGCAACACCAGCACCCATAGTAGTAGAGATGCTTACTTTCTTCAGGAAAGTACCTTTCGCTGAAGATGGCTTAGCTTTCTTCAGAGCAACTAGAAGTGCTTCTAGGTTCTCTTTGATCTGCTCAGCAGAGAAGTTTGCTTTACCGATAGTAGTGTGGATGATGCCGTTTTTGTCGTTACGGTAACGAACCTGACCAGCTTTAGCGTTTTTAACTGCTTCAGCAACGTTAGGAGTTACAGTACCAACTTTAGGGTTTGGCATAAGACCGCGAGGACCTAGGATAGTACCTAGTTGACCTACAACGCGCATTGCATCTGGAGAAGCAACAACTACGTCAAAGTTCATTTCGCCTTTCTTAACTTGCTCAGCAAGATCTTCCATACCTACGATGTCTGCGCCAGCTTCTTTAGCTGCTTCAGCGTTAGCACCTTGAGTGAACACTGCAACGCGGATTTCGCGGCCAGTACCGTGAGGTAGTACAGTTGCACCACGTACGTTCTGGTCAGATTTACGAGCATCAATGCCTAGGTTAACAGCAACGTCTACAGACTCAACGAATTTAGCAGTCGCTAGTTCTTGAAGAAGAGCAACAGCTTCGTTGATTTCGTATTCTTTAGTTACGTCAACTTTTTCGCGGATTACGCGCATGCGCTTAGTTAGTTTTGCCATCTTATTAACCCTCTACCACTAGGCCCATTGAACGAGCAGTACCAGCGATAGAACGCTTCATCGCTTCGATGTCAGCACCAGTCATATCAGCAGCTTTAGTTTCTGCGATTTCTTGGATTTGAGCGTCAGTTACAGTACCAACTTTTTCAGTGTTTGGACGACCTGAACCAGACTTAACGCCAGCAGCTTTCTTAAGAAGAACAGCAGCAGGTGGAGTCTTAGTTACGAACGTGAAAGAACGGTCGCTGTATACTGTGATAACTACTGGAGTTGGTAGACCTTTCTCAATAGATTCTGTTTTTGCGTTGAACGCTTTACAGAATTCCATGATGTTCACACCGTGTTGACCTAGTGCAGGACCTACTGGTGGACTAGGGTTAGCCATACCAGCAGCAACTTGTAGCTTGATGTAAGCTTCAACTTTCTTAGCCATGATAATTCCTAAGTTTGGGTACAAACGCTAATCGCGGATCAGCTCCCCGTTTGTGTAAGAAACTTTTTACTTCACTTGAAGTAAAAAGGCGCGAAATTATAGTCATAATCCGCGCCTTATACAACCCTAAAAAGGTGATTTTTTATACTCTTTAACGAAGAGTCTTAGTCCAGCTTTTCAACCTGACCAAATTCAAGCTCAACTGGTGTCGCACGACCAAAGATCGATACAGACACTTTCAGGCGGCTCTTCTCGTAATCCACTTCTTCAACAGTACCGTTGAAGTCAGCAAATGGACCTTCGTTAACACGTACCACTTCACCCGCTTCGTACATTGTACGCGGACGAGGCGCTTCACTCGCTTTCTCAAGACGATTAAGAATCGCGTCAGCCTCTTTATCCGTGATAGGTGCCGGACGGTCTGAGGTACCACCAATGAAGCCCATGACACGCGGCACACTGCGTACTAGGTGCCATGATTCATCGTTCATAATCATCTGAACAAGGACGTAACCTGGGAAGAACTTACGCTCAGATTTGCGACGCTGACCCGCGCGCATTTCCACTACTTCTTCAGTAGGAACCAGCACTTCACCGAATAGCTCTTCCATGCCGTGCATTTTGATATGCTCGCGCAGAGATTGAGCTACACGACCTTCAAATCCAGAGAAGGCTTGAACCACATACCAGCGTTTTTTTGGAGCTTCACTCATGAATAAAAACCCTCTATACCCCAGTTGCTAGAGCTACTAGACGAACCATAATTCCGTCAATACCCCATAGCACTAGAGCCATTACAATACTTACAGCTAAAACGATCAGTGTTGTTTGCATGGTTTCTTGGCGAGTAGGCCAAACAACTTTACGTACTTCCATACGAGATTCTTTTGCAAAACTGATCGCTGCTTTACCTTTAGTCGTTGTTGCTGCAACGCCTAAGGCAGCTGCAATAAGAACAACAACGCCTGCAGCACGAACCACTACAGACATTTCACCATACAGGTAATTACCCACAACAGCGGCAGCTGCCAATACGAAAGCGGCTACCCACTTAAACGTATCTGCTGCGTTTGAGCTATCAGGAGTTTCAGCATTATTTGCTTTCATAAAACCAACCTGTTACAAGTCTTAATATAGACGACAACAACCCCGCTGTTGCAGGGCAAACTCCATATCGCTGAAAAAATCAGCGTACTCTTCTTAAGATTAAGCCTCTTTGCTTAATCTTGCTCTGCGCCCAACCCACTTCTGAACAAGAAAACAGCAAAAATAATGTTGAGTGCAGAAAAAGGGCATCAAATGATGCCCTTTTTGCTACTGGTTCGTCAAATCTAATTCAAGATTTTCCGAAAGCATCGCTAATTCGCTATGAATTAGTCGAAGATCTTAGCAACAACACCAGCACCTACTGTACGGCCACCTTCACGGATCGCGAAACGTAGACCTTCGTCCATTGCGATTGGTGCGATTAGCTCTACAGTCATCTGTACGTTGTCGCCTGGCATTACCATTTCTAC